>DASRSC010000129.1:0-24441 GCA_035695525.1 Pseudonocardia sp. | reverse complement strand
TGCTCCTCATGAACCCGATCTACCAGCAGGAGGTACGGGCCCAGCTCGACGATCTCGGGCTGCACGGCACCGAGCTCATCACCGTCTAGCGCTACTCTTGCGCCCACGATCTTCGGGAGCGGCCTCGGGTGCCCTTCGATGTCGCCGTTGGAGGAGAATGTGATGGCTGGCCGGAGACACAACACCTCCAGCAACCGGGGCCTGGACGGCACGGTGCCGCCTCCGGAAGTGGATCTGAACACACCGTCGATCGCCCGGTCCTACGACTACATTCTCGGGGGCAAGGAGCACTTCGAGGTCGATCGCCGGGTAACCGACGCGATATATGCGGCGGTCCCGGAGACGGGCCAGATCGCGAAGGACAACCGCAACCTGCTGCGCCGGGCGACGCGGTACCTCGTGGGCGAGGCCGGGATACGTCAGATCATCGATCTCGGCTCGGGCCTGCCCACCGTGGGCAACGTGCACGAGATCGCGCACAGCGTCGACCCCGGCGTACGCGTGGTCTACGTCGACAATGACCCGATCGTCCTCGCCCACGGCCGAGCGCTTCTCAGCGAAGAGAACACGACCACTGTGATCACCGCCGACGTCCGCGACCCGGGCTCGATCTTCGACAACCCCGCGGTCACGGAGTTCATCGACTTCGACGAACCGTTCGCCGTCATGGCCGTGAGCATCCTGCACCACCTCACCGACGACGACGCCTACGCCACGGCGGAGGCGCTCAAGAAGCAGCTCACCGAGGGCTCCTACCTACTGATCAGCAACTTCCTGGACGACGACGAGCCACGGGCGAAGGATCTCGAGAAGGCGTTCCTGGAGGGCGGCCTGGGGTCGGGGCGCTTCCGCACGTGGGCCGAGCTCCGCCGCTTCTACGAAGGGCTCGAGATGCTCGAACCGGGCCTGGTCTACGGCAACGACTGGCGCCCCGACAGGCTCACCCTCACCGACAGCCCGGTGCACACGCTCTATGCGGCCGGTATGGGCCGGAAGTGACCTGAGCCGCACCTCGGGCTGCCGAGCACCCTCACGTTTCCGCGAGCTTCTCCCGCAGGAGGGCCTTCGTGTCGGCCGGCGTCTCGGCCTGGACGCTCACCCGTTCCATGACGGCGAGGTAGTCCTCGACCTCAGGACGCTTGTCCAGGTAGACGGCGCTGTTGAGCTGCTCGAGGTAGACGATGTCGGGCAGGTCGGACTCGGCGAACCGGAGGATCGTGAAGGGGCCGCCCGCGGCGGCATGGATGCCGAAGCGGAACGGGAGCACCTGGACGGTGACGTTCGACATGGAGGTCATCTCGAGCAGGTGCTCCAACTGCTCGCGCAAGACCCTCGGGGAGCCGAACGGCCGGCTCAGCGCCGCCTCGTCGATCACGGCCCACAACTGGGGTGCCCCGGGCTCCGTGAGCATCTTCTGGCGGGTCATCCGCAGCTGTACCCGCCGGTCGATCTCGTCGGCGGACTCGTCCTGGTGGCCGACCCGGATAACGCTGCGGGCGTACTCCTCACTCTGCAGCAGGCCGGGCACGAACTGGACCTGGTAGGTGCGGATGACGCTCGCCGCCTGCTCGAGCCCGAGGTACATCTCGAACCAGCTCGGCAGGATGTCCCCGTGCTGGTGCCACCAGCCCCGCGCGTTCGCCCGCCTGGCCAGACCGAGGAACTCCTCGCGCTCCGCGGCGTCGGTGACGCCGTACAGCGCGAGCAGGTCGACGATGTCCCGCTCCTTGAAGCCCACCCGACCCAGCTCCAGGCGGCTGATCTTGGCGTGCGAAGCCCGTATCGCGTCTCCTGCCGCCTCGCGGGTGATCCCGCTGGCCTCCCGCAACCGCCGGAGCTGGGTACCGAGAACGATGCGGAGGACGGTGGGCCCACTCTGCTGGGCAGGATCGGGCGGACCCGACGGCGACCAGGTGTCCGGCCCTGCCCTCACAGCTCAACCTTCACGACGAACCTGTCCTGACAACTCGGTCGGGCCCCGGAAAAGCGGGCGAAATAGCAGCCGGTCGGCAACACTGCCACCTCCAGGCCGAGGATCATAGACCCCAACGGTCCGTCGTGGTCGGCGTCCGGTTCGCTCAGGCGATGAGGTCGTCGAACTCGCCGTCCTTTGCACCTCGGATGAACGCCGCGATCTCCGCACGCGTGTAGACGAGCGCAGGTCCCCGTGGGTCCCGCGAGTTGCGGACCGCGACCGAGCCGCTGGCGAGGTGGGCCAGCTCGACGCAGTCACCGTTGGGGTTGCTCGCCTGACTCTTCCGCCAGGCGACGCCGCGGAGTTGATCAGCGGCGACCTCGCTGCCGTCGTTGTCATGCATGTCCGATCCTCCACCGGTCCGGACCCTCGGGACGTGCCATCCCGAAGGAGTGTGGCTTGCAGATGCAATTGCAGATGCTGTTGCAGGCACCCTTGCGGATGCAAGCGGTAGACGGCAGACTGATCCACCGGGCGGTGTGCTTTCGGGCACACCCGGCAGACGACTGTGTGCGGAGGGGGAGCCGTGAGCAGAGCACATCGGCAGCCGGGATCGGTTGGCGCGCCGTCGACGGCGACGGTGTCCGTCACCTGTGTCAGCGACGGCCGAGCCCACGCCGTGCCCGACTCCGAGCTCGCCAAGGGCGCCGCACAGCCCGAGGGCTACTACTCGGCCGTCTGCGGCCACATCGTCGCGGCAGCTCCGATGGCGGCTCCGGATGGAGAGCCCTGCGCGCTCTGCGCAGAGATGTGGGACCTCCGCAATGGGCGCCGCCAGCGCGACCGGTCCCGCCGCATCTTCGGCTAGAGCGTGTCCCTTGAAACATGGGACAGGGTCGCGTAGCCAGATCCTGATCGAGGCGACATCGACGGTTCCGCGGAACATGTAGTCGCGCTTGTCGTAGCGGGTGGCCACCGCACGGTGACCCTTGAGCTTGTTGATCGCACGCTCGACGACGTTGCGCTGCTTGTAGCCCTCCGGGTCGAACCCGGGTGGTCGACCGCCGCTGCGGCCACGGCGCAGTCGGTTATTCCGCTGATCAGTCGGCTCCGGGATGGTCGCGGTGATCCGGCGTCGTCGCAGATGGGAGCGGATCGCCCGGCTGGAGTAGGCCATGTCACCCAGCACCCGCCCGGGTCGGGTCCGAGGCCGGCCGGGTCCACGGCGGCGAATCGCGATCCCGACCATCACCGGCTCGAACGCCAGCGAGTCGTGCCGGTGACCGGCGGTGGTGACCCGCGAGATCAGACGACAACGACTGTCCGCGGCGAGGTGAATCTTGGACGTCAGCCCGCCCCGGGACCGACCGAGCGACTCCCGGCTGGGCTCGGCCACCGATTTCTTGTCATCCGACCCTGCCCCCGGTGTGCAGCTCCAGGGGTGCGACGACCTCCTCGGCAACATCGGCGGGGAACTGGTGGCGGGCACCGGCGGCGTGCTGGTGAGCACGGACCACCCCGGCGTCAACCCCGACCATCCACTCCGCGCCCTCGGCCATGTCGGCGTCGCGACGTAGCTCATCAAGGATCCGCACCCACGTCTGGTCGCCTGACCCGCGGCGATGCCGGTTATAGACCGTCTTCCAGTGTCCGTAGACCGGCGGCACGTCGCGCCAGGGCAGCCCGCACCGGGTCCGCCAGAACACACCGTTGATCACCATGCGGTGATCGGCCCACCGGCCACCCCGGCGCGGGGTCTGATCGGGCAGAAGTGGCTCCAGCCGGGCCCATTCCTCATCGGTCAGGTCATGACGATCAAGCACGAACGAGGTGTACCGCATCCACCGAGCAAGATCCGCGGGACACGCTCTAACCCTTGAGCGCTCCGCTCAGACCCGCACTGCGCAGGAACGTCCGCTGGAACACCAGGAACAGCACCATCGGGATCAGCGCCGAGATCATCAGTGCCGCGAGCAGGACGTCCAGCTCGGTCGACCGGGCCAAGGTGGGCAGCCGCACGGAGAGCGGTTGGACGTCCGGGTTGGGCAGCACGAGCAGTGGCCAGAGGAAGTCCTTCCAGGCCGCGATGAAGGCGAACACCGACACCACGCCGAGGATCGGTCGCGACATCGGCAGCAGCACCGACCAGAAGATCCGGTACGGACCCGCCCCGTCGATCCTGGCCGCGTCGAAGATCTCCCGCGGCAGGTTGTCGAAGAACCGTTTCGTGAGCAGGACGTTGAAGGCGTTCGCTCCGGCCGGTAGCCAGACCGCCCAGAAGGTGTTGATCAGCGAGACCCCCAGGAGCGGTGGGTCGAGCACGGTCAGGTAGAGCGGCACGAGCAGCACGACCGCGGGGACGAACAGCGTGCTGAGCACCAGCCAGTACAGCACCGGCCCGTACCGGGGCCGCAGGATCGAGAGCGCGTAGCCGCCGGTGGTGGCGACGATCAGCTGCACGAGCCAGGAGCCCGAGGCGATGATCATGCTGTTGGCGAAGTGCAGGTCGATGTGCACCCTTGTCCATGCGGTGGCCAGGTTCGCCCAGTCCACCCCACTCGGGAACAGCGCCATCGGGCTGCGGAGGGTGTCCTGGGTGGTGCTGATCGAGGCCTTGACCAGCCACAGGATGGGCCCGAGCCCGATCACCAGCAGCAGCGCCAGCAACGTGGCGTGGATGAGCTGCAGCGCCACCCGCACGGACGGCGTGCGCCGCTCCGCGTCCGAGACGATCCCGCGCGGCGGCTGGTCATCGGCCCGTCGGCGGGCCCGCCGAACGGACCACCGGGCGGGCTGCCGGGGAGCGGGCTCCACGGCGACCGGCTGCGGCCCGGCGGGGACCACGGGTCGGATGCTGGTCGGCGTGCTCATGAGGTGCTCCAGGATCGGGTGAGCCAGAAGTAGACGGCGGACAGCGCTGCCAGGAACACCGCGAGCATGAGGCTCAAGGCCGTCGCCGCCCCGTAGTCGCCGCCAAGGCTGGAGCCGAACGCGTAGTTGTAGATCAGCAGCAGCACCGTGAGCGTCGAGTTGGCCGGGCCGCCCCCGGTGAACAGGAACGGCTCGAGGAAAACCTGGGAGGTGCCGATGATCTGCAGGATCAGGGTGACCAGCAGCACCCCGCGCAGCTGCGGCAGCGTGACGTGCCAGATCTTCTGCCAGATCGACGCGCCGTCCACGTCGGCGGCGTCGTACAGCTCCGCGGGCACCCCGATCAGTGCGGCGAGGTAGATGATCACCGTGCCCCCCGCTGCCGCCCAGGTGGCCTCCAGCACGAGGGACGGCATCGCGGTGGTGGCCGACTGCAGCCACCGGTACGGGCCCAGCCCGACCCAGCCGAGGATGGTGTTGAACACCCCGTCGGGACGGGCGTCGTAGAAGAACTTCCACATGAGCACCGCCACCACCGGCGGCACCACGACCGGCAGGTAGGCGATGGCGCTCAGCAGCCCGCGGAACCGGCGCACCTCGCCCATCAGCACGGCCACCACGAGCGGGATCGGGTAGCCGAACACCAGTGCGATGAGCGCGAACACGCCGGTGTTGCGCACCGCGGTCCAGAACAGTGGATCGGCCAGCACCGACTGGAAGTTCTCCAGCCCGACGAACTTCGGCGCAGTCACCAGGTTGGTCTGCTGCACGCTCATGACCGCCGCCCGGACGATCGGCAGCCAGGAGAACACGCCGAAGATCACCAGCAGTGGCAGGAGGAAGACCAGCGTGCTCAGGCCGCCGCGCCGGACCCAGGTTCGCATGCTCAGCCTCGGTCGAGGATCGCCTGGACGTCCGAGTCGGCTGTGCTCAGGAGCTCGTCGATATTCGCCCCGGGGTCCGTGAGCACAGCCTGCACGACCGTGTCGAGTACCGCGTACATCTCCTGGGTGTGCGCGGTGGGCTCACCAGCGAGCTCCTGGTCGAAGATTCCCTCGTTGAAGGAGCGCATCTGGGCAAGCGGCACGTTGACGTACGGCTTGATCCACTGGTTGTACTGGTCAAGGGTCGCCTTGTCGAAGATCGGCAGCTTCGGCAGGCCGACCGGCTGCTTGCTCTCCGACAGTGTCTTGGCGTCGAGCACCGCGGCGTCCTGCTTCAGGAACTTGGACATGTAGTAGAAGTCGATCCACTTCGCCGCGGCGGCCTGCTGCTTCGGCGAGGCCTTGACGTTCACCGCGGCCAGCGTGCCGCCGCCGAGCAAGCCTGCTGAGCCGCCCGGGGCGAGCGGCAGCACCGCGAGCCCGTAGTCGGCCGGCTTGATGTTGTTCTGCTGCACCAGCGACTCGTAGATGTCCGACCCGGCCATGATCATGCCGATCCGGCCGGCGGCGAACTCCTGGTTGATGCTTCCCCAGTCGTAGAGGAAGTTGCTGCCCATCGAGTTGTCCTGCCAGCGCATCTCCCGGAGCCGCGTGAGCGCCTCCCGCGCGCCGGGATTGTCGATCGTGGCCTCCACCTTGTCGCCGTTGGCGACCTGCATCCGGCCGCCGAGGGCGTAGGTGAGCGAGGTCAACATCCAGCCGCCGGTGTTCTCCTGCGTCATCTGTGCGTAGCCGGCCTGCCCGGTGCGCTCGGCGATCTGCTTGGCGTAGCTGCGCACCTCGTCCCACGTGGTCGGAGGCTTGTCCGGGTCGAGCCCGGCCTGCGTGAAGAGCGTGCGGTTGTAGTGCAGGCCGACGCCGTAGGCCGCCGTCGGCACCCCGAAGATCCCGCCGTCGGCGCTCTGCCCGGACCGCAGCACGGTCGGGTTGAACTTGTCGGCGTAGCCGAATGCCCGGACGTACTGGCTCAGGTCGGCCAACTGGCCGCGCTCGATCAGAGACTTACCGTCGGTGAAGGGCACGGTGAAGACGGTGGGCAGGGTTCCCCCGGCGAGCTGCGCGGTGAACGTCGGACCCGTCCACTCGTACTCCTGGCTGGTCACGTCGATGTCGGGGTTCGCCGCCTCGAACTGCTTGACCTGGTTCTCGAATGCGTCGAACGCGGACTGCTCGCTACCGGGCTTGAGGCTGACCACCGTGATGGCGGTCTTTCCACCCGCATCCGGCTGACCTGGCGAGGCGCTGCATGCGGCCAGGAGGCCGGCAGCGATCAGCACTGCCGATACCGCGGTCGCGGCCTTACGGATGGACCTCATTGTCGCTCCTTCTCCTTCGCCGACCGCGAGTTGCGGCGTCCGGGATGTTCGGGGTCGTGCGCAGCCAGGCCGCCGTGTCGGTGCCCAGGTCGCCTGCGTCGGTGAGCGGGGCGCTCGACAGGAGCACGGCGGTGTGCTCGGGGAGCGCCACCGGCCGCTCTGACAGGTTCGCGACACAGGTGAAGGACTGATCGCGAGCGAACGCCAGCACGCCGTCCGGGGAGGGCAACCAGGTCATCGGGCCGTCCCCGAGGCCGGGCTCGGAGCGGCGGATCCGCAGCGCGGCGCGGTAGAGCGCGAGCATCGAGCCGGGTTCGGCCTCCTGCGCCGCGACGGTCAGCACCGCCCACTCTTCGGGTTGCGGCAGCCACGTGGCCTGCGCCCCGGGCGGGGAGAACCCGAACGGTGGGAGGGCACCGGCCCACGGCAGTGGCACCCGGCAGCCTTCCCGGCCCGGGTCCAGGCCTGCGGAGCGCAGGTACATCGGGTCCTGCCGGAGCTCGTCGTCGAGCTGCTCGTACTCGGGCAGCCCGAGCTCGTCGCCCTGGTAGAGGTACAGAGAGCCGGGCAGCGCCGCCGACAGGAGCGCGGCCGCCCTGGCCCGCCTCATGCCCAGCTCCGGGTCGGTCGGGGTGCCCGCCCGCTTGGCCGCGAAGGAGAACCCGGACTCGGCGCGGCCGTAGCGCGTGACCGGCCGCGTGACGTCGTGGTTGGACAGCACCCAGGTGGCGGGCGCACCCACCGGCGCGTGGGCGGCCAGCGTGGCGTCGATCGACTCGCGCAGCTGCGCCGCGTGCCACGGCCGGGCCAGGAAGTCGAAGTTGAACGCCGTGTGCAACTCGTCGGGCCGCAGGTAGCGGACGAAGCGCTCGACGTCGGGCAGCCAGATCTCGCCGACCAGGACCCGCCGGCCCGGGGTGTGGTCGGCTGGGTACGAGTCGGCGATCTCGCGCCAGCCGCGGTAGATCTCGTGCAGCTCGTCGCGGTCGGTGTTGGGGTGCTCGCCAGGGCCGGGTTCGGCCGGGATCTCCGGCAGCGCGGGGTCCTTGACCAGCAGCGCCGCTGAGTCGATCCGCACGCCGGCGACGCCGCGGTCGAACCAGAACCGCAGCACGTCCTGGTGCTCGCGGCGGACGTCGGGGTGGCTCCAGTTGAGGTCCGGCTGCCCTGTGCTGAACAGGTGCAGGTACCACTCACCCGGCGTGCCGTCGGCGTTCTTGGTGCGGGTCCAGGTGTCGCCGCCGAACATCGACGGCCAGCGCGTCGGCATCTCGTCGCCGCCGGGGCCGCGCCCGGGATGGAACCAGAACCGGGCCCGCTCGGGTGACCCCGGCGCCGCGGCCAGCGCGGCCTGGAACCAGGGGTGCTGGTCGGAGACGTGGTTCGGGACGATGTCGACGATCGTTCGGATGCCGACGGCCAGCGCGGCCGTGATCAGCTCCTCCGCCTCGGCGAGGGTGCCGAACGCGGGGTCGATCGCACGGTAGTCGGTGACGTCGTAGCCGCCGTCGGCCATCGGCGAGAGGTACCAGGGAGTGAACCAGATGGCGTCGACTCCGAGCTCACGCAGGTAGCCGAGACGGGACCGGACCCCCGGCAGATCGCCTACGCCGTCGCCGTCACCGTCGGCGAAGCTGCGGGGGTAGATCTCGTAGATCACCGCATCGCGCCACCACAGCTCGTCCGATGCCTGCCCGCCCACGCCACCCCGCCCGTCGTCATCCGATCGTGTGGCGAGGACGGTACCGATCAATAGCAGATCAACGCAAGAGTTCGACTATATCAAGTCGGTTTCTGAACATGATCTCCTCTGAAGGGAGCGGTCGAGGACCGCACCACGAGCTCCGGCTCGTACAGCAGCTCCGCCGTGCGCACCGTGCTGCCCTCGATCTGGTGCACCAGCAGCTCGACCGCCGCGCGGCCCATCGCCTCGATCGGCTGCCGGATCGTGGTGAGCGCAGGATCGACGCAGCTCATCAGGGCTGAGTCGTCGTAGCCGATCACCGACAGGTCGCCGGGCACCGACAGGCCACGCCGGCGCGCGGCCCGGATCGCCCCGAGCGCGAGCGGGTCGCTCGCGCAGATGACGCCCGTGACCCCCTGGTCGAGCAGCCGCAGCATGGACGCCTGGCCGCTCTCCAGCGAGAACATGGCGTGTTCGACGAACTTGTCGTGCTCGGCGCGTCCGGCCCGCGCGTTCGCGGCGGCGAACGCGGCCAGCTTGCGCTGCGACGGCACGTGGTCGGCCGGGCCCAGGAGCAGCCCGATGCGCTGGTGGCTGAGGGCCACCAGGTGGCCGAACGCCTGCTCGACGGCCTCCCCGTCGTCACACGAGACCTGGGGGAAGCCCAGACCGTCGACGGCCGCGTTGGTGAACACTGTGGGCAGCTTGCGCTGCAGCAGCAGGCGGTAGTGGTCGTGCTGGGCATCGGCCTCGGTGTACTGCCCGCCGGCGAAGATCGCGCCCGACACCTGCTGCTGGAGCAGCAGGTCGACGTAGGCCGCCTCGCTGACCCCGCCCGCGGAGCTGGTGCACAGCAGCGCCGTGAGGCCCTGCTGCGCCAGTGCGCCGCCGACCACCTCGGCGAACGCCGGAAAGATCGGGTTCTGCAGCTCGGGGAGGACAAGCCCGACCAGCCGGGCGCGCTCCCCGCGCAGGCGGGTGGGCCGCTCGTAGCCGAGCACGTCGAGCGCGGTGAGAACGGCGTCACGCGTCGCCTCGGAGACGCCCGGCTTCCCGTTGAGCACCCGGCTGACCGTGGCCTCACTGACCCCGACCTTCTGCGCCACCACCGCCAGCCGTCGCGTCATGGCGCAACTGTAGCGCAGGTTCTTGCAAGTTCTTGCAGCGCTTCCGCGCGCTTACGGCACCGATCAGCGGCGCGCGCTGAACCGGAACCGGTCGCCGTTGCTCTCCACCTCGGCCTCGGCGAACCCGGCCGCGGTGAGCCGGGCGAGCAGCATGGCCGGGTCGATCGGGGTGAAGACATCGTCGACGTGCAGGGCCCGGCGGGCCGGGGTGTCCTGGCCGTCGGTGCCGAGCAGCACCCCGCCGGGACGCAGGACTCTGGCGATCTCGGCCAGCGCGCGGTCCTGACCGGCGGCGTTCGGGATGTGGTGCAGCATCGTGAAGCACGCCGCGGCGGAGAACCGGCCATCGGGCATCGGCATCGCCGTCGCGTCCGCGGTGATCACCTCGACGGGCCGGCCGCTCATCCGCGCACGCAGCCCCGACGCGAGCTCGGGGTCGATCTCGATCGCGGTGACGCGCGGGGCCCGCTCCACGAGCAGGTCCGTAACCAGTCCGGGGCCGGCCCCGATCTCCAGTACGTCGTCACCGAGCACGTGGTTGCCGGACGTCCGGTCCTCGCCGAGCACCCAGGGCAACAGATCGTCCGCGACGAGCCGGGCCCACTCGGCGCTCGCGCACAGCCGCAGGTGCTCCGTGTTCACTACGCGGTCACTCCTCGCCCGTCGAGGTGCCCGGCGAGCGCCGCGGCCGCCTGCTGCAGCAGCGGCACGGTGCGCTCCACCAGGGCCCAGGTGACCCGCGTCTCCGGCCCGGATACGGACAGCGCCGCCGTGGACCGTCCGCCGGGAACGGCGACGGCCACGCAGCGCACGCCAACCTCCTGCTCGGCGTCGTCGACCGCGTAGCCCTGGTGCCGGATCCGGTCCAGCTCCCTGGCCAACCGCTCAGGGTCGGTGATGGTGTGCGGGGTCTGCGCGGGCATGCCCGCCCGCACCAGGATGGGATGTACCTGCGATGGCGGCAGCTGGGCCAGCAGCGCCTTGCCCACCCCCGTGCAGTGCACCGGCACCCGTCGCCCGACCTCGGTGAACATGCGCATGGAGTGCCGCGACGGGACCTGCGCCACGTAGACCACGGCGTCGCCATCGAGCATCGCGAGGTTGGCGGTCTCGCCGGCCTGGTCGACCAGCTGGGTGAGCTGCGGCCTGGCCCACTCCCCCAGCATCCGGGACGCGGCGTCACCGAGGCCGATCAACCGGGGACCCAGGGCGTAGCGGCGCGACGGCAACTGCCGGACGTACCCCGACGCCACGAGCGTGCGGACGATCCGGTGGATCGTCGGCAACGGCAGACCGGACCGGACGGCGAGCTCCGAGAGCGCGACGTCGCCACCCGCGTCGGCCATGTGCTCGAGCAGGGCGAACGCCCGGTCCAAGGACTGCACGCCGCCACTGCGGTCGGGTTGCGTCACACCACCCATGGTTCTCCGGTTCGGTTCCGGTGAGGTTGCGGACCTCGCAGGCTAGTCGGCCGGCCTCACTCGCCCTTCCACGTGGGGCGCTCCTTGGCCGCGAAGGACCGGACGGCGGCCTGGAAGTCGGCACTGCCGTACACCCGCTGGACGATGTCGTCCCCGTCGGGGAGCCCGGCCCGGCGCAGCCGGGTGAGCGACTCCTTGGCCGCCCACATGCTCAGCGGAGCGTGTGACGCCAGCGCGTCGACGGTCTCGGCGAGCGCATCGTCGAGGCCCGCGGCGTCGTCCACGAGCTGGGTGACGAATCCCGCGGCGTGGGCGTCGTCGGCGCTGAGCAGGCGGGCCCGCAGCAGCATGTCGAGCGTGCGAGCGGGGCCGAGGTGTCCCAGCAGAAGGGCGTAGGTGTCCATCGACAAGCAGTTGCCCAGCGTACGCGCGATCGGCACCCCGAACCGCGACGCCGCGGTGGCGATGCGGAGATCGCAGGCGGCGGCAATGGCGAGGCCACCGCCGATGCAGTAGCCGTCGACGGCCGCAAGGGTTGGCACCGCCGTGTCCTCCAGCCTGCGCACGACCCGGCTGATCCGCTCCTCGTAGGCCACGCCTGCGGAGCCGTCGAAACCCGCGAACTGGGCGATGTCCGTGCCGGAGACGAACGCCCTGCCGCCGGCCCCGCGCAGGACGAGCACCTTCACGTCGTCATCGGCGTCGGCGGTCTCGCAGGCGTCGTACAGGCCCTCGTACATCGCGAACGTCAGTGCGTTGTGCGCCTTCGGCCGGTCGAACGTGACACGCAGGACGGGACCGTCGCGCTCGACGAGGAGATCCCGCTGTGTTCCGTCTAGTTCCTGGCTCATCGCACTCCCTCGCTACGCCCGGCCGGCGCTACGCGAAGGCGCTGTGACACTGATTCGCTCGCACGCTCTCTCATCCGACCATCGTCCTGAGCAACGCGTCGATCTCCGCGTCGGTGTACCCGACCTCACCGAGCACGGCACGCGAGTCGGCCCCCAGCACCGGGCCGGCACCGCCCCGGCGGGCCGGTGTTCCCGACAGTCGCATCGGTGAGCCGAGCTGGCGGACCGGGCCGAGGTCGCGATGCTCGGCCTCCCAGAAGAAGCCCCGGTCGGCGAGGTGGGCGTCGGTGAACACCTGGCCGTAGTCGTTGATCGGCGCGCACGGGACGCCCGCGGCCTCGCACGCCGCGACGACCTCCGCGACGGCCCGCGGCGCGATGGCGTCCTCGATCGCGGCGACCAACTCGGTGCGGTGGGCGTGGCGGCTGCTCGAGCCGGCGTAGCGGGGGTCGGCGTGCAGGTGCGGCAGGTCCAGCGCGGCGCAGAGGCCGTCCCAGGTCTTCGGGGTGATCGCCCCGACAGTCACCCAGCCGTCCGCGCAGCGCAGCGCCTGGTACGGCGCCTGTGTCTGGTGCGCAGAGCCGAGCGGGCTGCCGACCTGCCCGGTGGCGAAGTATGTCCCGGCCTCCCACACCGCGAGCGACACGCCCGACTCCAGCAGCGACACGTCGACCTGCTGCCCCCGGCCGTCGCCGTGCGGTTGGTCCCGGTGCAGCAGCGCGGCGGTGACCGCGAGCGCCGTGTAGAGCCCGCTGACGAGGTCGCAGATCGGCACGCCCACCTTGACCGGATCGCCGTCAGGGAAGCCGGTGATGCTCATCAGCCCGGAGCGCGCCTGGGCCATGATGTCCAGTCCGGGCAGCGCCGCCAGCGGCCCGTCCTGCCCGAAGCCGGACGCGGAGGCGTACACGAGCCCAGGGTTGAGCCCCCTGAGCTCGTCGGGCCCGAGCCCGAGGCGCCGCAGCGCCCCGGGCCGGAGGTTCTCCACCAGCGCATCGGCGCCGGCGGCAAGCCGGAGGAACGCCTCCCGGCCGGCCTCGGACTTCAGGTCCAGCGCCACCGACTCCTTGTTGCGGTTGAGCCGGACGAACGGCGAGCTGTGCCGCCGGGAGTCGGGACCCTCGACGAACGGCCCGGTGGCGCGGGTGGGATCCGGCGCGTCGGGGTTCTCGACCTTGATGACCCTGGCCCCGAGGTCGGCGAGCTGCATGGTGGCGAACGGGCCCGCCATGAAGACTCCGACCTCGAGCACCGTGATCCCGGCGAGGGGGCCTTCGGGTGCTGGCTGTGGCTGCATGCTCACATGGTCACAGCCAACCCGGCACCACCAGCAGGAGCCACGTGACGGGAGGCGCGACCGCGACCATCGAGAAGCCCCACCGCATCAAGCGGCGGTAGACGTAGTCGCGGCGGTCGTCCGGGGCGTTGGCCGTGACGAGGGCGCCGGAGGTGGAGAACGGGCTGGAGTCGACCACCGACGAGGAGATCGCCAGCGCGGTGATGAGACCGACCGGGCCCACGAACCCGGCGAGGAGGAACGGCACCGCCAGCGGGATCAGCGCACCGAGGATGCCGGTGGTGGACGCGAACGCCGACACGGCGGCGCCGATGTAGCAGACCACCAGCGCGGCGAGCAGCGGCACGCCGATCGCGGCGACCTGGTTACCCAGGAAGTCGACGGTGCCGATGTCCTGCATGAGGTTGACGTAGGTGACGATCCCGCAGATCAGCAGCACGGTCGGCCAGGCCACCTGGGCGACCGCGCCCTTGTAGGTGTGGGGGGCGAGCAGCGAGAGCAGGACCGCTGCGGTGATCGCGAGCAGGCCCACGTCCAGTTGGAAGGCCAGGGCCCCGACGGCCACGCCGAGCAGCGCGACGAGCGTCAGCGAGCGGTTGCGGTCGAGTGTGGTGACGGGAGGGTGCTCGCCGTCCGTGAAGCCGGCGCCCGTGGCGCCCGTGGTGGTCGCCCGCGCGGCGCCCGGACCGCCGGATGCGACTCCGCTGGTGCCCGGCTCGCGCCCGGCCGGTGCGCTCGCCGCGGCCGTCTCGTCCGTGGTTTCGCCCGTGGTGTCAACGACGCGCCCCAGCAGCTCGCGCCCGCCGAAGATCAGGAAGACGACGGTGTTGAGCAGCACGTTGAACACGAGGCTGCCGAGGAAGAGGGTCAACGGGCTGCCGGGCAGGTTGTTCTGGGCAACCACCCCGTTGGTGATCACACCGAAGATGCTGAGCGGCGAGAACCCGCCTGCACTGGCTCCGTTGATGATCGAGAGACCCATCAGCACCGGGTTGATCCGGTGGCGGACCGCGAAGCCCATCCCCACCGGGGCGATGATCGCGACCGCCGCGGGCACCACGGCACCGAACGCCGTGAGCACGCCGGTGACCAGGAACATGACCCACGGGATCAGGGCGACCCGGCCGCCCACGCCCTTCATGGCCATGTGCACCAGCCAGTCGACCGTGCCGTTTGCGCGGGCGATGGCGAACAGGAACGTGACCCCGACCAGGATCACGAACAGGCTGCCGGGGAAGCCGGCGAAGATCGCGTCTGCGACGTCATCCGGGCCCTTGCCGAGCGCCAGGGTCCCGATGACGAATGCGGCGACGAGCGAGATGGCGCCGAGGTTGATGGGGAGCATGGTGGCGAGGACGAACGCCGCCACCAGCGCAAGGATCGAGATCACCTGGTAGGACATGGCACTTCCTCATGGCCGGACGGCGTTGTTCCGTTATGCGGAAAGCGGATTCCGTACAGGAGTATGGTTCTGGTCACGCGACTAGGTCAAGGCTCGGTATGGATACGGTCAAGGCCCGGCGTGGACACCGAGTGTCGCGCACCTCGTTTCCGTGTACGACCCTGTTGCGTCCGTTCGGGATGCGGTAGATGTCTTCCACGAAGCGACAATGACGACGCACCTGGAGGCATCACATGAGTCCCACCGGAGGGCGTCACTTCCTGCAGATCCCGGGGCCGACGAACGTGCCGGACCGGGTGCTGCGGGCGATGTCGGCGCCCACGATCGACCACCGCGGCCCGGAGTTCGCTCAGTTGACGCAGGCGTTGCTGCCCGCGCTGGGCCCGGTGTTCGGCACCACGGGACCGGTGGTGATCTACCCGTCGTCTGGCACAGGGGCGTGGGAGGCGGCGCTGGCCAACACGCTCAGCCCGGGTGACCGGGTGCTGATCGGGGAGACCGGGCAGTTCTCGACGTTGTGGGCGGAGCTGGCCGGGCGGATCGGTGTGCAGGTCGAGGTGATCCCGGGCGACTGGCGCCACGGCGTGGACCCCGACGCGGTCGGCGAGCGGCTGGCCGCCGACACCGAACACGCGATCAAGGCCGTGTGCGTGGTGCACAACGAGACCTCCACCGGGGTCACCAGCCGGGTACCCGATGTCCGGGCCGCGATCGACACCGCCGGGCACCCCGCCCTGCTGCTGGTGGACACGATCTCCTCGCTGGCCTCCATCGACTACCGGCACGACGAGTGGCGGGTCGACGTCACGGTCGCGGGCTCGCAGAAGGGCCTGATGTTGCCGCCGGGGTTGGGCTTCAACGCGGTGAGCGAGAAGGCGTTGGCGGCCTCGCGCTCGGCGGGGCTGCCCCGGTCCTACTGGGACTGGGCGCCGATCCTGGAGGCGAACGCCCGCGGTTTCTTCCCCTACACCCCGGCCACCAACCTGCTCTACGGGCTGCGGGAGGCGCTCGCGATGCTCGCCGAGGAGGGCCTGCCCGCCGTCTTCGCCCGGCATCAGCGCCACGCCGCGGCCACCCGCGCCGCGGTGCGGGCGTGGGGGTTGGAGGTGTGGTGCGCCGACGAGCGGGAGCACTCCGGGTCGTTGACGGCGGTGCTGCTGCCCACCGGTCACGATGCCGACGAGGTGCGCCGGATCATCCTCGAACGGTTCGACATGTCGCTGGGCTCCGGGCTCGGCCGGCTCGCCGGCACGGTGTTCCGGATCGGGCACCTCGGCCACCTCAACGACCTGACGCTGGCCGGCACGCTCTCCGGTGTCCAGATGGGGCTGCAGCTCGCCGGGGTGCCGATCAAGCCCGGCGGCATCGACGCGGCGCTGGACCACCTGCGGGACGCCGGATGAGCGCTCAGATCCCGCAGATCAAGGCCTTGAGGTCGCCCGCACCGCCGACCGAGCGACCGCTGCGCCTTGATCGACGCCTCGCGGGGCGAGCCAGGGGCGGCGAGCAGCGGTGACCGATTTCGCCGACGCACTCTCCCGCGCGATCGAGGGGGACGTCTCCTTCGACGACTACACCCGCCACCTCTACTCGCGCGACGCCAGCATGTACGCGATCACGCCGCGTGGGGTGGTGGCGCCGCGCCACGCCGGTGACGTGGCCGCCGCGGTGGCGCTCGCCGCCGAGCACGACGTCGCCGTGCTGCCCCGTGGCGCGGGCACCAGCCTGGCCGGACAGACCGTCGGCGACGCGCTGGTGCTCGACTTCTCCCGGTACATGAGCACGATCCTCGACCTCGACCCGGAGGCCCGCACCGCGCGTGTGCAGCCAGGGGTGGTGCAGGACCAGCTCAACCGGGCTGCCGGAGCGCACGGGCTGATGTTCGGGCCGGACACGTCCACGTCCAACCGCGCCACGCTCGGCGGGATGATCGGCAACAACTCCGCGGGCAGCGGGTCTGTGCGCTATGGCATGACGATCGACCACGTCCGCACGCTCGACGTGGTGCTCTCCGACGCCACCACCGCGCACCTCGCCCCCGTCGACCAGGCGGAGCGGGCGCGCCGCGCCGAGGCCTCCACGCTGGAGGGACGGCTCTACCGGGACCTGCCGGCGCTGGTCGAGGAGCAGCGTGGCGCGATCGCCAGCGGGTTCCCCGGCTTCTGGCGTCGCTCCGGCGGGTACCGTCTGGACCGGCTGGCCGCCGCCACGGAGACCTTCGACCTTGCGACGTTCGTGGTCGGCTCGGAAGGCACGCTCGTGGTGGCCACCGAGGCCACCGTGGGCCTGGTGCCCAAGCCGAAGCACACCGTGATCGCGGTGGGCCACTTCCGCTCCACCGCCGCGGCGATCGCCGCCACGGAGGACGCGCTGAGCTGCGACCCGGCGGCCGTCGAGCTGATGGACCGCACGATCCTCGATCTCTCCCGGGAACGGATCGAGTACGCGGCGCTGGGCGAGATCCTGCAGGACGACCCCGACGCGCTGCTCTTCGTCTCCTTCACCGGTGACGACGCGGCAGAGCTCGCCGGCCAGCTCGACCGGCTCGTCGCGCTCTGGGAGCGCCACGGCCACGGCTACCACACGCTGCGCGCCGAGACCGCCGCGCAGCAGGGCGCACTGCTCAAGGTCCGCAAGTCGGGCCTCGGGCTGCTCATGGCCGCGAGCCAGGGCTCGAACCGGCCGCTCGCGTTCGTCGAGGACACCGCGGTTGACCCGGCCCGGCTCGCCGAGTACACGGAGCGCTTCGCGAAGGTGCTCGACCGGCACGGGCTGCGGGCCGGGTTCTACGGACACTGCTCCGTGGGCTGCCTGCACATCCGCCCGTTCGTCGACCTGTCCCGTCCCGACGAAGTACAGCGGATGCGCGCGGTGGCCGAGGAGATCCGCGACCTCGTCACCGAGTTCGGCGGCGTCAACTCCTCTGAGCACGGCGACGGGCTCGCCCGGAGCGAGTTCAACCGGGAACTGTTCGGCGACGAGCTCTACGCGGCGATGCGCCAGGTGAAGGGGATCTTCGACCCTGGAAACCGGCTGAACCCGGGCAAGATCGTCGACGCTCCGGCGATGACCGACAACCTGCGCGACCCGGCGCTGCCCCCGGCCCCACCGCTGCGCACCGCGCTGGACTTCACCGTGGTGGCCGGCGGCCAGAGCGGGATGCGTGGCGCCGCCGACCGTTGCATGAACATCGGCCTGTGCCGCAAGAGCGACGCCGGCGTGATGTGCCCGTCCTACATGGCGACGCGGCGCGAGCACGACTCCACGCGCGGGCGGGCGAACGCCCTGGTCAAGGCGCTGTCCGCACCTGACCCTCGGGTCGGGCTCACCGACGCCGGACTGCACGACGCCCTCGACCTGTGCCTGATGTGCAAGGCATGCAAGAGCGAGTGCCCGCTGTCGGTGGACATGGCGACGCTGAAGAGCGAGGCGATGCACCAGGCCCACCAGGTAGAGGGCACACCCCTGCGCTCCCGGGTCTTCGCCGGCATCCGCGGGCTGAACCGGCTCGGCGCGGCCACCGCGCCGCTGTCGAATCTGCCCGGCCGGGTCCCCGCGCTGCGCGCGCTGCTCGGACGCACCCTCGGGATCGCGCCGAAACGCCCGCTGCCGGTGTTCGCGCGCCGTACGCTGCCGCGGTGGTTCCGCAAGCGGAACACCGTCGGTGGGGACCGGGGTCCACTGACGTTCCTCGCCGACTCGTTCACCAGCTTCACCGAGCCCGCGGTCGGCATGGCCGCGATCGAGCTGCTGGAGCGCGCCGGCTGGGACGTGCGCCTGGAGGACAGCGGCTGCTGCGGACGGGCGGCGTTCTCGAAGGGCCTGCTCGACCAGGCCGCGCGCCAGGCGTCCGGGCTGGTCGACGCGCTCGCCGGCACGTCCGGGCCGATCGCGGGCGTCGAGCCGTCCTGCCTGCTGACGCTGCGCGACGAGCACCGCGCACTGCTGGGCGACGACCCGCGCGTGGCGGACGTGGCCGGTCGCGCCCGGCTCGTCGACGACCTGCTCGTCGAGGCGATCGACAGCGGAGCCCTGCACCTGCGGGAGGATGCCTGGCCCGCGGGGCGGCGCATCCTCTTCCACGGGCACTGCCACCAGAAGGCCGAGGTGGGCACGGCCACCACGGTCGCGCTGCTGCGGCGGATCCCGGGCGCCGAGGTCGTCGAGCTCGACGCCGGGTGCTGCGGGATGGCGGGCTCGTTCGGCTTCGAGGCTGAGCACTACGACGTCTCCATGCAGATCGGTGAGGACCGCCTCTTCCCGGCGGTGCGCGCCGAGCCCGACTCCACGATCGTCGCCGCCACCGGGGTCTCGTGCCGCCAGCAGATCGCGCACGGCACCACCCGCCGGGCCCACCACCCCGTCGAGCTGATCCGGGCTGCCCTCGCCGAGCCCGGCACGAACGCGCCCCCGACGAACGGCACCGTCGCCCGATAGGCCAGCACGAGAGCGCCGTTCGTCCGGTCGATCGGGCTGTGATCAGACTGTCCCGGGACTGATGGCATGATCGTCGCGTCGTGGCCGTGGGTTCGCCCCGTGCCGGCAACCGGGATGGGAGCTACTGGGGCGTGCGCGAACAGCTCGTGCGGATGCCGGTGGCGCTCCTCGCGGCGCTGCTGCTCGTCATCGGCGTCGGCGGCTGCACGGTCACGGCTGCGCTTCCGGACGCCCGGCCCGTCACGTCGGACGAGGCGCACACCCAGCTTGCTGCGCTCGTCGAACGCGCGCCCGGATCGATGCGCGGTTACTCCCGGGCCCGGTTTCCGCACTGGTCCACCCAGGGCAAGGGTGGCTGCGATACCCGCGACCTGGCCCTGCAGCGCGACGGCACGGACATCGTCGTCGAGCCCCCCTGCAAGATCGTCAGCGGCGTCTGGAACTCGCCCTACGACGGGGCGACCCACACGGACCCGTCCGAGGTCGACATCGACCACGTGGTGCCGCTGGCCGAGGCGTGGCGCTCCGGGGCCGCGGACTGGGATGACGACCGGCGCGAAGCGTTCGCGAACGACCTGGACGGCCCCGGACTGCTCACCGTCACGGACAACGTCAACCAGGCCAAGGGCGACCAGCCGCCGAACCTGTGGAAGCCCAAGGTGACCGGGTACTGGTGCACCTACGCAGAACTCTGGATCGCCACTAAGTCCACATGGGACCTTTCGGTAACCTCCGCCGAACGCTCCGCGCTCCTCGACATGCTGGACAGGTGCTGACGATGCCCATCGAGCACAGCTCCCCACTCACCGCGCCGCCCGGCGGCGTGTGGACCGACGACGTCGGCGTGATCACCGGAGCCCTGGAGCTGCGCACCACGTGCAGCGACGACGGTTCCGTGCAGGTCAGCGTCCGCTACGAGGAGGCGGACGAGTGGTACACCGTGCGCGGCGGAGCGTGCCACGTGCACGACCCGGCCGACGCCGAGGTCCTGCACACAGTCCTTCACGGCGTGCTGCACCGGCCGGAGGGCTGAGTTGGCCCACCCCGTACGCCGGGCGCGGTAGGCCGGCGCACTCCCGCAGACGGACGTGGGGAGCGCGAACGCTGGCTACCGTGGGCGGGTGCATCCGCCGCAGCGTCCTACGTGGCGGGATCCTACGTGGCGGGATCCGACGTGGCGGGGTCCGACGGGGTGGGCCGGTGTGCTGCCCACCGTGGTCCTGCCGCTCGCCGTGGCCGCGTTCACGCTGGTCGGCAGCCATTTCGCCGCACGAAGCCAGCCCGAGGCCCGACCCCTCGACGCACTCGGGATCGTGCTGCTCCTGGCCGGTCCGGTCGCCCTCGTGGTGCGCCGGTGGCACCCGCCCGCCGTGTTCGCGGGCATCGCCGCCGTGCTGGTCGCCTACTTCGCTGCGGGGTACCCGTTCGGCCCGGTGTTCCTGGCCGCGTTCATCGCACTCGGGACCACCGTCACGACCGGGCACCGGGTGGCCGCCTACGCGATCACCGGCGTCGCGTTCCCCGTGCTCGTGGCGGTATACCTGATCCAGCATCCCGCAGCGGGCTTCCCGCTGACCGGTGCCTCCGCCTGGCTGGCATGGCTCGCGGCGCTGATCGCCCTGGCCGAGGTGTGGCGGGCGCGCAGCGAGCGCAGGGAGCAGGCGAGGACAGCACGGGCCGAGGCCGACCGCAGGCGCGGTAGCGAGGAACGCCTCCGAATCGCCCGCGACCTGCACGACGTGCTCGGCCACCACGTCTCGCTGATCAACGTCCAGGCCGGCGTGGCGCTGTACCTGATGGACGACGATCCCGAGCAGGCCCGCACCGCACTCACCGCGATCAAGCAGTCGAGCCGGGACCTCCTGCGCGAGATGCGCTCCACCCTCGGCGTACTGCGCGGCGTCGACGAGGAACCCCCGCAGCACCCGGTGGCCGGGCTCGCCGCGCTGGACGACCTCGTCACGGCCACCCGTACCGCCGGGCTACCGGTGACCGTCGAGATCGAGGGGACGCCGCGCGAGCTGCCGCCGAGCGTCGACTCGGCGGCATACCGGATCGTGCAGGAGGCGCTGACGAACACGCGCCGCCACGCCGGGCCCGCGAGGGCGTCGGTGCTCCTGACCTACACCGAGGACGGTCTCACGATGCGGATCGACGACGACGGCGCCGGAGCGACGGGACCGACCGACGGGACGGGCGGCAACGGACTGCCCGGCATGCGGGAACGCGCCACGGCGCTCGGCGGGTCCCTCTCCCCGGGTCCGCGCCCCGGCGGCGGCTTCCGCGTGGACGCCTACCTGCGCACCTCCGGGGCGAGCCGGTGATCGGGGTCCTGCTCGTCGACGACCAGGCCCTCGTCCGGGCCGGGTTCCGCGCGCTGCTCGGTTCGCAGCCCGACATCGAGGTGCTCGGCGAGGCGGGGGACGGCGTCGCCGCCGTGGCTGCGGCCCACGAGACCCGCCCCGACGTCGTGCTGATGGACATCCGCATGCCCGGCCGCAACGGCCTCGACGCCACCCGCGACATCGTCGCCGACCCCGGCCTCGCCGGCACCCGCGTGGTCGTCCTCACGACGTTCGCCGAGGACGCCTACGTGTTCGACGCCATCCGGTTCGGCGCCAGCGGGTTCCTGGTCAAGGACATCGAGCCGGTCGAGCTCATCAACGCGATCCGGGTCGTGCACCGCGGCGACGCGCTGCTCTCGCCCGTCGTCACCCGACGGCTGATCGAGGAGTTCGCAGCACGGGCCAAGGCACCGCAGCCCGCGCGGCAGGTCGCCGCGCTACTCGAGGCCCTCACCGAGCGTGAGCGGGAGGTGGTGGAACTCGTGGCAGCCGGGCTGTCGAACGACGAGATCGCGGAACGGCTCGTGGTGAGCAGAGCCACCGCGAAGACCCACGTCAGCCGGGCCATGGTCAAACTCGGGGCACGGGATCGCGCCCAGGTCGTCGTGCTGGCGTACGAGAGCGGGCTCGTGCGCCCCGGCTGGGCAGGCTGAGGAGATCGGTTGACATCTGCGCACCTCTCCTCCCAAGGTGTCCGACGACGGACAGGGGGTGGCGGGTGGACCCGGACAGGACACCAGCGGTGGCCGCGGCCGAGCAGGAGTCGCGCCCCCATCAGCTACGACGGGTGGCGTTCGCCAGCGCGATCGGCACGACGATCGAGTGGTACGACTACTTCATCTACTCCACCGCCGCGGCGCTGATCTTCGGCTCGCAGTTCTTCTCGACCCTCTCGCCTGGCTCGGCCACCCTGGCATCCTTCGCGACGCTGGGCGTCGGGTTCCTCGCCCGGCCCGTGGGTGGGATCCTGTGGGGCCACTTCGGCGACCGGATCGGCCGCAAGCGCATGCTCGTCGCGTCGCTGGTGCTCATGGGCGTCGCGACGGTCGGGGTCGGGGTGCTGCCGACCTACGCGCAGATCGGTGTCGCCGCGCCGATCCTGTTGGTCACGATGCGCCTGCTGCAGGGGCTCAGCGCCGGCGGCGAGTGGGGCGGTGCCGCACTGATGGCCGTCGAGCACGCGCCGACCGGGCAGCGCGGCCGGTACGGGGCCTACTCGCAGATCGGGGTGCCGGCCGGGCTGATCCTCGCCCAGCTGGTGTTTGTGGTCATCGGGGCGACGCTCAGCGACGAGCAGTTCGCGAGCTGGGGCTGGCGGTTGCCGTTCCTGTTCAGCATCGTGCTCGTCGGCGTCGGCCTGTTCATCCGCCTGCGGATCGAGGAGAGCCCGGTGTTCAGGGCGCTGAAGACCGAGCAGGTGCGCGCCCGCCTCCCGATGATCGACGTGCTGCGCGAGCGGCCGCGGGAGCTGCTCATCGCCTCGGTCAGCTTCATCGCCAACACCGCGATCGGCTACGTCTTCCTGGCCTACCTGCTCTCGTACGGCACCTCCGTGCTCGGCGTGAGCCGCACGACGATGCTGCTGGTCGTGATCGTCGGCAGTGTCTCGTGGCTGCTGAGCATCATCATCTCGGCGCGCTGGTCGGACCGGGTGGGCCGCAAGCCGGTCTACGTCTTCGGGTCGGTGCTGCTGGTGGTGTGGCCGGTGCCGTTCTTCCTGCTGATCGACACGCGCTCGGCGGCCCTGATGGTGCTCGCCGTGATCGTCCTGACGATCGGGCTCGGTGCGTCCTACGGTCCGCAGTCGGCGCTGTTCGCGGAGATGTTCGAGGCGCGCTACCGCTACAGCGGCGCCTCGTTCTCCTACGCCGTCGGTGCCGTGCTCGGTGGCGGCTTCGCGCCGCTGGTCGCCACCGCGCTGCAGAGCTCCACCGGCACGTCGTTGTCAGTGTCGGCGTACATGGTGGTGACGGGCCTGATCAGCCTCGCCGCGGTGCTGGCCATCCGGGAGACACGGCGGGTATCGCGTTAGCCGCGCGGCGTGCTCGTGCGCACCCTCACGACGTGATCGTCGCGCGACCGAGGTAGGTCGTGCCGGGCGCGGCGGGCACCGGGATCTCGTGGAACCCCATCCGGTCGTAGAAGGCTCGTGCGCGGGTGTTGGCGCTGAGCATGCCCAGGTGCACCGCCGCCACCCCCTGCACGCCCAGCGCCAGCAGGAACTGCGTCATCAATCCCCGCCCGTGGCCCGCCCGCTGGTAGGCGGGCAGCAGGTCGATGTGCAGGTGGGCCGGGTAGGCCGCCACCTCGGGCACGAGCATCCGCTCGGGGGCGTGCAGCAGCCCGATCATCGAGTCGGTCGGCGTGACCGGTCGGCCCACCAGCCGGGGGTAGCGCTCGGCGAGCCCGGGTAGCCACTCCCGCCTGAACCACTCGACGAACGCGGGCGTGTCCGAGGTGCCCACCACATAGCCGACGGCCAGGCCGTCGTCGTCGACGACGAACGCGAGCGCAGGCTCGAACTCGACGTAGGGCAGGACGAAGATGCTCGGCAGCAGGTCGGGGTCGGAGTACAGCGCGCGGGCGTCCTCACCGGCGTCGCCCGTGCGAACGCAGATGTCGGCCAGCGCGGAACGGTCGTCGGGCCGGTAGGGGCGCACGGTGGGCACGTCTCACAGTAACGACCACCGTGATCACTCCCGTCCGCTCACTCCACCCCGTCGTCCCCCGGTGCTCCCCTGGCCAGGCCGGCGAGGACGTCGAGCGCGGCGGCCAGCACCGGCACCGGTGGCGCAGCGAGTGCGAGGCGCACGGCGTTCGGCGCGTGGGCC
>DASRSC010000128.1:0-21289 GCA_035695525.1 Pseudonocardia sp. | reverse complement strand
GCGCTCGCCGACCGCGGCGTGCTGTTCGTCGGCCCCGGCACGATCGTCTACGGCGGCATGGTCATCGGGGAGTACACGCGCAACGAGGACCTCGAGGTCAACATCGTCCGCGAGAAGAAGCTCACCAACATGCGCAAGTCCACGGCGGACGAGCTGGTCAAGCTGACCCCGCCGACGGTGCTCAACCTCGAACAGGCGCTGGAGTTCTGCGCCAACGACGAATGCGTGGAGGTCACGCCCGAGTCGGTGCGGATCCGGAAGGTCGAGCTCGACTCGCACACCCGGGCACGGATGCGCTCGCGCGCGCGGTCGGTCTCCTGACCGCCCCGCCCGATGGGGGGCACCTGACGGCGGTGCGAGGATGACCGCCTGTGGGCGGAGTGCCCGCCGGATCAGGTGGAGGTTCAGGGTGCCGATGCGTGCTCCGCTGGCCCGACGCACGGGGGCAGCGCTGTTGCTGCTGCTCGCCGTGCTGCTGGCGGGGTGCACGAACGCGCCCGTCCAACCCCCGCCGCCCGCGCCTGCCCCGACGCCGCCGCCCGCGCCCACGCGGCTCGTCGTCGGTGTCGGGGAGCTGGGCGCCGGCTTCAACCCGCACCTGCTTGCCGACCTCTCGCCGGTGACAACGGCACTGGCGACGCTCGTGCTGCCGTCGGTGTTCCACCCGGACGCGAACGGCGTCATGCAGCTCGACCCCACCGTCGCGACCAGTGCGCAGGTGGTCTCCACCGCGCCGTTCACGGTGAGCTACGAGCTCAACCTGGAGGCGTCCTGGTCGTCGAACGCGCCGATCGCCGCCGAGGACTTCGTCTACCTGTGGGAACAGATGCGCAGCCAGCCCGGTGTCGCCGACGCCGCGGGCTACCGGCTGATCACGGACGTGCGCTCGCGCGCCGGGGGCAAGGCCGTCGACGTCGTGTTCTCGCAGGCCTACCCAGCGTGGAAGACCTTGTTCTCCGACCTGTTGCCCGCGGCAATCCTCAAGGACGCGCCGGGATCGTGGACGGGAGCGCTCACCGGCGGCTTGCCCGCCTCCGGCGGGCCCTTCCGCATCTCGTCGGTCGACCGTGCCCGGGGCGAGATCGTCCTGGACCGCAACGACCTCTACTGGGACACACCGACGGTGCTCGATGAGCTCGTGCTGCGCCGGATGGACGGGCCCGTGCTCGCCGACGGACTGGCCAGCGGCGAGGTGAACGTGGCCCTACCCGAGTCGACTCCGGCGATCCGGCAGCTTCTCGGGGGGCTGCAGCCCGCCCCCCGGCTGCAGCCGGCGCCGGAGCCGGTCGTCACGCAGCTCGGCATGCGCGCAGACACCGGTCCGCTCGCCGACCCGCGGGCCCGCCGTGGCATCGCGCTCCTCGTCGACCGTGAGGCGGTGCGCGCCGCCGTGGCCCCCGCGGCACTCCCGGCCGACTCCTTCGGGCTCGCGCCCTCCCAACCCGGCTACGGCTCCACCGCGCCTCCCGACGCTCCACTCCGCCCCAACCCGGTGGCGGCGGCCCAAGCGCTCGCCGCCGCGGGCTGGACGCGCGACCCGACCACCGGGCGCTGGGCCGTCGACGGCGCGCCGGTCCAGCTCGTGCTGGCTGCCGCGGCGGAGCGGCCCGAGGACGTGCGCGTGGCCCAGACGATCGCGGCGCAGCTCGAGGCGGCGGGCGTCGGCGTCACGGTGATCGCCCCGCCGGGCGCGCAGCTGTTTGCGCAGCAGGTGGTGCCGGCCGTCCCGCCCACGCCGACGGCGACCCCGACTCCCACCCCGACGCCCCTGCCGTCGTCGGCAGCACCCCCTGCGCGCCCGAGCCGGGTAGCACCCCCGGCGCCCCGGGCGACTCCGACCGCGTCCCCGACGACGACGCCACCGGCCCCGCCCGGAGATGTCGAGGCGGACATGATGATCCTGCCGCGCACGGTCGGCGGGGATCTCGGCACGGAGCTGGCCTCCGACTACGGGTGCCCCGCCTCAACGGCTCTCGTGCCCGACCCGCCCCGCTCACCGACGGGATTCTGCTTCCCGGCGCTGCAGCCGCTGTTCGACGAGCTGCTGTCGGCCGCGCCGCGGCCGACCACCGCAGGGGTGGTGGAAGGGGTGCTGTGGGCACAGCTGCCGGTGCTCCCGCTGTTCCAGCCCGTGGATCTGGTGGTCAGCACGCCCGCAGCCGACGCCGCGACACATGTCGGACCGGGACCGCTGCAGACGGGCCCCCTGACGGGAGCCCAGCGGTGGCGGGGCCCGAACGAGTGACATGATGCCGCGGCGCGCTGGTTACTGACAGGTAATGTGCTTGTGTCCGTGGGTTCAGCCCTGATCACCCTTTGGTCACGATCAGTGAGCCGCGGATGACGGACGAGACCTCTGTTCCTACCGTGCCCTGGGTCGGTGCGGCCCGGTCCGTTGACATGGACAGGGTCAGTCGCCGCGCGCACGCGGCGTCCGACCAGGACGTCCAGTAGAGAGAGGTCAGGGAGTCGATGACGAGAACGAGGGCTGCGTCCCTTGTCGCGATGTCTGCGGCGGCGGCGCTGGTGCTCGCCGCCTGCGGTGGCGGTGGCGGTGGTGGAGGTGGCGGCGGCTCGTCGACGTCGACGGGTCTCTTCCAGAACTGCGCCGATGCGAACACCTGCAACGCGGTGCCGGCCGACCAGTTGCAGCAGGGCGGGCAGATCAGCTTCGCGATCGAGAAGAACATCGACAACTGGAACCTGAACTCCTCCGAGGGCAACGTCTTCGAGACGAGCATGGCGCTGAAGCCGCTACTGCCGTACGCCTTCATCACGACGCCCGACCTGAAGTCGACGATGAACCCCGACTACGTCACTTCGGCCGAGGTGACCAGCACGAGCCCGTTCGTCATCACGTACAAGATCAACCCGCAGGCGAAGTGGGACGACGGCACCCCGGTCACGGCCGACGACTTCGTCTTCAACTGGAAGACCCAGAACGGCCGCGACTGCCCCGACTGCGAGACCGCGGGCAACGGTGGGTACGACCAGATCACCAGCGTCGTGGGATCGGACGGCGGCAAGACCGTCACGGTCAACTGGTCCAAGCCGTACACGGACTGGAAGAGCATCTTCAACTCCTCCGCGCCCCTCTACCCGGCGCACATCGCCGCGCAGCATGGCGACCTGAACACTCCGGCCGGCCTCAAGTCGGCCTTCGACTACCTCGGCTCGACCGTGATCAACTACTCGGCCGGCCCCTTCAAGGTCGACAACTGGCAGCCCAACGTGGCGCTGACGATGGTGCCGAACCCGGCATGGTGGGGCACCAAGCCCAAGCTCGACCGCCTGGTGTTCCGCGTCATCACCGACGCCACCCAGGAGCCGCTCGCGCTGCAGAACAACGAGGTCCAGGTCATCTACCCGCAGCCGCAGGTCGACCTGGTGAGCCAGGTGGCGCAGATCCCGAACGTGTCGCAGACCCAGGGTCTGGGGCTGACCTGGGAGCACTTCGACTTCAACCTGGTCAACCCGTTCCTCGCCGACAAGGCGCTGCGCCAGGCGATGTACACCGCCGTCAACACACAGGACATCATCGCCAAGACCGTCGGCCAGTTCAATCACGACGTGAAGCCGCTGAACAACCACATGTTCATCCCGCAGCAGGACGGCTACACCGACAACATCACCCCCACCGGCCAGGGCTCGGGCAACATCGACGCGGCCAAGAAGATCCTGACCGACGCCGGCTACAACGGCGTGGGCACCGCCCTCGTGGCGCCCAACGGCCGGGCCGTGCCGACCTTCCGCATCCGCTACACCGTCGGCAACGCGGTGCGGCAGAGCGAGTGCGAGCTGTTCGCCTCGTACGTGAAGAATCTCGGCATCAACGTCAGCGTCGAGCCGACCGACTCGCTGGGCACCACGACGAGCACGGGTGACTTCGACATCATCGTGTTCGCCTGGGTCCAGTCGCCGTTCGTGTTCGGCGGTGCCCAGCAGCTGTGGCTGTCCACCTCGGGGTCGAACTACGGAAAGTACAACAACCCGCAGGTCGACCAGCTGATCAACGAGGCGGCCGCGTCCACCGACGCCGCATCGGCGATCAACCAGCTGAACCAGGCCGACAAGATCATGTCGGACGACGCCTACGTCCTGCCGCTCTACCAGAAGCCGACCTTCGTCGCGGTGCAGGACAGCGTCGCCAACGTCCGCAACAACTCCTCGCTCGACGGCCCGCCCTACAACGCCGCCGAATGGGGCCTGCGGTCGCAGTGAAATCTGCGCACGCAGTGACCGTGGCAGCACAGTGATCGTGGGCCGGCCCCCGAACGGCGGACGCCGTTCGGGACCCGGCCCACGGCCCGTTTACGCTGGGCCAACTCCCGTCTCGTCGCCGCTAGAAGCAGCTTCGGACCCATCTCGCCACAAATCAGGAGAAGCAGGACAACCTCCATGCTCGCCTTCGCCGTGCGCCGGATCGCGATCTCGATCCCGATCCTGCTGCTTGCCTCGTTCATCGTGTTCGCGCTGGGCGTCAGCTCCGGCAACCCACTGGCTCCCCTACTGGCGAAGAACCCACCGGCGCCACCCAACGTCATCGCCGCCGAGACGGTGCGCCTGCACCTCGACCAGCCGTTGATCCCGCGCTACTTCTCCTGGCTCGCCGGACTGCTGCACGGTGACTTCGGGCCCTCCGTCGTCTCCACCGTGAACATCGGCTCCGAGCTCGGCGCGCGGTTCTGGGTGACGATCCGGCTGATCGCGCTCGCGATGGTGATCGCGCTGGTCCTCGCGGTTGTCGTGGGGGTGCTCAGCGCCGTGAAGCAGTACACGGTCACCGACTACACCACCACGTTCCTGGGCTTCCTGTTCCTCGCCATGCCGTCGTTCTGGCTGGCCATTCTGCTCAAGCAGGGCGGGATCGAGTTCAACAAGGCCGTCGATGCGCAGGTGGTCTACACGATCGGGGCGACGTCGATACCCCCACCACCCGGCACCGGCGCGCAGATCGTCGATGTGCTCGGGCACATGGTGCTGCCCACCATCGCGCTCGCCCTCATCTCCTACGCGTCCTGGAGCCGGTTCACGCGGGCATCCATGCTCGAGGTGATGAACAGCGACTATGTGCGGCTGGCCCGGTCGAAAGGGCTCTCGCGCAGCACTGTCATGGTCAAGCACGCGCTTCGCACCGCGCTCATCCCGTTGACCACGGTCACCGCGCTCGACATCGCGTCGATCATCGGTGGCGCCGTTGTCACGGAGACCGTGTTCCAGTGGAAGGGGATGGGTGACTTCTTGCTGAACGCCATCCGCACCGAGGACGTCTACGCCGCCTCGTCCTGGCTGCTCCTCACCGGTGTCATCGTCGTCGTGTTCAACCTGATCGCCGACCTGCTCTACGGCGTCCTCGACCCCAGGATCCGCTATGCGTGAGGTAGCCCCGACGCCCGAAACCTCGCCCCTACCGGCCCCGGGCACCGGACGGGTGCCTGCGGCCGAGCGCGAGTTCACCGTCGGCGAGCGCAGCCAGGCGCAGCTGGTGCTGCGGCGGTTCCTGCAGCACCGGGCCGCGATGATCAGCCTCGTCGTCCT
This sequence comes from Pseudonocardia sp., assembly GCA_035695525.1. Classification (GTDB taxonomy): domain Bacteria; phylum Actinomycetota; class Actinomycetes; order Mycobacteriales; family Pseudonocardiaceae; genus Pseudonocardia. The sequence goes on along the minus strand of DASRSC010000128.1, from coordinate 15,751 downwards.
GGTCCTCGTGGTGCTGCTCGCCTACGTGGGCGGCGCGCTGTGGAAGTACCACGCGGGCGAGATTACTCCGGACAACTCGCAGCCGCCGTCGTTCGACCACCCGTTCGGCACCGACGCCGTGGGCAAGGACCAGTTCGCACAGGTGCTGCGCGGCACCCGGATCTCCCTCCAGGTGGCCGTGCTCGTCGCGGTCTTCGCCACCGTGGTCGGCACCGTCTGGGGCGCGGTGGCCGGCTATTTCGGCGGCCGCGCCGACTCCACGCTCATGCGGCTCGCCGACCTCGTCCTGACCCTGCCGCTGATCGCGGTGGCGGCGATGCTGGCCCACAACTTCGGCGGCACCTGGTACCTCATCGCGATGGTCATCGCGGTGCTGTACGCACCGTACGTGTCGCGCGTGTCCCGCGGTGTGGTGCTCTCGCTGCGGGAGAAGGAGTACATCGAGGCGGCGAAGGCGCTGGGCGCCACCGATGCCCGGATCATCCTGCGCCACCTCGTGCCCAACGCGCTCGGCTCGATCCTGGTCAACCTGACGATCCTCGTCGCGCTGGCGATCCTGCTCGAGACGGCGCTGTCGTACCTGGGCTTCGGCGTGCAGACGCCCGACACCTCGCTCGGCCTGCTGGTCAGCGAGGCGCAGACCGCGCTCACCACTCGGCCGTGGCTGTTCTACTTCCCCGGCCTGTTCATCATCGTCATCGCGCTGACCATCAACTTCATCGGTGACGGCCTGCGTGACGCGTTCGACCCGCAGCAGAGGAAGGTGCGCCAGTGACGGAGGACCCCCTCGCTGACTCGATCACCCCGACAATGCCGAGGAACGGTGCGGCGTCCGACGTCGTGCTGGAGGTCAGCGACCTCACTGTCGGGTTCCCGAGCGACGACGGGCTGGTCCAGGCGGTCCGCGGGGTCAGCTACGGGCTGCGCCGGGGCGAGGTCCTCGGAATCGTCGGCGAGTCCGGCTCCGGCAAGTCGGTCACCTCACTCGCCGTGATGGGCCTGCTTCCCGGCAACGCGAAGGTGTCGGGCTCGGTGCGTTTCGGCGGCAAGGAGCTGCTGCGGGCCCCCGAGGCCGAGTTGAACAAGGTCCGTGGCCGCAACGTCGCGATGATCTTCCAGGACCCGATGACGTCACTGAACCCGGTCTACTCGATCGGGTTCCAGGTGGCCGAGGCCGTCCGAGCGCACCACAACGTCAGCAAGGCGGCTGCCCTGGACCGCGCCGCCGAGCTGCTCGAGCTCGTACGCATCCCGAACCCGCGCCAGCGGCTCGAGAACTACCCGCACGAGATGTCGGGCGGCATGCGCCAGCGGGTGGTGATCGCGATCGCGATGGCCAACAACCCCGACGTGATCATCGCCGACGAGCCGACCACCGCGCTCGACGTCACGGTGCAGGCACAGATCATGGAGTCCCTCCAGCTGGCGCAGCAGGAGACCGGTGCGGCGATGGTGCTGATCACGCACGACCTCGGAGTCATCGCCGGACAGGCGGACCGGGTGATGGTCATGTACGCGGGCAAGCTGGTGGAGGTCGGCACGGCGGAGGACGTCTTCTACACCCCGCGGATGCCCTACACCTTCGGGCTGCTGGGCAGCCTGCCCCGGCTCGACCGGCCCAGCGAGCGGCTCACACCGATCCAGGGCGCGCCTCCGTCGGTGGTCAACATGCCTCCGGGCTGTCCGTTCACGCCGCGCTGCCCGCTGTCCGTCGCCGTCTGCGAGGAGGTCGAGCCGGCGCTCGCGCCGACCACGGGGCCGGAGCACCTCGCCGCGTGCCACCGCTCCGATGCCCTAGTCGGGGCCACCCCCGGCGACGTGTTCGAGACCGATGTCGTCGACACCGAGGCGCTCGCACACTTCGTGAGAAAGACCGAGGGGCAGGCATGAGCGAGCTTGCAAGCGAGTCATCGACGCAGCGCCTGCGCGCTGTGACGTCTCATGGTGGGCCGGCCGAGCGCAGCGAGGGCGAGCGATGAGCGCACCGGCCATGCACGAGAGCGGTTCGGCCGCTACCGATCCCGAGCCGATCCTGTCGGCGCGCAACCTCGTCAAACACTTCCCGATCCGCTCGACGGGTCTCGTCCGGCGTCAGGTCGGCGTGGTGCACGCCGTCTGCGACGTGTCGTTCGACCTCACCCCCGGCGAGACGCTGGGGCTGGTCGGCGAGTCGGGCTGCGGCAAGTCGACCACGGCACGGCTGGTCCTGAACCTCATCGAGGCGACTTCCGGCCAGGTCTTCTACAACGGCACTGACCTCACCACCCTTCCGTCCAAGAAGATGCGCGAGTTGCGCCGCGACCTGCAGATCGTGTTCCAGGACCCCTACGCGTCCCTCGACCCGCGGATGCCGGTGAACGAGATCGTGGCCGAGCCGCTGCGGATCCACGGCCGCTACGACGACGCCGGGAAAACGCAGGTCCGGGACCTGCTGCGCACCGTGGGCCTCAAGCCCGAGCACGGCAACCGGTTCCCGCACGAGTTCTCCGGGGGTCAGCGACAGCGGATCGGGGTCGCGCGGGCGCTCGCGCTCCGACCCAAGGTGCTCGTGCTCGACGAGCCGGTGTCCGCACTCGATGTGTCGATCCAGGCCGGCGTGCTCAACCTGCTCGACGAGCTGCAGAGCGAGCTGGGGTTGTCCTACCTGTTCGTCTCGCACGACCTGTCCGTGGTGCGCCACACCGCTGACCGGATCGCCGTGATGTACCTAGGCAGGATCGTGGAGACGGGCACCGCGAGCGAGCTGTTCGAGGGCCCGGCGCACCCGTACACCCAGGCGCTGATCTCGGCGATCCCGCTGCCCGATCCGCGCAAGCAGCGGGCCAGGGAGCGGATCACCGTGGTCGGTGACGTGCCGAGCCCGGCCGACCCGCCCAGCGGGTGCCGGTTCCGCACCCGCTGTCCCAAGTTCGCCGCCGAGCTGAGCGACGCCGAGCGCGGCCGGTGCGTGGACGTGGTCCCGGAGCTGGTGGACCGTGGTCAGGGTCATCCGGCCGCGTGCCACTACGCGGAGCGCAAGGTCCTGATCTGACCTGCCTGGTCAGCCGGGAAGCAGGTGCTGCTCCTCGGCGTGGTGGCAGGCGCTCGGGTGGTGGCCGGGCGGTCGCACCTCGAGGGCCGGCTCCTCCTCCGCGCATATCTCAGTGGCCTTCCAGCACCGTGTCCGGAAGCGACAGCCGCTGGGCGGGTTGACCGGGCTCGGGACGTCGCCGGTGAGGCGGATCCGCTGGCGCTCGAGGCGAACGGATGGGTCCGGCACCGGCACGGCGGAGAGCAGCGCCTGCGTGTACGGGTGCGAGGGCCGGTTGTAGATCTCGTCCTCCGTCCCGATCTCGACGATTCTGCCCAGGTACATGACCGCCACCCGGTCCGACAGATGCCGGACGACGGACAGGTCGTGGGCGATGAACAGATAGGACAGCCCGAACTCGGCCTGCAGGTCGCCGAGCAGGTTCATACCTGCGCCTGGATCGACACGTCCAGTGCGGATACCGGCTCGTCGCAGATCACCACCTCGGGACGCAGGGCGAGAGCCCGGGCGATGCCGATGCGCTGGCGTTGCCCACCGGAGAACTGGTGCGGGAACCGGTTGATGTGCTCGGGGTTGAGTCCGACGACGTCGAGGAGTTCCTGCACCTTCCGCCGCAGCTCCCCATGGGCTCCCAAATCCATGACAGCGACACGAAGGGGTGACCTGTGTCGCACACGGTGAGGTTTGTGTGCGGAGAGTAGCCGTCTCACTCGTACGGCGAGGCGCGCAAAGATGACAAGTCGGTTGCGACCGCTCACCTACTGATCTATGGGGCGATCACGGAGAGACGGGTGAATGCGGTGATCCGGGCGGTGGAGTGCACATCGGGCACGTCTGCGGCGCACGTAGAGTGCGCTCGTGACGCCCGCTCCCCGGCGCCGGTTGCTCCTGGTGCACGCTCACCCGGACGACGAGACGCTCGCCACCGGAGGCACGGTCGCGCGCTACGCCGCGGAGCAGGACACATCCGTCACCTTGGTGACCTGCACCCTGGGCGAGCAGGGCGAGGTGATCCCGCAGGATCTCGCGCTCCTCGCTCCCGGCAAGGCCGACCAGCTCGGTGGCTACCGGATCGGCGAGCTCGCGCGCGCCTGTACCGCGCTCGGAGTGCGCGACCACCGCTTCCTCGGTGGGGCCGGGCGCTGGCGCGACTCGGGGATGGCGCTCGCCGGGCACGGCGTCCGGGCCGCCACGCCGGAGCACCTGCATCCCCGGGCGTTCGCCCGGCCGGAGGCGTTCGACGAGCAGGTGGACACGCTCGTCGCCGTGCTGGAGGAGGTGCGTCCCCAGGTGGTGGTGACCTACGCGGCCGACGGCGGCTACGGCCACCCCGACCACGTGCGCGCCCACGAGATCACCGTGGCCGCGCTACGGCGGGTGCCGGCCAGGCTCTACTTCACGGTGATCGGTCGCGGGGCGCTCGACGCCGGCCGTGCCGCGCTGGCGGCCGTCCCGGGGCTGCCGTTCCGCTTGCCCGGGCCCGACGAGCTGCCCAGCGTGCCGGATGCTGCGATCACCGTGCGCGTCGACGTCACGGCGCAGCGCGCGGCGCGGATCGCGGCCATGCGCGCGCACGCCACCCAGATCGCCCTCTGGGAGAGCGGCGACGCGATCGCGCTGGCCATGAGCAACCTCGTCGCACAACCGCTGCTCGACGTGGAGGAGTACGTGGCGGCCGACGGTGCAGGCGATCCGTTGGCGGCCGACCTGTTCGCGGGTGGCGACCATGGGTGAGCCGGAACCGCCCGCGGTGTCGGACGGGGGGTTGTTCGGGCTGCTCATCCTCGACGGCGTGCTGCTGGGCGGGTTGGGGCTGGTGCTCACGCCGCTGTACGCGGGTGGCGTGCCGGTCCCGATCGGCGTCGTGCTCTCGGTCCTGATCCTGCCGTGGCTCGTGCGCCGGGCAGGCGAGGTCGACGCGCGGCCGTCCCGAGCGGCGGCGCCGCTGTCGGCGTGGGTGCTCACCGTCGCGGTGCTCGGCCTCGTCGGACCGGGCGGCGACATCATGCTGCCGGCCACGTGGCAGTCGCTCCTCCTGGTCGTCGGCGGCGTCGGGTCCGGGTTGTGGGCGCTGCGGGGCGTGCTGAACACGGAGCATCAGAGGACCGGTGGCTGACCACATCCCGGACGCGGCGGTCGTCGCCGTGCTCCGGCCGTTCGTGCGCGCCACCCCCGTGAGTGAATACGAGTGCTCCGGCACCCGTTTCCGCGCACGGCCGGTATCAGCCGGGCGGAGGCACCAGGTATCGGTACTGGTGGTGCTCGACGTAGCCGAGGCGGCCGTACAGCGCACGAGCGCCGGAGTTCTGCAGTGGCACCTGCAGCACTGCCCACCGTGCGCCGTACTCCCGGCCCCACTCGGCCACCGAGGCGAGCAGGGCCGTCGCGAGACCTTGCCGCCGCGCTGCCGGTATGACCTCCAGCTTGGACACGTGCAGGTGGTCCTCGACGACCGTGGCCCGGACCTGGGCGGTCGCGGCCCCGTCCGGTCCCGGGATCTCGGCGAACGCGGTGGGCGGGTGCCCGCCCGGATCCAGGACGTGCCGCTGCGCCGGCGTCGGGGGCCCGCCCAGCGCGAGCTGCCACCATGCGTCGGACGGGCGCTCGGGCAGCCCCACGCGCGGGTCGCGGATCCCCGCCAGGCGCCCAACGAGCACTGCCACCTCCGCGCCCGCAGCGTGCCCGACGTCGAGCACCCAGCCCTGCGCCGCCACCGCCCGGTCCCACGGCGAGCCGATCGGGACGTGCACCCGCGCCGGGATCTCGTGCTCGTGGGCGAACGCGCGCACCGCGTCGAGCGCGGCCGGGATGGGCATCCCCGGGTCGCCGAGCACCAGACCGGCATTGGCGCGGCCGGTGTAGCCGCCTGCTGCGCGCAGCCGCCAGGCGCCGAGCGGCCGGTCGACCAGGGCGGGCCAGGCGTCGGCGGAGAGACCTTCCAGCCGCGTGATCGCGGTCAACGACGGCCGGCGCGCAGGCGCGGGCGGAACCGCGCGCACGGCGACCACGGCCGCGCGGTCGACGTGGACCGGGCCACGCCGGGTCTGCACGAGCACGGCATCAGGACCGGCCGCACTCAGCTCGCCCACCGCGTCGCTGTAGAGCGGTCGGCCGTCACGCTGGCCGATCCGATACCGGAGTGCCACCCGGGCGCCTACCAGCTCGTCGGAGATCTCCATCCGGACCATCCTGGTCCACGTCCCATCGCCGGTACGAGCGGTGTCACACCGCCCCGGCTCCCGGTCGGATCAGCTCCCGAGACATACTGGTACCTGCCGTGAACGCCCGAGTGAAGGACCACCCGTGACCTACGTCATCGCCGAACCCTGCGTCGACCTCCTCGACAAGGCGTGCATCGAAGAGTGCCCGGTGGACTGCATCTACGAGGGCGGCCGGATGCTCTACATCCATCCCGACGAGTGCGTCGACTGCGGTGCGTGCGAGCCCGTCTGCCCCGTCGAGGCGATCTACTACGAGGACGACGTCCCCGAGCAGTGGAGCGCGTACACGAAGGCGAACGTCGACTTCTTCGACGAGCTCGGTTCGCCCGGCGGTGCGTCGAAGATCGGCAAGATCGACCGCGACGTCGAGCCTGCCGCGAGCCTGCCGCCTCAGCAGCACGACGAGTGAGGACCGCTTTGTGGTCACCCGCAGTGCGTTATGAAGCTCGACCTTCCTGACTTTCCCTGGGATTCCCTCGCCGAGGACAAGGCGCTCGCCGCGGCCCATCCGGGCGGGATCGTCGATCTCTCGGTTGGCACCCCGGTCGACCCCGTCCCGGACGTCGTGCGCGCTGCTCTGGCCGGCCCCGCCGCCCACGAGCCGGGCTACCCGACAACCCACGGGCCCGACTCGTTGCGCGAGGCGATCGCCGGCGCCATGGCCCGGCGGTTCGGCGTGACGGTCGACCCGGTCGCGGTGCTGCCGACGATCGGGTCCAAGGAGCTCGTCGCGTGGCTGCCCACGCTGCTGGGGCTCGGGCCGGGCGACACGGTTGTGATCCCCGAGCTCGCCTATCCGACGTACGAGGTCGGTGCCCGGCTCGCGGGCACGGAGTTCGTCCGCACCGACTCGACGGCGGCGCTCGGCCCGCAGCGCACCGCGCTGACCTGGCTGAACTCTCCGTCCAACCCCACCGGACGGGTGCTGCCCCCGGAGCACCTGCGCAAGGTCGTCGACTGGGCCCGTGAACGTGGAGCGGTGGTGGCGTCCGACGAGTGCTACCTGTCACTGGCCCCCGCCTCACAACGCGCGGTCTCCGTGCTGCACCCCGACGTCTGTGGTGGCTCCTTCGAGAACCTGCTCGCCGTGCATTCCATGTCCAAGACCTCGAACATGGCCGGCTACCGCGGCGGTTTCGTCACGGGGGACCCGTCGCTGGTCGCCGACCTGCTGGAGGTGCGCAAGCACGCCGGCATGATGGTGCCGCGGCCGGTGCAGGCGGCGATGACCGCCGCGGCCTCCGACGACACCCACGTGGTGGCGCAGGCCGAGGTCTACACCCGCCGCCGGGCCCGGCTGCGGGTCACGCTCGAGGCTGCTGGGCTGCGGGTGGACCACTCCGAGGCGGGGCTGTACCTGTGGGCCACCGCAGGTGAGCCGTCCCGGTTGACCGTGCGGCGGTTGGCGACGCAGGGTGTCCTGGTGGCACCCGGAGAGTTCTACGGTCCGGCGGGGGCGCAGCACGTGCGCGTGGCCCTGACGGCGACCGACGAGCGGATCGCGGCGGCAGCGGAGCGGTTGCTCGAAGCGTGACCTCCGGCTCGGGGACGACGTCGTCCAGGCGGGCCGGGACGCGAGGGGTCCGGCCCGGTGTCGTGCTGCTCGGGTTGCTCGTCCTCGCGGTCAACCTCCGGGCGGTGCTGGCCGGTTACCCGCCGCTGCTCGAGACGGTGCGTGCCGAGCTCGGTACGTCGGCAGCCGTGGCCGGTTTCGTGCAGGCCGGTGCCGTCCTGATGATGGCGGTCGGGTCGTTCGCCGGGTCCGCTGTGGGGGCGCGGTTCGGGCGGGAGCGCGCGCTCGGCGGCTCCGTCGGGTTGGTGGCTCTGGGCAGCATGGTGCGGGGCGTACCGGCGCTGCTGCCGCTGATCGGGGGCAGCCTGCTCATCGGGCTCGGGATCGGGTTGGCGGGGGTGCTGCTGGCCGGCGTGGTCAAGGAGCACCTCGCGGAGCGCGCCGGTACCGCGACCGGTGGCTACGTGGTCTCGATGATGGTCGGAGCGACGGTCGCCAGCGCCGTCGCGGTGCCGTTGGCCGCGGCGTTGGGGGGTTGGTCGCGCTCCCTGGCCGTGTGGGCCGTCCCGGCCGTGCTGGCCGTGGCGATCTGGGTGCCGGTTGCCCGCCGGACGGGCGCTCCCGACCGCGCAGCCCCGCGCCTGTCGCTGCCGTGGCGCTCCGGGTTCGCGCGGACGGTGGCCTGCTACCAGGCCGGCACGTCGCTCATGTTCTACGGCTGGCTCACCTGGCTGGCGCCCTACTACGAGGGCCAGGGCTGGAGCTCGCACCGCGCGGGCCTGCTGCTCGCCGTGTGGAGCGTCGCGCAGATCCCCGCGGCCCTGCTCGTCCCGGCGCTCGCGGAACGCCGACGGCGCTGGCGGTTCTGGTCCGGGCTGACACTCGGCGCCGGGGCGGCGGGCACGCTCGGCGCGATGGTGCTGCCCACGCTGCCGGTGGCAGGCCCCTGGCTGTGGGCGGTGCTGATCGGGATCGGGGTCGGGGCGGGCTTCCCCCTCGGCCTCACGGTGATCGCATGGCGCACCGCGGACGGCGCCGCCAGCGCGGCCACGAGCGGGCTGGCCCTCGGCGTCGGTTACCTCAGCGCAGGCCTGGGTCCGCTGGTCATGGGCGCGCTGATCGACCTGACGAAGGGCTTCTCTGCGGCACTCGCGGTGCTGCTGGCGGCAGCCGCCCTCCAGGGTTGGGCGGCCTGGCGGATCGGCGACCGCCCCGCCCACTGAGCCGCACCTCCGGCGCGGAGTCCGTCAGAAGTCGGCGATCCGTTCGGCGACCTGTGTCCAGGCCGACGGCCATTCGGCTCGCTTGTGTTCCGCTCTCGCCCTCTCGCGTTCCACCAGGCGACCGGCCACGAACACCACGTGCGCGTCGGGGAGCTCGCCGAGGCCGTCGAGCAGCTCGCGGATGCGCTGCTCGGCCACACAGGCATCCTGGTGGTCGCCCAGCACCTCCTGGAGCTGTGCCGTGGCAGCGAGCAGTCGCTTGACCGCTCGTCCCTGTCCCGCCTCGGAACGGCCCTGCAGCGCCTGACCCCGCAGCCCCGGCTCGACCAGCTCCACCGTGTAGCGCAACCGCTTGCCGAAGATGCGCAGCTCGTGCAGAACGGCGTCCGGCGGGTCCGCCCCGGCCTTCTCCACGGCCCTGCGCATCCTGTGGGCCTCGGCGCGCACCAGATCGACGAGCTCGGGTTGGGCCCGGGTGGCCGACGGGGTGGGCAGGGGCAGCCGGATGGCGTCGGCGAGGCGTTCCAGCAGCGCGGTGTACCGGGGCGCATCGAGGGTGGCCAGCATCAGTGCACGAGCTGCCGCGTGCTCGCCCTCCATCGAGTCGACGAGCACTCCGCCCGCCGCCCGCTCCCGCTCCGGGAGAGAGGCGACCTCCCGGCGCAGCCGGAGCAGCATGACGTCGAGGTCCCGGACAGGACCGAGCGCCCGCCCGAGCCAGCCCAGCTCGGCACGCAGGCCGTCGGCCCACGCGGAGTCGAGCAGCGGCCTGGCCGCCTTGAGTGCGGCCCGCATCCGGCGCACCGCGACCCGCATCTGATGCAGGTCCTCGATGTCCGCGCCGCTCCGGGTGCCCGGGTCGTGGTACAGCAGGGCGCGCAGCCGCAGGTCGAGCGCCGCTCGCACGTGCTGCGCGGGTGGGTCGGACGGTGTGACGGAAAGCGGCGCCGGCAGGTCCGCCACGTCGAAGGGGAGCTGCTGCAAGCGCCGCGAAGCCAGAGTGGGCACGACCGTGAAGACTACGTGCGATCCAGCCGTCAGTTGGTGTGCAGGGCGGCGTTGAGAGCGATGCCGTCGCCGGTGCGGGCCAGCACCTCGACTGCGCCGGTCACCGAGTTGCGGCGCAGCAGCATCCCGTTCTGCCCGGAAAGGGTGCGGGCGGCGGCCGTCTCCCCGGACGGGAGGACGACCTTGGTGCCTGCGGTGACGTACAGCCCGGCCTCGACGACGCAGTCGTCACCGAGCGAGATGCCGATTCCGGCGTTGGCCCCGACCAGGCACCGCTTGCCCACCGACACCACCTCCTTGCCGCCGCCGGAGAGGGTGCCCATGATCGATGCGCCGCCGCCGACGTCGGAGCCATCACCGACGACGACGCCGGCCGAGATCCGCCCCTCGACCATCGACGCTCCGAGCGTGCCCGCGTTGTAGTTGACGAAACCCTCGTGCATGACGGTGGTGCCTTCGGCGAGGTGCGCACCCAGCCGGACCCGGTCGGCGTCGGCGATCCGGACGCCGGTGGGGAGCACGTAGTCGACCATCCGCGGGAACTTGTCCACACCGAGCACAGTGACCGGCCCGCGGGCGCGCAGCCGGGCGCGGGTGAGCTCGAAGCCCGGCGCTGCGCACGGCCCGTGGTCGGTCCAGACCACGTTGGCGAGCAGCCCGAAGATCCCGTCGAGGTTCACCTCGCGGGGGGCGACCAGGCGGTGGCTGAGCAGGTGCAGCCGCAGGTAGACGTCGTACGGGTCGGCGGGCGGGTCGGCGAGCGAGTCGATGGCCGTGCGGACCACCACGGTGCGCACGCCCCGGGCCTCGTCGGTGCCGATGAGGTGCTCGAGATCGGCTGCGCCGTCCGGGGCCTGACCGCCGAGCGCCGGTGCAGGGAACCACGTGTCGAGAACGACGCCCCCGCTGCCGTCGACGGGCACGGTGACGGTGGCGAGGCCGGTACCGGAGGCGCCCTCCCGGCGCGGTGCGGTGCTCACGGATCCCACGGTATCCGCCCGCGCCCCACACCCGCGGCCTGGGCGGGGGATCGCCGGGCGGTCGCAGGCGCCGTCGCCGGGTAGCGTCGTCGGGCGTGACGATCCCCGTGCTGGACCTCACCTCCGACCCCGTCGAACTGTGCGCTGCGCTGGTCGACGTGCCGAGCGTCTCCGGCGACGAGGCGACGCTGGCCGATGCCGTCGAGCTGGCGCTGCGGAAGCAGGCTAGCCACTTGGAACTGCTCCGCTGCGGCGACGCCGTGCTCGCCAGGACGAACCTCGGACGGGAGCGGCGGGTGCTGCTGGCGGGTCACCTCGACACCGTGCCGATCGCCGACAACGTGCCCAGCAGGCGCGACGGCGACCTGCTCTACGGCTGCGGCACCACGGACATGAAGTCCGGCGACGCGGTTCTCGCCCACCTTGCGGCCACCCTCACCGAGCCGCGCCACGACCTCACGCTCGTGTTCTACGACTGCGAGGAGGTGGAGGCCGACCGCAACGGGCTGAACCGCATCCAGCGCGAGCACCGAGACTGGCTGCACGCGGACCTCGCGATCCTGGCCGAGCCGACCAACGCGGGCGTGGAGGCCGGGTGCCAGGGAACCCTGCGCGCCGAGATCACCACCCGTGGGCGGCGTGCCCACTCGGCTCGGTCGTGGCACGGTCGCAACGCGGTGCACGCCGCCGCCGCGGTGCTGGAGCGGCTGAACACCTACACCGCCCGCGAGGTCGACATCGACGGCTGCGTCTTCCGTGAGGGGATGCAGGCGGTGCGGATCGCCGGGGGCGTGGCCATGAACGTGGTGCCCGACGAGTGCGTCGTCACGGTCAACTTCCGGTTCGCCCCCGACCGCGACAGCGCGGCGGCGGAGGCCCACGTGCGCGACGTGTTCGACGGGTTCGAGCTCGCCGTCACCGATCTCGCGCCGGGCGCGCTTCCCGGGCTCACCGCGCCTGCCGCCGGCGAATTCATCGCCGCGACCGGTGCCACGCCGTCGGCGAAGTACGGCTGGACCGACGTCTCGCGCTTCGCCGCGCTCGGCATCCCCGCGGTGAACTACGGCCCCGGTGACCCGAATGTCGCCCACACCCGCGAGGAGCACGTCCACACCCGCCAGATCACCGACACCGCCACGGTTCTGCGCCGCTTCCTTTCGCCCTGAGCGCATCGCGGGCGTCGGCGATGTCAGCAATGTCACTCCGCCTGGGGACAGGGGGCCGAGCGGTCCGTGCCGGTCTCACTACTCTGGCGACCATGACCGCCAGCGGGAACCGGCGTCCCGACGACAAGCAGCCCGAGCAGAAGCAACGGGGTCCCGTGGTGCTGCGGCGCGAGTACCGCAACGAGTCCTCCACCACCGACCAGCGGTTGCTGGACTCGCGTGGCCCCAGCGACTGGGTGCACACCGACCCCTGGCGGGTGCTGCGCATTCAGGCCGAGTTCGTCGAGGGCTTCGGCACGCTGGCCGAGCTCCCCCGTGCCGTCACCGTGTTCGGCTCGGCACGCACCGGGCCCGACCACCCCGAGTACGCCCAGGGCCTGGCGCTGGGCACCGCGCTGGCCGAGGCCGGGTTCGCGGTGATCACCGGCGGTGGCCCCGGCGTGATGGAAGCCGCCAACAGGGGCTGCTCCGAGGCGGGCGGACTCTCGGTCGGGCTCGGCATCGAGCTGCCTTTCGAGCAGGGCCTCAACAACTGGGTCGACCTCGGCATCAACTTCCGGTACTTCTTCGCCCGCAAGACGATGTTCGTCAAGTACTCGCAGGCGTTCGTCTGCCTGCCCGGGGGCTTCGGCACGCTCGACGAGCTGTTCGAGGCGCTCACCCTGGTGCAGACGAAGAAGGTCACGAAGTTCCCCGTGGTGCTCCTGGGCAGCGAGTACTGGGGTGGGCTCTACGAGTGGATCGCGAACACCGTGCACGCGAGCGGCAAGGTCGGGGACAAGGACCTCGCCCTCCTGCACGTCACCGACGACGTCGACGACGCCGTGAAGATCGTGCAGGAGGCGTGGCGGGCGTGGGAGGAAGCGCATTGACCGGGCGTTCGGTCGCTGTCTGCGTCTACTGCGCATCCATCGAGGGCATCGCGCCCCATTACCTCGAGCTCGCCGCGGAGGTGGGCCGGCAGATCGCCACCCGCGGCTGGGAGCTGGTGTCCGGCGGTGGGCGGGCGGCGATGATGGGCGCGATCGGCGCCGCGGCCAGGGCGGGCGGGGCGCGCACCACCGGAGTCATCCCACGCGCGCTGGTGGACCTGGAATGGGCCGACCACGACTCGGACGAGCTGCTCCTCGTCGACACCATGCGCGAGCGCAAGGCGCTGATGGAGGCGCACGCCGACGCGTTCCTCGCCCTGCCCGGCGGCATCGGGACGTGCGAGGAGCTCTTCGAGGTGTGGACGGCGGGCTACCTGCGCATGCACGCCAAGCCAACCGTGCTGCTCGACCCGGACGGGCACTACACGGGCCTGCTGGACTGGGTGCGCGGGCTGGGGGAGCGTGGGTTCGTCCGGCCGGAGGCGCTGGCGCGGCTTGTGGTCGTCACCGACGTGGCCGCCGCCCTCGACGCCTGCGCCAGCCCGGTCGACATGTCACCATCCCGGACGTGACGGGCGCGGTGGGCGTGATCCGGTTCGGGAAGCGGGAACCGGCACAGGACCGTGCGCTGGTGATGGCGATCGTGAACCGCACGCCCGACTCGTTCTACGACCGCGGTGCCACCTTCGCGGACGGTGCGGCGATGGCCAAGGTCGACGCCGCGCTCGCCGAGGGCGCGGACATCATCGACATCGGGGGTGTGAAGGCGGGGCCGGGCCCCGATGTCGATGTGGCCGAGGAGGTTCGCCGCGTCGTCCCGTTCGTCGCAGCGGTGCGCGAGCGCTACCCGGACGTCGTGATCAGCGTGGACACCTGGCGTGGTGAGGTCGGCAGGCTGGCCGTCGCCGAGGGCGCCGACCTGCTCAACGACACGTGGGCCGGTGCCGACCCGGCACTGGGGGACGTGGCCGCCGAGACCGGGGTGGGCATCGTGTGCTCGCACACTGGCGGAGCGTTGCCCCGGAGCCGACCGCACCGGGTGCGGTACGCCGACGTCGTGGCCGATGTGCTGGCCGACGTCTGCGGCCAGGCCGAGCGGCTCGTGGCGCTCGGCGTGCGCCGGGAAGGCATCCTCGTCGATCCGACGCACGACTTCGGGAAGAACACCTTCCACGGGCTCACCCTGCTGCGACGCTGCGACGAGCTGGTGGCCGCCGGCTGGCCGGTCCTCATGGCGCTCTCCAACAAGGACTTCGTCGGCGAGACGCTGGGTGTCGCGGAGGTGACCGAGCGGCTCGAGGGCAGCCTCGCCGCCACGGCGTTGGCCGCAGCCGCCGGTGCGCGCGTGTTCCGCGCCCACGAGGTGGCCGCGACCCGCCATACCGTCGACATGGTGGCCGCGATCGCGGGTACCCACCCACCTGCCCGAACGGTCCGCGCCCTGGCGTGACCCTGACGTCATCGGCAATGGGGCCGCCCTTCGACCGCGTAGGAGAGGCCCATGGAGCGCGTCACCGAGGAGTGGTTCGGCCCTCGCACCTGGCAGGAACCCGGCTGGAGCATCGACGAGTTGGTGGCGGCGAAGGCGCACCGCCGGGTGTCCGTCGTGCTTCCCGCGCTCGACGAGGAAGCCACAGTCGGCGCGATCGTCGCGGCGATCGTGCCGCTGACGCTGGGTACGGTGCCATTGGTGGACGAGCTGGTCGTGATGGATTCCGGTTCGACCGACCGCACCGTCGAGTTGGCAGCGGCGGCCGGGGCCACGGTGGTGCTGCGCACCGACGTCCTTACGGAGCTCCCGCCCGTGCCCGGCAAGGGCGAGGTGCTCTGGCGCTCGCTCGCCGCCACCACCGGTGACGTCATCTGCTACCTCGACTCTGACCTGGTCGACTTCGACGCCGGGTTCGTGCCGGCGCTGCTCGGTCCGTTACTCACCGAACCGGGCGTCGCACTCGTCAAGGGGTTCTACCGGCGCCCCCTGCGGCTGGAGACCACGGAGGCCGACACGGGTGGCGGTCGGGTCACGGAGCTCCTCGTGCGGCCGCTGCTCGCGGCGCTGCGACCCGAGCTCGCGGGCATCGTCCAGCCGCTCGGCGGGGAGTACGCCGGAACGCGGGAGCTGCTGGAGTCGGTGCCGTTCGCGGCCGGGTACGGCGTGGAGATCGGACTGCTGCTCGACACGTACGCCACACTCGGGCTGGACGCCCTGGCGCAGGTCAACCTCGGCGTGCGCAAGCACCGCAACCGATCGCTGTTGCAGCTCGGGGTGATGGCCCGGCAGATCCTCGCGGCGGCGCTCAGCCGGTGCGGTATACCCGACACAGGAGCGGCGCTCACGCAGTTCCTGCAGGTCGACGGCGAGTGGCTGCCGTCATCCACCGCGATCGGCGGCACCGAGCGGCCACCGATGCGTGAGGTGCTGGTGCGCTGACCGGACACGCGTGGTGGGATTGCCCAGGTGGGGACCGCGCTGATCTATCTGATGATCGTCGCCGCCGTGGCCGCGGTGTTCTTCGGGCTGGCCGCGGTCGTGTTCGGGCGCGGCGAGGAGCTGGCCCCTCTGCCTCCCGGCGCCACGCCCACGCGGTTGCCGGCCGGTGAGCTCGACGGCGAGGACGTCCGCGAGCTGCGGTTCCAACAGGCGCTGCGCGGCTACCGGATGGACGAGGTGGACTGGGTGCTCGACCGGCTGGCCGACGAGCTGGACCGGGCCGGGGTGGAACGCGACGGGCTGCTC
>DASRSC010000127.1:0-8074 GCA_035695525.1 Pseudonocardia sp. | reverse complement strand
CTGGTGTTCGCGGTGCTGATCGGGCTGACCACAGCCCTCGCCGTGCCGATCGTCGGCGCGATCCTCGTGCTGTCGGTGATGATCGCGCCGGGGGCGTCGGCTGCGCGCGTGACGGCGAACCCGGTGGTGGCCACCGTGCTCGCGGTGCTGTTCGCCGAGCTCGCCCTCGTCGGGGGCACGGTGCTGTCACTCGCTCCGGGGCTGCCGGTGTCCGGCTACGTCGCCGGGATCGCATTCCTCTGCTACGTCGGCTGCCGCGTCGTGGGCCGGCTGCGCGGACGCACCCGCGCTGCCGCGTGACCCTCCAGCGGTCGTGCGCGGTTATGAGTGCTCTGACACTCGGGACCGCGCACGGGGGTCAGTGGCGACGCTGACGAGCGATCTCGGCCAGGACGACGCCCGCCGCCACAGAGGCGTTCAAGGACTCGACGGGCCCCGCCATCGGGATCGACACGGTGACATCGCACGTCTGCTTCACGAGCCGCGAGAGGCCCTTGCCCTCCGAGCCGACCACGAGCACCAGCGGGTCGGTGGCCAGCTCGAAGTCGTCGAGGGACACCGAACCCTCCGCGTCGAGCCCGGCGATCATGAAGCCCGCGGTGGCGTACTCACGCAGGGTGCGGGTGAGGTTGGTGGCCCGGGCCACCGGGAGCCGTGCCGCCGTGCCCGCCGAGGTGCGCCACGCCACGGCCGTCATACCTGCCGCCCGGCGCTGCGGCACGACGACGCCGTGGCCGCCGAACGCGCCCACCGACCGGACGACCGCGCCCAGGTTCCGAGGGTCGGTCACGCCGTCGAGCGCGACGATCAGCCCAGGGTCACCCGACTCGGCCGCGATCTCGAGCAGTTCGTCGGGGTGTGCGTAGGCGTAGGGCGGTACCTGTAGGGCGAGCCCCTGGTGCAACGCACCACCGGCGATCCGGTCCAGGTCGTTCCGCGGTACCTCGAGGATCGAGATTCCCGCGTCGGCGGCCAGGTGCACCGCTTCGGCGACCCGCTCGTCGGTGGTGGTGCCGATCGCGACGTGCAGCGCGGTGGCCGGAACGCCTGCACGCAGGCACTCCACCACGGGGTTGCGGCCGAGCACCGTCTCGGGCGTTTCGCCGTCACCGGGCCGGCGGCGGTTGCCGGCGGTGGTGGAACGCCCACCACTGCCCGCCTTCGACCCTCGTGACGCCTTGCGCGCCGCCGGGTGACCGGGGCGCATCTCGGCGGGTGGCGTGGGGCCCTTGCCCTGCAGACCGCGGCGTCGTTGCCCCCCGGATCCGACGACCATGCCCTTCTTGGTGCCGTCCTTGCGCATCGCGCCGCGGCGCTTGGAATTGCCGGCCAATGTCCTTACACGTCCTTCAGTGACCAGGTGGGGCCGTCCGGACTGTCCTCCACGGACACCCCGGCGGCGGTGAGCCGGTCGCGCACCTCGTCGGCGGCGGCGAAGTCACGCCGGGCGCGGGCCTCCTGGCGCTGGGCCAGCAAATCCTCCACCAGTGCGGTGAGCGCGCCCGAGGCGGCGTCCGCCGCGCCGCCGCCCTCGATCCAGTGCGGATCGAGCGGGTCGAGCCCGAGGATCCCGGCCATCGCGCGCACGGACGACGCCGCGCCCGCTGCGCGCGACCGGTCGCCTGCGTCCAGAGCGGTGTTGCCCTCGCGCACGGTGCCATGGATCGCGGCGAGTGCGCCGGGCGTCCCCAGGTCGTCGTCCATCGCCGCGGTGAACTCTGCGCACAGCACGCCCGGCTCCGGAGTGCCGATCCGCTCACGCACCCGGTGCACGAACGACTCGATGCGCCGGTAGGCGGCCACCGACTCGTGCAGTGCGGCGTCGGAGTACTCGATGGCTGAGCGGTAGTGCGGACCCACCAGGTAGTAGCGCAACTCGACGCCACGGACCCGGCGCAGCAGCACGTCGATCGACAGCGTGTTGCCGAGCGACTTCGACATCTTCTCGCCGCCCATAGTGACCCAGGCGTTGTGCAGCCAGTACCGCGCAAAGGGGTCGCCCGCAGCGTTCGACTGAGCCCGCTCGTTCTCGTGGTGCGGGAACACCAGGTCGAGCCCGCCCCCGTGGATGTCGAACTCGGAACCGAGGTAGGCCGTGGCCATCGCCGAGCACTCCAGGTGCCAGCCGGGCCGGCCACGTCCCCATGGCGTGGGCCACGAGGGCTCGCCGGGCTTGGCCGCCTTCCACAGGGTGAAGTCGACCGGGTCGCGCTTGGCCCCGCTTTCGCCCTCGCCCTGCGCGACGTCATCGACCTTCTGGTGCGACAGCGCCCCGTACCCCGGGAAGGACCGCACCGAGAAATAGACGTCACCGCCTGCCCCGTAGGCGTGACCGCCCTCGATCAGCCGGTCCATCAGCTCGACCATCTGTGGCACGTGACCCGTGGCCCGTGGCTCGA
The DNA here is from genome assembly GCA_035695525.1 of Pseudonocardia sp. GTDB lineage: Bacteria > Actinomycetota > Actinomycetes > Mycobacteriales > Pseudonocardiaceae > Pseudonocardia. The sequence goes on along the minus strand of DASRSC010000127.1, from coordinate 5,675 downwards.
TGGACGCCGGGAGGCAGCCGAGCGCGTCGTAGGCCGCGGAGAAGGCGCGCTCGTGCGTGGCCGCCCACTCCCACCACGGCCTACCAGCGTCGGCGGCCTTTCGCAGGATCTTGTCGTCGATGTCGGTGACGTTGCGCACGAGCTCGACGTCGAGGCCGCCGTGGGCGAGCCACCTGCGAAGCACGTCGTAGTTGAGCCCGGACCGGACGTGGCCGATGTGCGGCAGGCCCTGCACCGTGGCGCCACAGACATAGATCGACGCAGCCCCGGCCCGCAGCGGGACGAAGTCACGCTGCTTCCTCGTGGCGGTGTCGAACAGGCGCAGGCTCACATCTTCAAGAGTACGGACCCCTCACCCGCACCGTGTACCAGGGCAGTTCCGGTTCGTCCACGACAGTTCGCCCACACCGCGGCATCCTCGCGCCATGACTGAGATTCTCGGATTGCACCCCCGGCTTGTCGTGGAGGGCGCCGACGCCGCGCTCGCCTTCTACACGACCGCGTTCGGCGGGGAGGTGCTCGAGCGCTACACCGGCTCCGACGGCCGTGTCGTGCACAGCATGGTGCAGGTCGGGCCTGCCCGGTTCGCGGTGAAGGACGCAGGTGACGGCGATGCCGCTCCGACGGGTGGAGGCGTCCCCGTGATCATGTCGCTGTCCGTGTCGGACGCCGACGTGGTGGCGGAGCGGATGCTGGCCGCGGGCGCCACGGTGATCTTCGAGATCGCCGACCACGGGTACGGCGACTATGGTGGCAGGCTCGCCGACCCCTTCGGCCACCAGTGGATGCTCAGCGAGCGCATCGAACAGCTCGACGCTGATCAGGTGCAGGAGCGCCTGGACGCCATGCAGGCATGACAGGCCCACGCGCCGGTTCCGGCCGGGTGACGATCGCGGTCAGGGGGCCGGGAGGAGCAGGGCCGTCGCGATCGCCGCGATGCCCTCCCCCCGGCCGGTCAGGCCCAAGCCATCCGTGGTCGTCCCCGACACCGACACCGGACCACCGACCGCAGCCGAGAGCACTTGCTGAGCCTCGGCCCGCCTGGTGCCGACCTTCGGGGCATTGCCGATCACCTGCACCGCGGCGTTGCCCACAGTCCACCCCTCATCGGACAGCAGCCGGCGGACCTCTCCGAGCAGCGCGACACCGCTCGCGCCCGTCCACTCCGGACGGCCGGTCCCGAACACCGCGCCGAGGTCGCCCAGGCCTGCGGCCGACAACAGCGCGTCGCAGAGGGCATGTGCGGCGACGTCTCCGTCCGAGTGCCCGGCACAGCCGTCCACCCCGTCCCAGCGCAGCCCGGCGATCCAGCAGTCGCGCCCGGCCTCGACCGGATGCACGTCGGTGCCCAGACCCACTCTCATCGCGCGAGTTTCCCCGCCAGCAGCTCAGCCAGCTCCAGGTCCCATGCGTTGCGGACGGTGAACGCCGCCGAATGGCCGGGAACGGTGTGCACCGCGCCGCCAGCCGCGGCGTGCCGGGTCGCCATGGCGACGGGATCGGCGGCGAGGCCGGGATCCACGAGGTCCCCCCGGATCGCGATGGGAGTCTGGACCACCCGTAACCCGGAGCGGTCGGGCGTGCTGCGCACGATTCCCTCGGCGTCCACCTGCTTGACGGTGTCGGCCAGCGGCAGCACGGGAACGGCGAGCTCGTGGCCACGGCGGACAGCAGCGACGACGGCCAGGGCCAGCTCGGGCGGCGCGAGCGGGCGGGCCGCGTCGTGCAGCAGAACCACATCAGTGGAACTCCCCGTGACCACACCGTCACCCGCGGTGGTATCTGCTCGTTGAGTGCCGTGTGGCCGCATCCCGGACAGTGTGCGTGGGAACTCGTCGCGCATGCTCACGGGCAGCCCCGAGCAGGCGCGGATGAGCGAGTCGCCACGCATGCCCACATCGAGCAGCAAGACATGATCGACGAGACCGGTGGCCAGCAGGACCCGCACGGACCGCGCCACCATCGGCTCGCCGCTGACGGACGCGAGAACGTCAACCTCACCACGACCGCCGGCCACGACCACCGCGGTGATACTCATGCGGGGACCGGGACCGGCGGAGGGGGGCAGTTCGCTCGTGCTCAGGCGGACGCGGTGGCCAGCACCTCGTCGAGCAGGATCTCGGCCCGCTCCTCGTCGGTGCCCTCGGCCAGCGCGAGTTCGCTGACGAGGATCTGGCGAGCCTTGGCCAACATGCGCTTCTCGCCCGCGGACAGGCCGCGGTCCTTCTCTCGCCGCCACAGGTCGCGAACGACCTCGGCGACCTTGTTCACGTCCCCCGAAGCCAGCTTCTCCAGGTTTGCCTTGTACCGGCGCGACCAGTTCGTAGGTTCTTCGGTGTGCGGGGCGCGGAGCACCTCGAACACCCTGTCCAGACCTTCCTGGCCCACCACATCACGAACGCCCACTACCTCGGCGTTCTCGGCGGGAACACGCACCGTCAGATCACCCTGCGCGACCTTGAGGACGAGGTACTTGCGCTCCTCGCCCTTGATCGTCCGAGTCTCGATGGCCTCGATGAGAGCGGCACCGTGGTGCGGGTAGACGACGGTCTCTCCGACCTTGAAAGCCATGTGTCCTCTGCCCCTTTCGCTGCATCCAGGTTAACACGCCTGAACCTGGCACCGCTGCCCGACCCGACCTGTCGTCGCAGGTCAGGGGATTGACAACCGAAGGGAAACGTGCACCGGCGGCTGTGCCCGCGGCGACAGGGGACCCCGACCGCCACTCCCGCCGGTGGCGTTACGCTTTACCGAGGCCGAAGCTAGTGGCCATCGCGGACACCAGGCATCCGCGTCCGTCGAACCGCTGCGCCCGCGGCACGATGAGATGGCCCGCCAGGAAGGACGTCAGACCCGTGAGCCCGAGCATGCGTATCCGTCCGACCGGAGCAGCCCTCGTTGGCGGCGCCATGGCCGCGGCCCTCGCACTCACCGGTTGCGGGGCCGGGCAGTTGGCTCAAACCAGCGAACAGGTCGCGTCTGTGGACGGTGCCAACGTCATGGTCGGCGCGATCTCGATCGGCGACGCGGTGATCGAGTTTCGCGCCCCTCAGGGCAGCAGCGTCTACCCGATCGGCGGCAGCGCTCCCCTGCAGATGACCATCGTCAACGTCGGCGCCCAGGCCGACCGGCTGGTCTCGGCCACGAGCCCCGTTGCGACGTCCGCGCAGATCAGCGGAAAGGTCGAGATCCCCGCCGGCCAGGCGCTGCTGGTCCAGGGCGCGCCCACGGCGGGCGCTGCTCCCGGCGCCGGAGCGCCCGCCGCCCCAGGGCCGACAACGGCTCCCGCGCAGCCGACGTCGCCTGCAGCCACCCCGAGCCCCGCCGCTGAACCCGGCGCGGGCGAGGCGAGCATCGTGCTCACCGGCCTGCGCACCGAGATCCAGGCCGGGTTGACCTACCCCGTGGTCCTCACGTTCGAGCGGGCCGGTCAGGTCAGTTTCAACGTCCCGGTCAGCAACCCGGCCGGTCCTCGCAGCGCGCCCACCGAGTGACGGAACCAGCGACGGCCGCACCTCCGGCACAGCGGTGACCGGCACAGCGGTGACTGGCACAGCGATCTCCGGCGCGGAAGCCCCGTGACCCCGCGCACCCGCACGGCCCGCACCGGCTACCGCTGCGGCGAGTGTGGGCACCTGGCCGCCCAATGGGTCGGGCGGTGTCCGTCCTGCCAGGCCTGGGGGAGCCTCGAGCAGTCGGCTCCGGTGGCAGCGGCGCCCGCCAGGACGAGGGTCGCCGCAGGAGCTCCGACCGCTCCCGCCCGCCGGATAGCGGATGTCGCGCTCGACTCCACCCGTGCCCGCCCCACTGGCGTGTCAGAACTGGACCGGGTCCTCGGTGGCGGCCTGATCCCCGGCTCGGTCGTCCTCCTGGCCGGCGAGCCGGGCGTGGGGAAGTCGACGCTCCTGCTGGAGGTGGCAGCCAAGGCCGCCAGCACAGGACGCGTGCTGTACGTCACAGGCGAGGAGTCCGCCGGGCAGGTGCGGCTGCGGGCCGAGCGCACAGGAGCCGTGCACGACGAGCTCTTCCTCGCCGCCGAGTCCGATCTCGGCGCGATCGTCGGCCACATCGACGAACTGCGCCCCGACCTGCTCGTCGTCGACTCCGTGCAGACGATGTCCACCGGCGATGCGGACGGCACCCCGGGCGGGGTGACGCAGACGCGCGCCGTGACCGTCGCACTCACCGGCCTCGCCAAGGACCGCGGGCTGCCGGTGGTGCTCGTGGGACACGTGACGAAGGACGGCGCGATCGCGGGCCCCCGTGTGCTCGAGCACCTCGTCGACGTCGTGCTGGCGTTCGAAGGGGACAAGCATTCGACGCTTCGCATGGTGCGCGGTGTCAAGAACCGCTTCGGCCCGGCCGACGAGGTGGGGTGCTTCGAACTGCGCGACGAGGGCATCGTCGGGATGCCCGACCCGTCCGGTCTCTTCCTGGCGCGGTTCGGCGGCCCGCCTGTGCCCGGCACCGCTGTCACGGTGGTGATGGACGGCCGCCGGCCGCTCCCCGCCGAACTCCAGGCGCTTGTCACCGGGAAGGACATACCGAGTCCGCGGCGTGCCGTCAGCGGCCTCGACAACGCCCGCGTCGCGATGCTGCTCGCCGTGCTCGAGAAGCGGGCGGGCGTACGGCTGCACGACGCGGAGGTCTACGCCGCCACCGTGGGCGGCATGCGGGTGGTCGAACCCGCCGCCGACCTCGCGCTGGCGCTGGCCATCACCTCGGCCCGCCGTGACGTGGCCCTGCCGTCGGACGTCGTGGTGCTCGGCGAGATCGGGCTGGCCGGCGAGGTGCGCCGAGTCACCGGTGTCGACCGAAGGCTCGCCGAAGCGGCCCGGCTCGGCTTCACCCACGCGCTCGTCCCCCCGGACAGCGGCGTCGCCCCGGCGGGCATGAGGATCACCGAGGTCCGCGACGTCGGCGTGGTACTGGACGCGATCCGCTGAGGGGCAGGCGCGTCAGGCGAGCCGGACGAACGGGGTCGCCGCACTGATGTCGTCGTCGACCCTGGTCCTCACGCGGTAGGGGCCCGGAGGCACCACCGTGCGAACGGTCGCACAGCCCGGCGTCGAGGTGCGGCCCGCCCACCGCACCGCGAACGCGACGGGCTGCCCTGGCACGAGGGTGCGGAGGTCAGTGCTGGAGGCATTGACACAGTCGTTGCTCGACCAGAGCCGTGCCCCCTCGGGGCTCCACACGACGATTTCCTGCCGGGCCGAGTCGAGATCGCGAATGCACGGCTGGCCGCTGATGTTGGTGACCACCAGCCGCAGCACCGGCCGCTCCCCCACGTGATGCTCGGGACGGTCGATCTCGGCCCCGACGGTGATCATCGCGTTCGTGCAGGGCACCGGACCGGTCAGCGGTACGGGCACCGGCGGGGGGACCGGCACGGACTGGCGCGGCGTGTCGTCGGGGAACAGCTCCTCGGAGGTGGCGGGGGTGCTCGACGGGGGCACCTGCTGCCCCGACAGAGCCGACAGGCCGACTGGGTCGGACGCAGACCCCACCGCCCCGGGCTGAGACGGCGGCAGGGAGGATGCCGTACCGGCCGCCGGGGGCGGTGGGGCCTGTTGGGGAGCGGACACAACTGCAGGAGCGGATGCGTGGGTGGTGGTGTCGGACGTCGCGGTGCGCGCCGCGAGAAGGGCCACGGTCGCGGCGATCAGCCCGAC
>DASRSC010000126.1:0-8501 GCA_035695525.1 Pseudonocardia sp. | reverse complement strand
ATGGACGAGCCGCTGTCGTTCGAGCCGAAGTCGCTGCGCGCGGAGAAGGCGAAGGTGCTGGCGGCGACCAAGCCGCTGGAGCCGTTCGAGCAGACCACCGCGCGCGGGCAGTACGCCGGCGGCTGGCAGGGCGGCACGAAGGTGCCCGGCCTGCTGCAGGAAGAGGGTTTCGCGAAGGACTCGAAGACCGAGACCTACGCGGCGGTGACGCTCGAAGTGCAGAGCCGCCGGTGGGCCGTGGTGCCGTTCTACCTGCGCACCGGCAAGCGGCTCGGCCGCCGCGTCACCGAGATCGCCGTGATCTTCAAGCGAGCGCCGCACCTGCCGTTCGACGCGACGATGACCGAGGAGCTCGGGCAGAACGCGTTCGTGATCAGGGTGCAGCCCGACGAGGGCGTCACGATGCGGTTCGGTTCGAAGGTGCCGGGCAGCCAGATGGAGGTCCGCGACGTCACGATGGACTTCGGCTACGGCGCCGCGTTCACCGAGGCGTCCCCCGAGGCCTACGAGCGGCTGATCCTCGACGTGCTGCTCGGCGAGCCGTCACTGTTCCCGGTGAACGAGGAGGTCGAGCGCTCCTGGGAGATCCTCGACCCGGTGCTGGAGCACTGGGCCGCCCAGGAGGAGGGCCCCGACCCGTACCCCGCCGGCAGCTGGGGCCCCGAGTCGGCCAACGCGATGCTGGCACGCACCGGCCGCACCTGGCGCAGGCCGTGAACCCCGCCCGATCCGCACCAGGGAGCTGGACATGATCGTCGACCTGCCGTCGAGCACCACCTCGGCGGTCAACAAGAAGCTCGTCGAGCTCCGCGAGAGCAACGGCGTGCTGGCGCTGGGCCGCGTGCTCACGCTCGTGATCCTGACCGACGACGGCAGCGCCATCGAGGGCGCCATCGAGGCCGCGAACTCCGCGAGCCGGGAGCACCCCTGCCGCGTCATCGTGCTCGCCCGCGGGCAACGCAAGGCCGCTCCGCGTCTCGACGCGCAGATCCGCGTGGGCGGTGACGCCGGCGCGAGTGAGGTGATCGTGCTGCGCGGCTACGGCGCGTTGGCCGCCGACGAGGCCGGCGCCGGCATGGTGATGCCGCTGCTGCTCCCCGACGCGCCGGTGGTGGCGTGGTGGCCGGGTGAGGCGCCCGCGGTGCCGTCGCAGGACGCGGTCGGGCGGCTCGCGCAGCGCCGGATCACCGACGCCCTGTCCTCCAAGAACCCGCTCAGGGCGTTCGAGCAGCGGCGGGCGAACCACGTGGCCGGGGACACCGACCTGACGTGGACACGGCTCACGGCGTGGCGGGCCCTGCTCGCCACCGCTCTGGACGCGCCACCGCACGAGGACGTCACCGGGGCCACCGTCGCGGGCGAGGCCGTGTCGCCGTCCACCGACCTGCTGGCCGGCTGGCTCGCGGTCCGGCTCGACGCGAAGGTCAAGCGGTCGCCCGCCCTGGCCGGGCCGGGGCTGGTGTCCGTGCGGCTCGACCGCAGGTCAGGCCCGATCGAGCTGATCCGCCCGGACGGCAAGGTGGGGAGCCTGCGTCAGCCCGGCCAGCCGGACCGGCTCGTGGCGCTCGCACGTCGCGAGGTGCGCGACTGCCTCGCCGAGGAGCTGCGCAGGCTCGACCCCGACGAGATCTACGGCGCCGCGTTGGCCGGTGTCTCACTGATCGCGCGCGGGCGTACCCCGGTCAAGGTCCCCGCCCTTACGGCCGGCTCCTGATGGCTACTCCGGACATCGCCGTCCACTCGCACCCGAATGTGCTCGCCGCGGCGGCGGCAGCACGCCTGGTGACACGGCTGGTCGACCTGCAGGCGGCCGGCAACACGCCGAAGATCGTGCTCACCGGCGGCAGCACGGGCATCGCGGTGCTGGAGCAGATCCGCGCCAGCGTGGCGCGGGACGCCGTCGACTGGAGTCGCGTCGAGTTCTACTGGGGCGACGAGCGGTTCGTGCCGCCCGACGACCCCGAGCGCAACGAGAAGCAGGCGCGGGAGGCGCTGCTCGACCACATCCCGGTCGACCCGGCCAAGATCTTCCCGATGGGCGCAGACACGGGCACCGGCCCTGGCGGCGCCGAGGCGGCGGCCGAGGAGTACGCGGCGGTGCTGGCCCGGGCGGCCCGCCCGGAGGATCACGGGCCGGTCCCCTCGTTCGACGTGCTGATGCTCGGCATGGGCGAGGAGGGCCACACCGCCTCGGTGTTCCCGCACTCCCCCGCGGTGTACGAGACCGAGCGTCCGGTGGTGGCCGTGCACGGTTGCCCCAAGCCCCCGCCCACGCGCGTCACTCTCACTCTCCCGGCCATCCGTCGCGCAGCCGAGGTCTGGATCATGACGACGGGCGAGTCGAAGGCGGCGGCGGTCGCAATGGCGCTCGGCGGCGCGGGCGAGGTCGCGATCCCGGTGGCGGGTGCGCGGGGGCGGCGACGCACCCTGTGGCTGCTCGACCGTGCGGCGGCGTCGAAACTCCCCCGGGACCTGGTACCACCGATCGCGTGACCGGCGCCGCGCCCGTCATCCCGTGAGCACCCCGGAGGTGCCCATGCTCCACGTGATCGTCGACGGGGCGAACGTGGTGGGCTCGCGCCCGAACGGCTGGTGGCGCGACCGGCCGGGTGCTGCCCGTCGGCTCGCCGGGAAGCTGTCGGCCGCGCTGACCGCCGGGCCGGCCCGGCTCGCCGAGGCCCTGGGCCGGGAAGCCTCGGACGAGGACGTGATGGTGCACCTCGTCCTGGAGGGCGCCGCAGCCCGCGTGGAGGATCTGCCCACCCACCCCCAGCTCGACGTCGTCCGCGCGCCGGCCGACGGGGACACGGCGATCGCGGCGCTGGCCGCCGATCTCGCCTCGGAGCAGGTGCTTGTGGTGACCGCCGACCGAGAGCTGCGCGAACGCGTGCGTTCGACCGGAGCGGAAACGATCGGACCCGGCACGCTGCTGCGCGCCCTGCCCGGCTGACCACGTCTCGATCGTCTTACGAATCGGCGGAGTGGGAGCTCAGCTCCTGCGGCGGGAGGACTTCCCCGCGGTAGTGCCTGCGCCCATCGCCGTGCCGACGGGAGCGGCGCGGCAGCGGACTGGAGTACACGACGCTCGTGGTCACGGCACCGAGGCCGGAGATGCGTCCGGTGACCTCCTCGAGGTGGCGCATCGAACGGGTCCGCACTGTGAGCACGAAGCAGTCCTCGCCCGTGACATGGTGCGCCTCGGTGATCTCCGGGGTGGCCGCGAGCAGGTCCCGGAACGGCTTGTAGTTCCCGTGCGGATAGCGCAGCCGGACCAGGGCCGTGATCGGCAGGCCCAGCTTCTCCGGGTTCACCTCGGCGGTGTAGCCGGTAATCACCCCGGATTCCTCCAGCCTGCGCACGCGCTCGGTGACGGCACTGGGCGAGAGCCCGACCAGCCGGCCCAGGTCGGCGTAGCTCGCCCGGCCATCACGTTGGAGCGCTTCCAGCAGGCGCCAGTCCACGTCGTCGAGGGATTCCACGGACACCCGGCGAATCTACCGTCCATTTCGTCCGATGATGCCGCATGCCCGCTCGTCGACTCCGTGGAAGCCACGGCGTTTTCCGGAATCAGCCGGGGATTCCTCCTTCATCATCGGGCCCTGCGCACCTACCGTCCGACGGGTGACCCTCGATCTCCCAACTCCCGCTCCGACCCCCGCCGAGCACCAGGGCGCAGTCGCGTTCTTCACCGCCCGCCTCAGCTACCAGACCGATGTGGCCGACGTCCGGGCCGCCCTGGCCGGCGACCGTCCCGGCTTCGTGCTCGTCGACTCGCGCGGCGGTGCCGCGTGGCGCCAGGGACGCATCCCGGGCGCCCTGCACCTGCCCACGGACGAGATTCCCGGGCGTGCTCCCCACCTGCTCGACCCCGCCATGCCGCTGGTCACCTACTGCTGGGGACCGGGGTGCAACGGCGCCACCAGGGCGGCCCTCACCCTCTCTCGCCTCGGCTACCGGGTCAGGGAGATGATCGGCGGGATCGAGTACTGGATCCGGGAGGGCTTCCCTGTCGAGACGGCCACCGGCACGACCGCCGCCGCGCCCGATCCACTGACTGCGCCCTGCGGATGCTGATCCGGCCGTCCCGCACGTCGCCGCCGCCCTCAGCCCTGCTCGTCGGGCAGCCTGCCGTTGAGGTAGTCGTCATACGCGGACAGGTCAGGGAAGCCGTGACCGCAGTAGTTGAACAGGATCACCCGCTCCGCACCGGTCTCCTTCGCGGCGAGGGCCTCGTCGATCCTGGCCCGGATGGCAGCGGGGTGAGGCACGCCGTGTCGCCGAAGTCGTACTCGAACCGGCCACGGGTGAGCGTCGGGCACGACGACGGCTCGACGGCGAGCAGCCGGACGCCGGCGTCAGGCACGAAGGGGAACGCGATGGCGCCCAGGTTCGACCCACCGCCGCGGAGTGCGATGACCACGGGGAGCGCTGCCGCACAGCTGACAGGGGCAGCGTGGGAAGGTGCACGGCGTGGCGGACGGACGGGGTGCACGGTCAGGGGTGATCGCAGGCCGTGTTGCCGCGGCATTGGGCGCGGTGGCGCTGCTCGCGGGATGCTCCGTCGGCTCCGGCCCGGCCGAACCAGAGCCGGCCGTTTCGCCTCCTCCGCCGCCCCCGCCTGCGGCGTGCGTGCTCGACACCGCGGCGCTCGGCGCCGCCACCGGCCTGACCTGGACGCCCGACGAGACGACGGCGAGCGACACCCGGTGCGTGTACGACCCTGCCGGCGCCACGTCCAATCCGGACGGGCCCGCCTTCGTCGCCGTCGACATCGCACCGGCCGGCGGCCCGGACGCGGGCTCCACGCTCGACACGGTGGCCGGCCTGTGCGACCCGAACTCGCGGGCTGACGTGACGGCGGCGGATGGCGGTTTCGTCTGCCGGTTCCAGGGCGGCAGCGTGTTCGCTGCAGCCGTGCGTAACGAACAGGTCGTCACGGTCGCCGCCTCCGCGGTGCCTCCCGGCACCACCGCCGCGCGCATCGTGACGGCGTTCAGCGAACAGCTCAGGGCACTGCGGTGATCAGGGACGCTGCGGTGATCAGGGACGCTGCGGCCCCTGCCTCCTGCCGCTACAGCTCGCGCGATGCCCGCAGCCTGCCGAGCGCCTCCTCGAGGATCGCGGCACCGTCGGCGTCGCTGCGCCGCTCCTTCACGTAGGCGAGATGCGTCTTGTAGGGCTCGGTGCGCGGCGGAGCCGGCGGGTTCTCACCGTCGCGCCCTGCGGGGAGCCCGCAGCGAGGGCAGTCCCAGGAGTCCGGGATGTCCGCCTCGGAGGCGAAGGACGGGGTGGTGATGTGCCCGTTCGAGCAGAAGTACGAGATGCGCGACCGGGGCGCGGTCTCGCCCCGCTCGGACTCGCCCATGGGACCGGCACCCACCCGGGTGCCGCGGATCGCGTTGCCGCCAGCCATGGCCATTCCTCCTCAGATCCCGAGCTTCACGAGCAGACCGGTTCCGATGATGGCGATCACCCAGATCGCGCCGACGAAAAGGGTGAGCCGGTCGAGGTTCTTCTCCACCACGCTCGACCCGGAGAGACTGGACTGCACGCCGCCACCGAACAGGCTCGAGAGGCCACCACCGCGACCGCGGTGCAGCAGGATCAGCAACACCAGCACCACGCTGGAGAGGATCAGTACGATCTGCAGGGCGAGTTGCATCCCATCCTCATTCTCATCGAGCCGAGCACCGGCGACGGCGCACCACACCGCTCGGGATCTCGAGCGTACCTGGCCCTGATCCGCAGGTTGTCCGGGGTCACACGGCTGGCCGCGCCCGCTCGGTCACCACCCGCTCACCGACGGCTACCGACCGATCGTCGACAGCGCGCGAGCGCAGCGGCCGGTCATCACGGAGTGCGGTGTCACGGGAGCGGCCCGCCCGCGGCGATCGCGCACAGCTGCGCGAACTCGTCGGCGTTCAGGCTCGCCCCGCCCACGAGCGCACCGTCCACATCGGGCTCGGCAACGATCTCGCCGACGTTCTTCGCCTTGACCGAGCCGCCGTAGAGCACCCGCAGGCTCGCCCCGATCGCCTGGCCGTACTTCGCCGACACCGACTCGCGGATGGCGGCGCAGACCTCCTGGGCGTCGGCCGCGCTCGCGACGCGCCCGGTGCCGATCGCCCACACCGGCTCGTAGGCGATCACGAGGGTCTGGGCGTGCTGGCTCTGCACCTTCTCCAGCGCCGCGGTGACCTGCTGGGTGGTGTGGGCGACGTGGTCGCCCGCCTCGCGGACCTCGAGACCCTCGCCGACACACAGGATCGGAACGATGCCGTGCCTGATCGCGGCATGCACCTTGGCGTTGACGAGCGCATCGTCCTCGCCGTGGATCTCCCGGCGCTCCGAGTGCCCGACGACGACGTAGCGGCAGCCGAGCTTCGCGAGCATCGACCCGGACACGTCGCCCGTGTAGGCGCCCGAGTCGTACGGGGAGAGGTCCTGAGCCCCGTGCACCATCAGCAGGTTGTCGCCGTCGATCAGCGTCTGGACGCTGCGGATGTCGGTGAACGGCGGCAGCACCGCCACCTCGACCTTGTCGTAGTACTTCTCCGGCAGCGCGAACGCGATCTTCTGCACCAGCGCGAGAGCCTCGAGATGGTTGCAGTTCATCTTCCAGTTGCCCGCGATGAACGGCTTCCGGCGGGCGCCGGCGGAGGGGTTGTCAGTGCCGCTTGCCATGCCACGTGCCATCTACTGCTCCAGTACGGCGAGCCCGGGGAGCGTCTTGCCCTCCAGGTACTCCAGCGACGCCCCGCCGCCGGTCGAGATGTGCGAGAACCCGTCCTCGGCCAGGCCCAGCGCCCGCACCGCCGCCGCGGAGTCGCCGCCGCCGACCACGCTGAAGGCCCCGCCGGCAGTGGCATCGACGATCGCCTGCGCCACCCCCCGGGTGCCGTCGACGAACGGTGCGAGCTCGAACACGCCCATGGGCCCGTTCCAGAACACCGTGGCCGCTCCCTCGAGCACCTCCCCGAACGACGTGACCGACTCGGGGCCGATGTCGAGACCCTTCCAGCCGTCGGGGATCGCGTCGACGGCGACGGTCCGCGTGTTCGCCTCGGCCGAGAAGTCGTCGGCCACCACGACGTCCGACGGCAGGACGATCTTGCCCGACTCGAGGAGCTTGCGGCAGGTGCCGATCTGGTCGCGCTCCAGCAACGAGTCGCCGACCCCGTAGCCGTGGGCGGCCAGGAACGTGTAGCACATCCCGCCGCCGATGAGCAGCGCGTCGACCTTCGGCAGCAGCGCCTCGATCACGGCAAGCTTGTCGGAGACCTTGGAGCCCCCGAGCACCACCGCGTAGGGCCGCTTCGGCGACTCGGTGAGGGTGCGCAGGACCTCGACCTCGGCAAGCACGAGGTCTCCCGCGTAGGAGGGGAGGTCCTGGGCCACGTCGTAGACCGACGCCTGCTTGCGGTGCACGACGCCGAACCCGTCGGAGACGAACACACCTTCGGGACCGACCAGCGCGGCGAGCTCACGGGCCAGTGACGCCCGCTCGTCGTCGTTCTTCGACGTCTCACGAGGGTCGAACCGAATGTTCTCAAGCAGCGCGACGCCGCCCTCGGGCAGCGCGTCGACGGTGAACCGGGCCTCGTCGCCGAGGTCGGCCAGCGGCACCTGCACGCCGAGGAGTTCGCCGAGCCGCTCGGCGACAGGTCCCAGGGAGAACGCCGGGTCGGGTGCACCCTTCGGCCGGCCGAGGTGGGCGACGACCACGACCCGGGTGCCGGTCTCACGCAGGCGCGCCAGCGTGGGGACGGAGGCCCGGATCCGGCCGTCGTCGGTGATCCTCGAGCCGTCGAGGGGCACGTTGAGGTCGGCCCGGACGAGTACCCGACGACCGAACAGGTCCTCGTCGAGAACTGCGACGAGGTCGCCAAGAGTCTTCACGGCGCCGCTACAGCTTCGACGCGACCAGCGCCGTGATGTCGACCAGGCGGTTGGAGTATCCCCACTCGTTGTCGTACCAACCGACGATCTTGACCTGGTTGCCGATCACCTTCGTCAGGCCAGAGTCGAAGATGCACGACGCCGGGTCGGTGACGATGTCGGAAGAGACAATCGGGTCCTCGGTGTAGGTCAGGATGCCCTTGAGCGGGCCCTCCGCGGCCGCCGCCCGGTACGCCGCGTTGATCTCCTCGACCGTGGCCTCCTTGCGGACCTCCACAGTCAGGTCGGTGGCCGAGCCCGTCGGGATCGGCACCCGCACCGCGTAACCGTCGAGCTTGCCCTTGAGGTGCGGCAGCACCAGGCCGATGGCCTTCGCGGCGCCGGTCGAGGTGGGCACGAGGTTGATCGCGGCAGCCCGGGCGCGGCGCAGGTCCTTGTGCGGGCCGTCCTGCAGGTTCTGGTCCTGGGTGTAGGCGTGGATCGTGGTCATCAGACCCTTCTCGATCCCGAGCAGGTCGTCGATGACCTTCGCCAGCGGGGCGAGGCAGTTCGTGGTGCAGGACGCATTCGACACGACATTCTGCGAGCCGTCGTACTCCCCG
>DASRSC010000125.1:0-9510 GCA_035695525.1 Pseudonocardia sp. | reverse complement strand
GACGGTGCTGGACGCCGTGTGCGCCCGGCACGACATCGCGCTCGCGTACACCGAGTTCGACTGGTCGTGTCAGCGCTTCGAACGCGAGGGCGCGATGATGCCGCCCGACGGAATCGACACGCTCCGTGGTTTCGACGCGATCCTGCTCGGCGCCGTGGGCTGGCCGGGGGTGCCCGACCACGTGTCGCTGTGGGGACTGCTGATCCCGATCCGGCGTGCGTTCCGGCAGTACGCCAACCTCCGCCCGATCCGGGTGTTCGACGGCGTGCAGAGCCCGCTGCGCGGCGCTGAGGACGTCGACTTCGTCGTCGTCCGCGAGAACGTCGAGGGTGAGTACAGCGAGGTCGGTGGCCGGGCCAACCGGGGGTTCCCGGACGAGATGGCCGTCCAGGAGTCGATCTTCACCCGGGTCGGGGTGAGCCGGATCGCCGACTTCGCGTTCGAACTGGCGCAGACGAGGCGCGGGTACCTCACGTCGGCGACGAAGTCGAACGGGATCGTGCACACACTCCCGTTCTGGGACGAGGTCGTGGCCGAGCGGGCAGCCCGGTACCCGGATGTGCGGTGGGACAGCGAGCACATCGACGCGCTCGCCGCGAAGTTCGTGCTGCAGCCCGGGCGGTTCGACGTCGTGGTCGGCTCGAACCTGTTCGGCGACATCCTCTCCGACCTCGCCGCCGCCGTGGCCGGCTCGATCGGGATCGCGCCGTCGGCGAACCTGGACCCGACGAAGGAGTTCCCCTCCATGTTCGAGCCGGTGCACGGCTCGGCGCCGGACATCGCGGGGCAGGGCGTGGCCAACCCGGTAGGAGCCGTGTGGTCGGCTGCGCTGATGCTGGAGCACCTCGGCCACGCGGCCGCGGCCGCCGACGTCCTCGCGGCCATGGAGGCCACGTTGGCGAAGCCGGAGACCCGCACGGCCGACCTCGGCGGCACGGCGACGACCGCGCAGGTGACGGCGGCGCTGGTGGGGCACCTGAGCTGACCGGTTTCGTCAGGGCCTGGCGTCTGCGAGGTACTGCGTGGCGAACCACGTGATCCAGCGTCGCTGGCTGCGCGTCTCGACCGCGTGTCGCCGGTAGTGCTGCCGGGTCCACCGGACGGCGTCGTCGGCCGGGTGACCGGCGAGCACCGCCATGCAGGCGATCACCGTGCCCGTGCGGCCCGTCCCGCCCACGCACGCCACCTCGATCTGCTCCCCTGACTGGGCCATCGAGTAGGCGTGCTGGATCAGCGCGGCGGCCGCCTGGTGGTCGCGGGGGGTCCGGAAGTCGGGCCAGTCGATCCAGTCGGCGGGCCAGTCCGGGCGCCACGCGGGCTTGCGGCGCCCGAGGAACCGCCGCCCCGGCGTGTCGGGGGAGCGGCCCAGATAGAGGCCGTACGCGGGGAAGGGACCGGGCGGGAAGGGCTCGCGGCGGCCGCGGCCCCTCACCTGGGTTCCGTCAGGCAGCGTGATCGCACCGACGATCTGTCCCATCATGCGAGGCATTCTGCCTGGCAGGGCCGGCGTTCACACCCCGGGCCAATGCCGCTGCGGCGAGGTCGGTGTCGGAGAGGTCGGCGTCGAACGTGACCATCAGGTGCAAACCCGCTGCGGCGCCGTGCACGGTGGCGCCCGGCAGGTGTGTCCGGATCGCGCGGATCATCGCGTCTCGTCTGCGGCGGTGACGTCGGCGCAGCAGTCGCAGGTGGCGCTCCAGATCGCCCGACTCCATCAGCCGGGCCAGCACGAGCTGCGCCAGTGCGGCGTTGCCGAGGTCGGCGACGCGCTTGGCCGCGACGATGTCGTCCCGGTACTGCGGCGGCGCGAGGACCCATCCCACCCGTAACGCCGGGGCGAGGAGCTTGGAGACGCTGCCGGCGTAGTAGACCTCGTCGAGCATCGACCGCAGTGCGGGCACCGCGGGCCGGTCGTAGCGGTGCTCGGCGTCGTAGTCGTCCTCGATGATCAGGCCGCCCTGGCCGGCCCACGCGATGAGCTCGCGGCGCCTGCTGCCCGCGAGCACCACTCCTGTCGGGAACTGGTGTGCCGGGGTGAGCAGAGCTACGGGGGCGCCGCTGTCGCGCAGCGCGTCGACGCGGAGGCCGTCTGCGTCCACCGGTATCGGCGGGGTGTGCAGGTCCCAGTTCTGCAGGTGCTGGCGGACACCGAGCGACCCGGGGTCCTCGACCGCCGCCTCGGAGATCCCGCGCCTGCGCAGCACCTGCGCGATCAGCCCCAGCGCTTGCGCGACGCCCGCAACCACGACCACCTCGCCGGGATGCACCCTGATCCCGCGGTTGCGGGCCACCCAGCGCGCGACGGCGAGCCGCAGCGCGGGCGTCCCGCGCGGGTCCCCGTACCCGAAGGCGGACGGCGAGAGGTCGGCCAGCACGGATCGTTCGGCGCGTAGCCACGCCGTCCGCGGGAACGCGGCCAGGTCGGGTACGCCGGGTGTCAGGTCGATCCGAGCGGGCGCTGCGCGCATCGCGTCGAAGACGTCCTCGCCGGGGGCCGCGCCGAGCAGTGCGGCCGGGGGACCAGCGGGAACGGACGGCATTGCGATCAATGGCGCCGCCGTTGGAGTGGCGACCACGACAGTCCCGCCCCGTCCACGGCCTGCGAGGTGGCCGTCCTCGTTGAGGCGTTGGTAGGCCTCGGTGACGACACCGCGCGACACCCGCAGCTCCGCCGCCAACACCCGCGTGGCGGGGAGCCTGCTGCCCACCGGCAGCCGTCCGTCCGAGATCGCGAGCCGAAGCCGGTCTGCCAGCCAGTCGGACAGCCCGCCGGCAGGGGCGTCCGCGATGTTCAGCTGCAGGAAATCGGTTCCCGTTATGGACCGGTGGTCAGCGTCGGCTTTGGCCCTGCCCATCGGGCCATAGTCGCAGCATGGTGGAGATATGAACACCGCGACCGCGCCCCCCACCGGCTACGTCCACGGGTACTCGGAGCACGAGGCCCGCCGGCTGGGCGACCAGGCCGACACGCTCGCCCACCTGCTGCACGCCGGCATCGCCTACCCCCCTGGGAGTCGGGTACTGGAGGTCGGATGCGGTGTCGGCGCGCAGACCGTGCATTTGGTCGCGTCCAGCCCGCAGGCGCACGTCGTGGCGGTGGACATCGCAGAGCGCTCCCTCGCGCAGGCCCGCTCCCGCGTAGACGCCGTCCGCCCCGGGGCGAGCGTCGAGTTGCTCCGGGCGGACCTGCACGACCTGCCCTTCGCCGACGCCGCGTTCGACCACCTCTTCGTCTGCTTCGTGCTGGAGCACCTGCCGCACCCGGAAGGAGCGCTGGCTGCGCTGCGGCGCGTGCTGCGACCCGGCGGCACCCTCACCGTGATCGAGGGCGACCACGGCTCCGCGGTGTTCCACCCCGACAGCATCCATGCCCGAGCCGTGATCGACTGCCAGGTCCGGCTGCAGGCCCACGCCGGCGGCAACGCCCTGATCGGCCGGCAGCTGCAGCCGCTGCTGGCCGGCGCCGGGTACATCGACGTGGCCGTGCACCCGCGGACCGTGTACGCCGATCGGAGCCGGCCGGAGCTGGTCGAGGGCTTCACCGGCAGCACCTTCACGGCGATGGTCGAGTCGGTGCGGGACGAGGCCCTGGGCACCGGCCTGATCACCCCGACCGCGTGGGACCGGGGGATCGCCGACCTGCGCCGGACCGCCGAGGACGGCGGGACCTTCCACTACACGTTCTTCACCGCGTTCGCCGTGAACCCGGTGGGCGGCGGGCAGGCGCGTTGACGCGGGTGCGTCGCGGTCGCGCAGAAGGCAGCTGTGCGATGTCGCGCCGATGACCATGCGCTGCCCGCAGCTCAGCCGGCGGCCAGCACCTTTCCCGGGTTCAGGATGCCCGCGGGATCGAACACCGCCTTGATCTCGCGGTGCAGGCGGGTGCTGAGCTCGCCCAGCTCGGTGGCCAGCCAGTCCCGCTTGAGGAGACCGACACCGTGCTCGCCGGTGATGGTGCCGCCCAGCGCCAGGCCCAGGCGCATGATCGAGTCGAACGCGCGCTGCGCCCGTTCGACGGCCGCGGGATCGCCCCGGTCGAAGACGACCGTCGGGTGCATGTTGCCGTCTCCCACGTGCCCCGGGCAGGTCACCAGCACGTCGTGCTCCTCGGCGATCGCCTCGACCCCCGCGAGCAGCTCGACCAGGCGTGACCGCGGAACGGCCACGTCGTCGATGAGCGAGGAGCCGAGCTTCTCCATGGCGGGGTGGACGAGCCGGCGAGCTTCCATGAGCATCGCCGACTCCGTGGCGTCCGAGGCCACTGCGACGTCGACCGCGCCCAGCTCCGTGCAGATCCGGCCCATCGCTGCGACGTCCTCGCCCGCGCGCGGACCCCGGTCGGACTGGGTGAGCAACAACGCGCCCGCAGCGGCCGGGAGTCCCATGTCGCGGTAGTCCTGGATCGCCCGCACGGTGGTGCCGTCGAGGAACTCGCACAGCGACGGCTGCAGGCCCGCGGCCATGATCCGGGTGACGGCGCTGAGCGCGTCGGCGGCCGAGCCGAACGCGGCGGCCATCGTCAGCGCGGCTTCCGGCGCCGGGCGCAGCCCGAGCGTCGCCTGGGTGATGACGCCGAGCGTGCCCTCAGAGCCGACGATCAGCTTCGTCAGGTCGTAGCCCGCCACGCCCTTCGCGGTGCGGCGCCCCGTGCGCAGCAGCTCCCCGCTCGCCGTCACCACCTCGAGGCCGCGGACGAAGTCGGCGGTGACCCCGTACTTCACGCAGCACAGTCCGCCCGCGTTCGTCGCGAGGTTGCCGCCGATCGTCGAGAGCTCCCACGATGACGGGTCGGGCGGGTAGAAGAGCCCCTGCTCGAGCACCGCGCGCGAGAGGACCGCGTTGAGCACGCCCGGCTCGACCACCGCGACCTGGTCGACGGGGTCGATGTCGACGATGCGGTCCATCCGGGTCAGCGACAGCACGATGCAGCCATCCACGGCATTGGCGGCTCCCGACAGCCCCGACCGCGCGCCCTGCGGCACCACCGGTACGCCGTGCGCCGACGCGATCCGCATCACCTGCTGAACCTGCTCCGTGGCTGTCGGCCGCACCACGACGAGGGGTTGTCCGGCTGGAGAGAAGCTCGCCATGTCGTACCGGTACGCCTCCGTGCTTGCCGGGTCCGTCAGGACGGCGTCGGACGGCAACCGGTCGGTCAGTTCGGTGAGCACGGTCATGCTGTTCCTCCCGGTCGGGTCGTCGGATGTGGGACGCAGCCGCTCGTAGTGAGAGTCCGGGTGCCTGCCCTGCCACGCGCGCTCCGACCGGCTGCGTCACATGTGACGAGCGACTCAGGGACCGGCCAGGGAACGGGCCGGCCTCGCGGTCTACCTGGGACACTCGGTTTCCGCACATGCTCGCTGCCCAGGGGCGCGGGCCGCAGCACCAGGAGCCGGACCGCGCGGTGCGGCTGTGCCGGGGCACCGCGTCCGAGCACGCGGAGCCGGTCGCCGTCGGCGTGCTGCCCGAGGGTCAGCGGCGGCATCGCCGGGTGTCCGCGCAATAGGATTCGCTCCCGTTCGGGGGTCAACAGGGCCCGCGCCCAGGATGGGAGTGCGCACGAATATGGAGATCGTCCGCTACATCGAGCCGGGAGCGCGGAGCCCACGCGTCGGGCTGCGCCGCGACGGCACCGTCGCGCCGTTGCCCTGGGCCAGTGTCGCCGAGCTGTTGCGTGAGTCCCGCGACGACGTGCGCGACCGTCTCACCCCCGTGGCCGACGAGGTGGACGCCACCGACGTCACGTTCCTGCCTCCCGTGGACGGCCGCACCGAGGTGTGGGCGGCAGGTGTCACCTACGAACGCTCGCGCACCGGCCGGGTCGAGGAGAGCAGCGAGGCCTCGGTGTACGAGAAGGTGTACGACGCGGAGCGCCCCGAGCTGTTTCTCAAGTCGGTGGCCTGGCGGGTCGTCACCGACTCCGAGCCGGTCGCCCTGCGCGCCGACTCCACCCTCGACGTCCCGGAGCCGGAGCTCGCGGTGGTCGCCAACCGCTTCGGGGAGATCGTCGGCTACACGGTCTGCAACGACATGAGCTCCCGTTCGATCGAGGGCGAGAACCCCCTCTACCTCCCGCAGGCGAAGATCTTCAGCGGCCACTGCGCGCTGGCCACCGGCATCCGGCCGGCCTGGGAGGTGCCTGACGTCACCGACCTGGCCATCACGCTGCGGGTGCTGCGCGGGGGAGAGACCGTGTTCAGCGGCGACACCAGCACGTCCCGCCTGCACCGGACCCTGGAGGAGCTCGTCGTGGCGCTCTTCGCGCCCACCGACTTCCCCGACGGGGCGATCCTCGCCACCGGCACCGGAATCGTCCCGGAGCTGAGCTTCTCGCTCGTCGAGGGCGACCGGATCGAGATCGAGATCGCCGAGGTCGGCACCCTCACCAACCCCGTCGTCCGCGGCCGCGAACCGATGTCGTGGCTCGTGGACGCCCTCGACCGCCCCGATGCCAGGAGGAAGGCGCAGCTGTGAACGCCGCTGGGAACACCACCGCTGGGAACAACGCTGTTGAGGACCACGCCGTGCCCGACACCACCCCAGCGGAGCTCGACGCCGCCCTCGCCGCAGCCGCCCGTGCAGCGGGCCCGCTGGCCGCACTGCGTCCCGTCGAGCGTGCCGCGCTGCTGCGCGCCGCTGCCGACGCGCTCGACGCCGCCGCAGGCGAGCTCGTCCCGATCGCCATCGCGGAGTCGTCGCTGCCGGAGGCGCGGCTGACCGGCGAGGTGGCCCGCTCCAGCGGCCAGCTACGGCTGTTCGCCGCCGCGCTCGAGGAGGGCTCCTACCTCGAGGTGATCGTCGATACGGCCGACCAGGACGCCGCACCCGTCCCGCGGCCGGACCTGCGCCGCATGCTGGTGCCGCTCGGCCCGGTGCTGGTGTTCGCCGCAAGCAACTTCCCGTTCGCGTTCAGCGTTCCCGGCGGCGACACCGCCTCGGCGCTCGCGGCAGGTGCTCCCGTGGTGCTCAAGGCCCACCCCGGCCACCCGGAGCTGTCCGAGCGCACGGGGAAGGTGCTCGTCGACGCGCTGCGCGCCGCGGGCGCACCCGAGGGGACGTTCGCGGTGGTGCACGGCATGGACGCCGGCACCTCGGCGCTGACCGACCCGCGGATCAAGGCGGCAGCGTTCACCGGCTCGGTACGCGGCGGTCGTGCCCTGCTCGACATCGCCACCTCCCGCCCGGAGCCGATCCCGTTCTACGGCGAGCTGGGCAGCCTGAACCCGGTGTTCGTCACGCCCGCCGCGGTCGCCGCCCGCGGCGAGACCATCGCCGACGGCTACGTGTCATCGTTCACCCTCGGCACCGGGCAGTTCTGCACGAAGCCCGGCCTGCTGTTCCTGCCGGAGGGACACGGGTTGGAGGAGCGGCTCGTCGAGGCCGTCCGTGGCACGGCGCCGGCCGGGATGCTCAACGACCGCATCCGTGCCGGGCACGCGGAGGAGCGCGAGCGGCTGGAGGAGCTCGGCCCCGTACGCGCCCTCGTCCACGGGGCCGACGCCGCAGCCGGGGTGGCCCCGACGCTGCTGGCCACCACCGCCAAGGAGCTGCTCGCTGACCCGGACCCGCTGCTGCAGGAGTGCTTCGGACCCACGTCGATCGTGGTCGAGTACAGCGGGCCCGAGGAGCTGCTGGCCGCTGCGGAGGCGTTCGGGGGCAATCTGACGGCCACCGTCCACGCCGAGGACGCCGACGCGCCGGCGTTGCCGCCGCTGCTCGACCTGCTGCGCGAGCGCACCGGCAGGCTCGTCTACAACGGCTGGCCCACGGGGGTGGCAGTGGCCTGGGCGATGCACCACGGCGGCCCGTACCCGGCCACCACGGCCTCGGTGCACACCTCGGTGGGTGCCACCGCCGTGCGCCGCTTCCTGCGCCCGATCTGCTACCAGAACACGCCCCAGGCGTTGCTCCCGGACGCGCTGCGGGACGACAACCCCCTCGGCCTGCCGAGACGAATCAATGGGAAGGTGACCCGAGACACGCTCTGAGGCGCGGCCGGACCCCGAGCGCCGAGCGAACGCACTTTCGGCCGGTAGAGCCGGCCCAGAGTGCCGTTCGTCCAAGGGGCGCGGCGCGGGGACCACCGGCTCCCCCACGCGCCGATCCTGGAGCCGCCACCCGGAGCAGCAGCCGGGTGAGGCCTCGCGGCCGGAGGCGTCTGCGGGCTAGGTTCGAGTTGTGAGTTCGCCGTTGGCGGACGCCAGCAGCACCGCGCATCGGCGCGTGGGGGCAATATCGACGGAATGGCACGTTCGGCAGGAGCCCCATGACCAAGCCCGTCCTCATAACCGTCGACGACGACCCTGGAGTGAGCCGTTCCGTGGCTCGCGACCTGCGCCGCCGCTACGGCCAGGACTACCGCGTGGTGCGCGCGGAGTCCGGCCAGGAGGCGCTGGAGGCGCTGCGGGAGCTGACGCTCCGCGGGGAGCCCGTCGCGGCGATCCTGGCCGACTACCGGATGCCGGAGATGAACGGCATCGAGTTCCTCGAGCAGGCCATGGACGTGGCGCCGTACGCGCGCCGGGCGCTGCTCACGGCCTACGCCGACACCGACGCCGCGATCCAGGCGATCAACCTCGTCGACGTCGACCACTACCTGCTCAAGCCGTGGGACCCGCCGGAGGAGAAGCTCTACCCGGTGATCGACGCTCTGGTGGAGACGTGGCGCGCCGTGGGCGTGCGGCCCGTCGAGGACATCCGCGTCGTCGGGCACCGGTGGTCGGCGGAATGCTTCGAGGCCCGCGACTTCCTGGCCCGCAACTCGGTGCCCTACCGCTACTACTCCATCGACGAGCCGGAGGGTGCCCGGCTCCTCGATGCCGCAGGCGCCACGCCCGACGACGTGCCCCTGCTGATCACCACCGACGGCACGGCGCTGCGGTCGCCGTCGGACGCCGAGATCGCCACAGCCTGCGGGCTCACCACCGACCCGGTGTCGGACTTCTACGACCTCATCGTGATCGGCGGCGGCCCGGCCGGGCTGGGCTCGGCCGTCTACGGCGCGTCAGAGGGGCTGCGCACCGTGCTGGTGGAGCGGCAGGCCACCGGTGGCCAGGCCGGGCAGAGCTCACGGATCGAGAACTACCTGGGCTTCCCCGATGGCGTCTCGGGCAGCCAGCTCACCGACCGGGCGCGGCGACAGGCTGCGAAGTTCGGGGCCGAGGTGCTCACCGCCCGCGACGTCATCGGGCTGGAGGTGCGCGGGTCGGCCCGCGTCGTGCGGTTCGGCGACGGCAGTGAGATCGCGGCGCACGCCGTCGTGCTCGCCACGGGTGTGTCCTACCGGAGCCTGGACGCGCCGGGCATCGCCGACCTCACTGGCCGCGGCGTGTTCTACGGCTCCGCCGCCACGGAGGCGGCAGGCTGCAGCGGCGAGGACATCTACATCATCGGCGGCGCCAACTCCGCCGGGCAGGCTGCGGTGTTCTTCGCGAAGCACGCAGCCACCGTCACGGTGCTGGTGCGCGGGCCGAGTCTGGAGGCGTCGATGTCGACCTACCTGATCAAGCA
>DASRSC010000124.1:0-7888 GCA_035695525.1 Pseudonocardia sp. | reverse complement strand
TCTTCGGGCTGCCCGAGTCGGAGATCGCGGCGACGCTGCGCGACCTCGGCGCGGGGCGGGACCTGTCCGGCGTCGAGGTGACGACGTGCTTGCGCCGCTCCGAGCTCGAGGTGGACCTGCGGCCCCGGCCCGACGCGGCGGACGTCGCGGCGGAGCTGCACGCCGGGCTCGCGGCCCGGCACGCGAAGCACCTCGTCAGTGCCGACGGCACCAGCACCGACGAGCTGCTGGCCGCAGCGCTGCTGGAGCGCGGCTGGACCGTTGCGACTGGTGAGTCGTGTACGGGCGGGATGCTCGCGTCGCGGTTGATCGACCGGGCCGGGTCCTCCGCGTACGTCGCCGGCGGTGTCGTGGCCTACTCGAACGAGGCGAAGTCACAGCTGCTCGGCGTGCCGGCGGAAATGATCGACGAGCACGGAGCGGTATCGCCCGAGGTGGCACGGGCACTGGCCGACGGTGCGCGGGAGCGGTTCGGTGCCGACATCGGGATCGGGATCACCGGTGTGGCCGGCCCCGGCGGGGGCACGGAGGCCAAGCCCGTCGGTTACGTCTGCTTCTGCGTGACCACGGGTGACGGGGTCGAGCTCGCGCGGGATCCCCGGCTTCCGGGAGGACGCTCCGACGTCCGCGAGCGGTCGACCGACCTCGGGATGCACCTACTGCTGCGCACGGTGGCCCCGCGTCCGCCGGTGTGACAGCTCCACCGGTGGCAGACTGCCGTTCTTGCAAGTAGATTGCAGGTATGTCCCGGTGGTGATCGTTCTGGCAGCTCGGCCCCGTCGGGGGGTGGGCCCGGCCGCCGCCCTCGCCGGCGGTGGCCGGACCCGCGGACAGGTCAGCACGGGAACGGGTCAGCGAAGCGGGCGGAAGAACGTGCGCAGCTCGTCCACGAACACGTCTGGCTGTTCCAGGGACGCGAAGTGTCCGCCGGTCGCGGGCTCGCTCCAGTGCCGCAGATCCGTGAAGCGGCGCTCGATCCACTGCCGGGGAAGCCGGACCAGCTCCTGGGGGAACAGGGTGACGCCGGTGGGCACGGTCACCTCGTCCATCCGCCGCCGCTTGTAGCTCTCCCAGTACAGCCGCGCCGAGGACGCGCCGGTGCCGGGCAGCCAGTACAGCATCACGTTGTCCAGCAGCCGGTCGCGTGTGATGACGTTCTCCGGGTGGCCGGCGCAGTCGGTCCAGTCCCAGAACTTCTCGACGATCCACATGCACTGACCCGACGGGGAGTCGAGCAGGCCGTAGCCGAGCGTCTGGGGCCGGGTGGACTGCTCGCTGGAGTAGCCCGTACCCACCTTCTGGAAGGTCTTACGGGCGGCGAGCGCCGCATGCTCGGACTCCGTGAGCCGCACCCCGTCGTTCTCGGGCGGGGGCGCGGCCAGCGGCATCGTCAGGTGGATGCCCACGAGGTTCTGCGGAGCGCCGGTGCCGAGCGCCGAGGTGATCATGGACCCCCAGTCGCCGCCCTGGGCGCCGTAGCGGTCGTAGCCGAGCCGGTCCATGAGCTGGGCCCAGGCCGTGGCGATCCGCTCGACACCCCACCCGGGAACGGTCGGCTTGCCGCTGAAGCCATAGCCCGGCAGCGACGGCGCGACGACGTGGAACGCGTCGCGCGGGTCGGGTGGGTCCG
Organism: Pseudonocardia sp.; assembly: GCA_035695525.1. Taxonomy (GTDB): domain Bacteria; phylum Actinomycetota; class Actinomycetes; order Mycobacteriales; family Pseudonocardiaceae; genus Pseudonocardia. The sequence goes on along the minus strand of DASRSC010000124.1, from coordinate 6,258 downwards.
TCAGTGCCTCGATCACGCCGAGGAACTCGACGACCGAGCCCGGCCAGCCGTGGCTGAGCAGCAGCGGCAGCGCCCCGGGGTGCCGGGACCGGGCGTGGATCAGGTGCACCTCGACGGTGTCGTCGCCGCCGCCGTCGAGGCCGGTGCGGAACTGCGGCAGCGCGTTGAGCTCCGCCTCGCAGCGGCGCCAGTCGTACTCGCGGGCCCAGTAGTCGCACAGCTCGCGCGCATAGTCCAGCGGAACGCCCTGCGTCCAGCCCGGCGCGGTGGCCGGCTCGGGCCAGCGGGTGCGGGCGAGCCTGCCACGCAGGTCCTGCAGGTCTGCCTCGGGGATCTGGACGCGGAACTCACGCATCTCAGAGCTGTACCCCACGGGTCAGCGCGCCGTCGACCACCAGGTGGGCGCCGGTGATGAACGAGGCACGCGGGCTCGCGAGCATGATGATGCCGTAGGCGATCTCCTCCGGCGTCGCGAGCCGACCCGTCGGGTTCACCCTGAGCGTGTTGGCGAAGAACTCCGGGTCGCTGTTCTCGAGGCTCTGCCACACCCCACCCTCGAAGTAGGTGTTGCCGGGGGAGACCGAGTTCGCCCTGACCTTTCCGGCGTGCTGGACGGCGAGCCCCGACGTGTAGTGGACGAGGGCCGCCTTCATCACGCCGTAGGCGCCGGACGCGAAGTCGATCTCCCGGGCGGACACGCTGGACACCGCGATGACCGACCCCACGCCGCTCGCCTCCAGGTGGGGCAGCGCCGCGTCCACCAGGCGGACGGTGTGCATGAGGTCGACCTCGAAGCTGGGCTGCCAGTGCTCAGGGCCGGGGCCGATCGACAGCGCGCTGACGTTGGCGACCACGACGTCGATGCCGCCGAAGCGCTCCGCCGACGCGGCCACCCATGCCGTCAGCGCCTCGGCGTCGGCCACGTCGACCGCGGTGCCGGCGACATCGTGGCCCGCGGCCTGCAGTTCCTGTTCGACCTTCGCCACGTCTGCGTCGGTGCGGGCGCAGAACGCGACCCTCGCCCCCTCGGCCGCCAGGCCCTCGACGACTGCGCGACCGATGCCCTTCGTACCGCCGGTGACCAGTGCCGTCCTGCCGGTGAGCTGCAGATCCATTGTCGGATCCTTTCCTAGAGGATGCGGGCCTGCTCGCGCAGGTGGCGGTGCATGCCGCCATAGGCGTCGGCGGCGGGCAACAGCGCCTTCTCGATCTTGGTGACCGCGCTGTAGTTGGTGTCGCAGACGTTGGCCAGTGGCGACCGGCTGATCTGGGTGAGCAGCTGGTAGGCGTCGAGCGGGTCGAGCCCGTACAGATCCCCGAGCCAGCCGATCATCCCGACCTGGCTGGCGCGCCAGGCGTCCTCCAGCGGACGCGACGAACCGACCACGGCGTAGTGGTCGTCGTGCTCCAGCCGCGGCCACGCCGGCGCCCCGCCCTTCACCAGCTCGACGATGAGCGTGACGTCCATGGCGCCCTCGACCGCTGTCCCGCAGCTCTCGCCCTCACCCTGCCGATAGTGCCCGTCGCCGACGGAGAACAGAGCGCCCTCGACGTTCACCCCGAGGAAGCAGGTGGTGCCGGCGCGCATCTCGGGTGTGTCCATGTTGCCGCCGAACGTGTCGGGCACCAGGCTCGAACGCACCTCGCGCCCCGGCGGGGCCACCCCGACGGTGCCGAGCATGGGGGCGATCGGTAGCTCCACGCTCAGCTTCGAGCGCTGCGCCTCGAAGAGCACGGTGCCGCGGTCGCGGTCGAGCTGGTAGATCCACGTCTGCTCGGGCAGCGGGTCGTTGAGCAGGGCGGTGCGGTCGGTGCCGGTGAGCGCGCCGAAGAACGGGATGGTGGTCGACGCGGCCCAGTCCCTAGCCGGGGTGAGGTCGACGATGTGCAGCGCGAGCGTGTCGCCCGGTTCGGCCCCCTCGACGTGGAACGGCCCGGTCTGCGGGTTCACCTGCGTCATGTCCAGCACCTGCGACGGCTTGTCGGACGTGCGCTGCAACCTGCCGGAGAAGGCATCCTCCGTCCACAGCTTCAGCACGGTGCCGGGCGTGATCCGGTGGGTGGGCGCCACCCCTCCGAACGTCCACGCGTACTGCTCGGGCTCCGGGCGGAATTCGACGACGTCCACGACGGGAGATCGTTGTGTCAACACCTGCTGACGCGCAAGCCCTGAGCGGCGGTAATCAGGCGGTTACGCGGGAACCAGGCGTAGGGGCAGGCTCTCCAGGCCGCGCAGTGTGTTGTTGAGCATCCGGCGCGGCTCGCCCGTCGGCTCGATCTTCCGCACGTGCCGGGCCAGCGCAGTCAGCACGGCCTCGCCCTCCAGCCGGGCCATCGCCATCCCGACGCAGGCGTGGATGCCGAACCCGAAACCGACGTGGCCGGTGGCACGCCGCGAGATGTTGAACACGTCCGCGTCCGGCCACTGCCGGGGGTCGCGGTTGGCGGCGCCGAGGAACAACAGGATCTTCTCGCCGTCGCCGATCGTGACGCCGTCGAGCTCCACCTCTCGGGTGGTGGTGCGGAAGAACGTCTGCACGGGCGCCTCGAAGCGGAGCACCTCCTCGAAGGCGGCGCGCGCCCGGTCGGGTTCCGAACGCAGCGCGGCGAACTGCTCGGGGTGCTGGGCCAGGCACCAGAGCGCGTTCCCGAGGCCGTGCACGGTGGTGTCGACCCCGGCGGAGAGGAACGACCGCACGAGCATGGCGCTCTCCTCCCCCGTGAACCCCTCGGCCGCCGCCCGCGCGTGGATCTCGGCGCCCATTCCGCCGGACAGGAGGTTCTCCGCCCGGCAGCGCTGCGCGATCCAGTCGCGGACCGGGCCCGCGTCGGCCACAGCGTTGCGGAACAGCTCGTTGCGCGGCCCGAACGTGTTGAACACCATGCGCGCGTAGGTGAGCAGGTTCTCCCGCTTGTCGTCCGGCACGCCGACGGCCTCGGAGAACACGTGCACCGGGAAGGCGGTCGCGAGGTCCGTCATCGCGTCGAAGGGCTCTCCGTCCGCCAGGCGCGCGACGAGCTCGTCAGCCGCGGACATGAAGTCCTCGGCCAGGCGCCGCATCGCCGCTGCCGACAGCACGCCGGCCACCACCCGGCGGGCGCGGGTGTGCTCGGGCGGGTCGGCCTCCAGCAGCAGCGACGGCGTGCGCCACGGCTCCTCCTTGCGGAAGTCCGAGATGCCGACGCCCGCGGACGAGCAGAACGTCTCGTGGTCGAGAAGTGCCGCACGCACCGGGGCGTGCCGCGCGCTGGCCCAGGTGCGGTACCGCTCCAGCCGGACGACCGGCCCGGCGTCACGCAGTGCGGCATGTGCCGGGTACGGGTCGCCGAGGAACTCGGGCGCGAACGGGTCGAGGTCGCTCACCAGCAGCGTGGCGCTCACCGCGCGCCCTCGCTTCGCTCGGCCGGCGCTTCGCTCGGGCGCTGTGCCATTGATTCGCTCGCAAGCTCGCTCATGCGAACACTCCCCTTCCGTGTGGTGGTCGTCACGATCGGCTGGAGGGCCGGCCTTTCCGCCGCGTCATTTCCGTTCCGCGGCAGGGGAATCGGGGAAGCCGAGCGTCCGGGAGATGCCCCGCGCTGCGGCGCGGACGACGGGCACGTAGGCCATGGCGTCGGAGGTCTCGCTCGGCACGACGACCGACAGCGCCGCGACCACGCCGCCGCGTGGCCCGCGCACCGGCGCCGCGACGGACAGCGCGATCAGCTCGATCTGCCCGTCGCTCACCGCCACCCCGGTGCGGCGCACCTCGGCGAGCGCCCTGCGCAGCTCGTCGGGTGTGCACATCGTCTTGGCGGTGTAGCGCTTGAGCGGGGCGGCGAGTATCTGTTCCTGTAGCTCGGGTGCGGCGAAGGCGAGCAGGACGAGCCCGACGCCCGTTGCGTGCAGTGGCAGCCGGCCCCCGACGCGCGTGATGACGTTGACCGCGCCCCGTCCCGACAGTCGTTCCAGGTACACCACCTCGCTACCGTCGAGCACCGCGAGCTGCACGTTCTGCTTGGTCACCGCATAGAGGTCCTCGAGGAACGGCATCGCCGACTCGCGCAGGCCCAGCCCGCGCGGGGCCAGGGCACCGACCTCCCACAGCCGGAGCCCGACGCGGTAGCGACCGTCGGCGGCGCGCTCGAGCGCGCCCCACTCCGCAAGCTCGCCGACGAGCCGGTGCACGGTGCTCAGCGGGAGGGCGGCCCGCCTGCTGAGCTCCGTGAGCGTGAGCTCCGGACGCTCCGCACTGAACGCCGCGATCACCCGGAGGACCCGTGCAGTGACCGACTGACTCATCACGTCCCAGTGTGCCCTGGTCTTCCGTTCACCGGAAGCCGAGTCGAGCGCGTGTGGCCCCGTGGGCCAGGCTCCTCGCATGCGAACTCAGGTCGGGATCGTCGGGGCGGGACCGGCCGGACTGCTGCTGTCCCACCTGCTGGCCCGCTCCGGGGTCGACTCCGTGGTCCTCGAGGCCCGCAGCCGTGCCTACGTGGAGCGGCGGGTCAGGGCCGGTGTGCTGGAACACCCGACCGTGGAGCTGCTGCGCGAGGTCGGGCTCGCCCACCGGCTGGACCGCGAGGGCATGCGGCACGAGGGCATCTCGCTGCGCTTCGATGGTGGCGACCACCGCATCGACTTCGCCGATCTGGTCGGGCGGGGGATCACCGTCTACGGCCAGCAGGAGGTGGTGAAGGACCTCATCGCCGCGCGCCTGGACGACGGTGGGGACATCCGGTTCGAGGTGTCCGACGTGACGCTCGACGGGCTCGCCGACTCCCCGGTGATCGGGTTCACCGGCGCCGACGGACGGCGCGAGGAGCTGCACTGCGACGTCGTCGCCGGGTGCGACGGGTTCCACGGGGTCAGCCGCGGTGCGTTCGTCCCGGAGGTGTTCGACCGGCAGTACCCGTTCGCCTGGCTCGGCATCCTCGCCAAGGCCGCGCCCACGCACCACGAGCTCGTGTACGCCAACCACTCCAACGGGTTCGCGCTGTACTCGATGCGCGGCCCCGAGATCACCCGGCTCTACCTGCAGGTCCCGCCGGACACCGACGCCGGCGCATGGTCCGACGCGCAGATCTGGGACGAGCTGGACCGCCGCCTCGCGGCCGAGGGGTTCACGCTCAACGAGGGCCCGGTGATCGAGAAGGGCGTCACCGGCATGCGTAGCTTCGTCGCCGAACCGATGCGGCACGGGCGGCTGTTCCTGGCGGGCGACGCCGCGCACATCGTCCCGCCGACCGGCGCGAAGGGCATGAACCTCGCGATCGCCGACGTGCACGTGCTGGCCGAGGCGCTCGTCCCGTTCCTGCGCCACGGCGACGAGACCGGGGTCGACGCGTACTCCGACACGTGCCTGCGGCGGGTCTGGCGCGCGGAGCATTTCTCGTGGTGGATGACCTCGATGCTGCACGTCGCCCCGGACGACGACCCGATCGCCCGCCGGCTACAGCTGTCCCAGCTGCGCTACACCGTGGCCTCCCGCGCTGCGGCCACCAGCCTCGCCGAGAACTACGTCGGCCTGCCCCATGGAGAGAGTCATTGACCGAGCTTGCGAGGTCACCATCAACACAGCGTCGTCGTCACGGTGGCGACGAGCGCTAGCGAGGAGCTGTCCGTGACAATTCCGCATCCCACCGGCTACCGCGCGGCCCCGGAGGGGAACCACCCACCCCTCCTGTCCGAGGGGTACAAGAGCACCGTCCTGCGAGCGCCGTCCCAGGCGCCGGTGGTGCTGCGCCACCGGCTCACCGAGGTGACCGGCCCGCTGCTCACCGGTGACATCGGTGTCAACGACCACGACCTCACCGCGCAGCACGACGGCGAGCCGGTCGGGCAGCGGATCGTCGTTCTCGGCCGGGTGCTCGACAGCGACGGCCGCCCGGTTCCCGACACGCTCGTCGAGGTGTGGCAGGCCAACGCCGCGGGCCGCTACGCCCACGCCCGCGACACCTGGCCCGCCCCGCTCGACCCGAACTTCAGCGGCGGCGGGCGCTGCCTGACGGACTCCGAAGGCCGTTTCGAGTTCATCACGATCAAGCCCGGTGCCTACCCGTGGGGCAACCACCACAACGCCTGGCGCCCCGCGCACATCCATTTCTCGCTGTTCGGCCGGGCGTTCACGCAGCGGCTGGTGACGCAGATGTACTTCCCCGACGATCCGTTCTTCCCGTATGACCCGATCTACAACTCGGTGCGGGACGAGACCGCACGTCAGCGGATGATCTCGACCTTCAACATCCACGAGACCCGGCCGAACTGGGCGCAGGCGT
>DASRSC010000123.1:0-3717 GCA_035695525.1 Pseudonocardia sp. | reverse complement strand
CTGCACGAGCACGCTGGCCACCTTGCTGACCCGGCCCCCCGGCGAGTGACCCGATCTGGGGCGAGCGAGTAACTCGATCTGGGGCGAGTTGATACCGCCGACTCAGCGGAGCGTCACGGGGCGGGCGTCGTCGGGCGGCGTTCCGAACAGGGTGGCAGCGTCGTGCTCGGGCGCGCGTTCCGCGGAGAGATGCGCGGACGTGATCCGGTCGGTGCGGAACCACCGCGGTCCCTGGCGCAGCCTGCACCACGCGAGGAGGTACCAGTGCCCGTTCGTCGCCGCCAGGGCCACCGGTTCAACGGCACGTTCTGTGACGTCCCCCGCCCGGCCCGTGTAGTGCAGCACGAGCACCTGACACCGCCGCACAGCTTCATCCAGCACCCTGGCGACGGCAGGGCGGGGCGTCTGCTCGGGCGCCCGTAGCCACAGCCGCCCGGCGATCGCCTCGGCGCGTTCCCGCTCTGGCGCCGGCATGGCGGCGAGGACCTTCGACAGCGCGCTGCGCCCGTCGACCGCGAACGGCAGGGCCGGCAATGCGGCCAGCGCCACCGCGATTGCGGCCGCTTCGGCACCGGTGATGTTCAGCGGCGGCAGCGTGGCGGCGTCCAGGACGTAACCACCGCCGGGACCGGCCTGTGCCCAGAGCGGGAGCCCGGTCTGGAGCAGGGCCGTGATATCGCGCTTGATCGTCCGCGTCGAGACCTCGAGTCGCTGGGCCAGCCAGGCGCCGGTTCGCCCGGCCGGGCCCGAGGCGCGAAGCTCCTCAGCGATCGCGTACAGCCGTTCGGTGCGGTTCACGTGTCGAGAATGCCCGGAAAACGGTGACAGCACGGTGTCACCGACCTGTTGCGAAGCTTGTCCCATGATGATGACGAGCGTCACCTGCCACCTCCACCGCCCCGAAGGGCGCCGCGTCGCGGTGCACGACCTGACGCCCGGCGCGCCTGCCGATGCGCCGGTGGTGCTGATGTGCCATGCGGCCCCGGGCTCCGGCAGCTTCGACCCCGACCCTGCGGAGACGGCCGGGCGCGGGATCCGGCTGATCGCACCCGACCGGCCCGGTTACGGCGGTTCCGACCCCATGGGCGACGGGGCGTTCGCAACGGTGGAGACGGCGGCTGACGATGCGGCGGCGGTACTGGAGAGCTTTCTGGCGCCTGGCGCCACGGCTGCGGTTGCGGGCTGGTCGGCCGGCGGCCGGGTGGGCCTGGCGCTCGCGGCCCGGCGTCCCGAGCTGGTCTCTCGGGTGGCCGTGATCGGCACCCCGGCGCCGGACGAGGACGTGCCGTGGATCCCGGACGAGAAACGCGCGGGTGTCGAGGCGCTCCGAGGTGCGCCGGCCGCCGTCGCGCACGAGGCGCTAGGAGCCGCGTTCGGGCCGATGCTGGCGGCGCTCGCCGGCGACGCCAGGTTTGGGCTCGTCCTGATCGACGAGGTGGACGGACCAGTGCTCGCGGAACCCGGCGTCGCCGATCGGGTGCGCGCGATGCTCGACGCGGCGCTCGCCCAGGGTGGGGCCGGGATGGTGGCGGACATCGTCGGCTACACGCTGCGGCCGTGGGGTTTCGACCCGGCAGACGTCACGGCGAGCGTGCTGCTCGGCTACGGCTCAGCGGACGCCATCGGCCACGCGCACGGCGCGTGGTGGCAGCGGGCGCTGCCCGACGCCCGGCTGGAGATGGTCCCGGCTACCGGGCACCTGGTGGTCGTGCCGTTCTGGAATCAGGTTCTCGCGCATCTTGTGCCCCGAGGGTGAGAAGCGTCACCCGAGGAGCTCGTGCAGGGCGAGCAGGGTGGCGGCGGCGGGGGCGGCAATGCTCACTCCGCGCCCGTGCCGCACGTCCGGCTCACGGGGATTGATCCGGACCAGCGCCCCGGACGCGGCGCTGGCTCGCTCGGCCTCGCGGCGCACCGTCGGGAGCGCAGTACCCGCTCCCAGCTCGACGACCGCGAGCCGGCGACCCGACGCCCGCAGTTCGCGCAGCCAGGTGTTGTGCGCCCGCATCTGGTCGGCGGAGCGGTCCGCGATCCAGTCAAGGTCGCCGAACATCAGGATGTTGGGCCGGGCCGGGGCGCCGCACTCCGGGCACGACGGCAATGGCCCGGCGGCGCGCATCGTGACTGGATCGACCTCTACCGAGACGGCGTCGGCGGACCACACCGGCTGCCCGCAGTCCACCGTGCACTGCAGGAAGTGGATCGAGCCATGGCACTCGGTCACGTGCTCGTCCGGGAAGCCGGCGCGCTGGAACTGGCCGTCCACGTTCGATGTGAAGACCCGCACGGGTATTCGCTGCGCCCACTTCAGCAGGACGCCGAAACCGACATGCGGCACCGTGCTCCGGTACAGCGCCAGTCGGTGCCCGTAGAAACCCCAGGCCAGCTCTGGATCGGCGGCGAAGTGCACGGGGTCGGCGATCTCCTCGAACCGCAGACCCAGCGCACGGTATGGCGGGTACGCCCGCCAGAAGCCCTCCGGCCCGCGGAAGTCGGGCAAGCCGGAGTCGACGCCCATTCCCGCGCCGGCACACACCAGTAGCGCGTCCGCGCCGGAGATCTGCGCGACGGCGGACGCAAGCGCGGAGTTCAGGACGCCGTGGAGCGCTGCACAACCTCGAACTCGAGCAACGACGCCCCTGACGCAACCGGCTTGGCGCGCTCGCCGCCGTGCGCTTCCGCCGCCGGGCCGTTGCGCCATGCCTGGAACGACTCCTCGTCCTCCCAGTGCGTCAGCACGAAGTAGCGGGTCTCCCCGCTGACCGGGCGCAGCAGCTCGAAGGAGATGAAGCCGGGTTGCCCGTCCACGGCGTGCAGCCGATTGGCGAACCGCTTCTCCAGCTCGGGCCCAGCGCCCTCGGGTACCTCGATCGCATTGATCTTCACGACGGCCATGACACCTAGGCTAACCGCGATGCGGCGGACCGTGCTGACAAGCGACGGCCTCGATCTCGCGGTGGTCGAGTTCGGCGGTGCGGGGCCGCCGATCCTGCTGCTGCACGGGCTGATGGGCCGGGCGACGACGTGGTGGTCCGTCGCGCAGTGGTTGACCCGGTACGGCCGGGTGCTCGGCCTGGATGCTCGCGGCCACGGCCGGTCCGACGCGCGGGGCCCGTGGACCACCGGGCGCATGACGGCCGACGCGGCGGAGCTGCTCGCCGACGTCGGACCCGGGGTGGTGATCGGACACTCGATGGGCGGGCTGCACGGGCTGGTCCTCGCCGCGCGGCATCCGGAGCTGGTGCGGGCGCTGGTCGTCGAAGACATGGGCGTGGACTTCCGGGGTCGCAGCGTGGAGGACTCCCGTGCCTGGTTCGGCGCGCTCAATCGGCCGTTCGCCTCCCTCGCGGCGGTGCGGCAGACGTTCGGCCGGCCACGCCTCGAGTTCGGCGACTACATGGCCGAGTGCGTCGAGGAACGGACCGACGGTTACCACCTGCTGGCCCGTGTCGAGCACGCAATCGGCATCGCGACCGAGTGGGCCGAGCGTGACCACTGGGACGCTGTGGCGTCGGTCCGCTGCCCGGTGCTGCTGATCGAGGCCGAGGAGAGCGTCGCGCCGCCCGGTCAGATGGCGCAGATGGCGCGCGGCATGCCGCTGGCTCGCCACGTCCTGGTTCCGGGCACCGGCCACCTGGTGCACGCGGGCGATCCAGCTGCCTACCGCTCGGTCGTCGAGAAGTTCATGAGTACTCATATGTGAGCGAGCTCTACATCGAC
>DASRSC010000122.1:0-3134 GCA_035695525.1 Pseudonocardia sp. | reverse complement strand
ACCTCGACGAGTACGCGATCGCCGCACTGCGCGCCGAACCCGTCGACTCCTACGGCGTCGGCACGTCGGTGGTCACCGGTTCCGGCGCACCGACGGCCGGCATGGTCTACAAGCTGGTGGAGGTCGACGGCAGGCCCGTGGCCAAGCGCAGCGCGGCGAAGGAGTCCCGCGGCGGACGGAAGTCGGCGATCCGGCGCCACAAGCCGACGGGCACCGCCATCGAGGAGGTCGTGTTCCCCGTCACCGCACCGCCGGAGGCCGGGCCGCACGACCGGGTGGTGCAGATACCGCTGATGCGCGGCGGTGATCGGGTGGCGGACCTGCCGACACTCGAGCAGTCCCGCGAGTACCTGCGGGCCGCGCTCGTGTCCGTGCCGTGGGAGGGGCTCAAGCTCTCCCGCGGCGAGCCCGCACTCCCTACGGTTTTCGATGGAGTCTGACCGATGACGCGCGCCCTGATCGTCGTGGACGTGCAGAACGACTTCTGCGAGGGCGGTTCGCTCGGCGTGGACGGCGGAGCCGCGGTGGCGGCCGCAATTTCGATCCGGCTGCAGGCCGCAGGCCAGGAAGCCCGCTGGGACCACGTCGTCGCCAGCCGCGACCACCACGGCGACCCCGGCGGCCACTTCTCCGACGCCCCCGACTTCGTCGACTCGTGGCCGCCGCACTGCCGTCGCGGCACGCCCGGCGCGTCCTTCCACCCCGAGCTCGACGTCGCCCGGATCGAGGCGGTGTTCGACAAGGGCCACGACACCGCCGCGTACTCGGCCTTCGAGGGCACCGAGCCGGGCGGCGCGGGGCTGCGCGACTGGCTGCGTGCCCACGACGTCGACGCGCTGGACGTGGTGGGCATCGCCACCGACCACTGCGTCCGGGCCACCGCGCTCGACGCGGCGGCGGCCGGGTTCTCGACGACAGTGCTCCTCGACCTGTGTGTGGGCGTGGCCCCGGAGACCACTCAGCGCGCGATCGCGCAGATGCGGGCCGCGGGCGTCGCCGTCCTCGGGTAGCGGGCTGTCAGACCGCGCGCATCCTGAAGGGCTCCAGGCGCGCGGCGAGGTCGCCGGGGTCGCCGTCCTCGTCCGGGATGCGGTGGGCGCCGACCGCCTCGGCGAGTCCGATGCAGCGTGGCCCGTCGAACAGTCCGCACGCGTAGCGCACCGAGGTCTCGTCCAGCTCGAGCACCCCGACCCGGAGCTGGTAGATGCCCGGGTAGTGGACCTCGTCCAGGTAGTCCACGCGCAGCGAGCTCGGCGAGAGCCCGTCGAGCGGGCCGCCGGTCGGGTACCCCAGGACGTCGAGGTGCAGCTCGGCGAGGCCGTCGAGGTACCAGCCGGCGAGCGCCACGTTGTTCACGTGCCGGTTGGGGTCGAGGTCGCCGAAGCGGGTGCGGACGTCCAGCCGGAACGGGTACGCCTCCCGGACCAGCCGGGACGGCCAGCGCTCCAGGCGGGTGGGCGCGGGAGCGTCCATGTGCAGGGTCTCCAGCGCGGCGCGCACCGGCTCGGGCAGCGGCGCCGGTCCCCCCACGGTCGCGTGCACGCTGACCGACTCGCCGGTGGCGACGCACTCCTCGCCCGCGAAGACGCCGTAGGTGTAGGCGAACGACGAGGTGCCGATGTGGCTGACCCCGATACCGATGCGGTAGTGACCCGTGTCGATGCGCGCCCCGGCAGCGCTGCGGGCGACGACCTGCAGCGGGGCCAGCACGTCGACCCGGACCGAGGCGAGCAGCAGCCGCATCCGCGCGGTGAGACCCGCACCGAACACGTCGCGCTCGACGGCGATGCGCGCATCCTCGAACCAGCGGACGATCGCGTCGCGCCCGATGCGCAGGCTCGGGTCCAAGTCGCTGTAGTAGGCCGTGTGCTCGATCTGAACGGGGTAGGACGAGGGGCGGAGCAGGAGTTGCGTGGACGTCACTCTGCTCATGATGTCGGCACCCGCCCGGGCAGGGGGAGACCCCCCGCTGTGGGTCACGTGTGACCATCGCAACGCCCGTGGATCCTGGATCGGTGGTTCGACCTCGGCCGGCCGGGCAGGGCAGGTACCCTCCCGGGGTGCCCACCGCGACCGATCTGCCCGGCGTGGCGGAGCTGCTGGAGGCGGCGGTCACCGCGGTCGGCGGCCGGCGCCGCGAGGGCCAGGATGCGATGGCCCAGGCTGTCCGCAAGGCCATCACCAGCGGGGAGCACGTGGCCGTGCAGGCCGGCACCGGCACGGGCAAGTCGCTGGCCTACCTCGTGCCGGCCATCCACCACGCGGTGGCGAAGGACGCCACCGTCGTCATCTCCACCGCCACGATCGCGCTGCAGCGCCAGCTCGTCGACCGCGACCTCCCGCGCCTGGCCAAGACGCTCAAGCCGCTGCTCGGGCGCGCGCCCACGTTCGCGATCCTCAAGGGCCGTCGCAACTACTTGTGCCTGAACAAACTGCATGGTGGCGACGACACCGACCCAGGCGACGAGCTGTTCGACCCCTTCGCGATCTCCGCGATGGGCCGCCAGATCAAGCGGCTGCACGAGTGGGCCGACACCACCGAAAAGGGCGACCGCGACGAACTGGTGCCCGGCGTGCCCGACTCCACGTGGCGCCAGGTGTCGGTCACCGCCCGCGAGTGCCTGGGGGCCGCGAGGTGCCCCGTCGGGGACGACTGCTTCGCCGAGAAGGCCCGCGCCGAGGCCGGCAAATCCGACATCGTCGTCACCAACCACGCGCTGCTCGCGATCGACGCGCTGGAGGGTCGCCCGGTGCTGCCCGAGCACGACGTCGTGGTGGTCGACGAGGCGCACGAGCTGGTCGACCGGGTCACCGGAGTGGCCACGGCCGAGCTGACCGCCGGCATGATCGGCGCGGCCGCCCGCCGCCTGGGCAAGCTCGTCGACCAGGCGATCGCCGACCGGCTCGCCGAGGCGGGCGAGGGCCTCGCGATGGTGCTGGAGGACCTGCCGCCCGGGCGCTGGGACACGCTCCCGCAGGCAGCCGCGGGCGCCCTGTCTGCGGTGCGTGACGCCGCGGGCTCGTGCCGTCAGTTGCTCGGGTCGGAGCGTCGGGAGGATCCGGAGGCCGCCACCGGCCGCAAGATCGCCCAGGCCTCGCTGGACGAGGTGGCCGACACCGCCGTCCGGCTGCTC
>DASRSC010000121.1:0-7351 GCA_035695525.1 Pseudonocardia sp. | reverse complement strand
CGCGGACGCCACCGGCTATCGCTGACGCCTCCCGTTCAGTTCAGGACGACAGGGTCGCCCTCCCGCACGACCCCGCCGTCGAGCACCTCGGCGTAGACACCGGCACACGGCAGCACGCCGAAGCCGGGGACATCGACCCGGTTGTCCGCCAGCAGATTGCGCACGGCGTGCGCAGCCCGCGGCAGGTCACCGTGCTCAAGGGTCGGCACCGAGCAGCGCGGGGTGGGCAGCGTGCCGCGCAGCCGCACCCCGCCGATCGTGATCTCCCGGCCGACCCATCCGTTCTCCGCGAAGGGCACCCCCTGCGGGGTCGCGACGACGACATTGGGCCGGTAGCGCACGGCCTCGGCACCGATCCGGTCGAGCGTGGCGGTGGTGATCAGGTGCACCGGGGCGTAGTCGACGAACGTCGCCCCGGTGGTGCCCTGCGCGATCTCCAGCGTCTCGTACGGCACCTCGGCCTCGACGCCGTGGGCCAGCACGTCCTCGGGAGCGGGCCGCTCGACCGTGGCATCGGCGGGTCGCGTGTCGGACAGCACGACGGCGCGTCCGAGCACCTCGGACAGCAGCTCGTCGAGGCCCTCGTCGTCGGCCCCGACCGAGCGCCCGTCGGGCAGCGTGATGCGCACCGCGGCGCCCTCGTGGGCCGCCGTGAACCGGAGCAACGCCCGCCACAGCCGGGGTTGCTTCGCGGTGGCGACCCGGCCGGTGGAGGCGTCGAGCAGGGCGAGGACGCGGTCGCCTTCGACCCCGCCGGTGACGAGCATGGCCTCGGTGAGCGCCTCGCCGAGCATCGACTTGATCGGGTACCGGCGCAGCGCCGAGACGACCCCGACGGCAGCCGGGCCTGCGGTCGCGGCGCCCGCCGGCACCGTCACCCCAGGCCGTTCTGAGTGAGCCAGTTCTTCGCCACGGTCTCCGCGCTCGGCTTGGTGTCACTCGCGGCCTCGGCGTTCAGGGCGGTCAGACCCTGGGTGGTCAGCTTGGCCGAGATGCCGTTGAGCACCTGCGTGACGGTGTCGTTCACCTTGGCCTTGTTGATCAGAGGCACGACGTTCTGCGCGGCGAAGTTGTTCTTGGGGTCGGCGAGCACCACGAAGTCGTCGGCCGGGATCGACGCGTCGGTGGTGAAGATGTCGGCGGCCTGCACGTCGCCGTTCTTCAGCGCGGAGATCGTCAGCGGGCCCCCCGCGTCGAGGGAGCGGTACTCCTTGAACGTGCACCCGTAGGTCTTGGCGATGCCGGGGATGCCGTCGGGGCGGGTCTGGAACTCCGGGGGCCCGCCGAAGACCAGCTGCCCGCAGTTCGGGGCGAGGTCGGCGATGCTCGTCGCGTGCAGCCGGGTGGCGGTCTCCCTGGTGACGACCACCGCGTCCTTGTCCTCGGCGGCCGACTTCTGGAGCACCGTCAGCTTGCCCGGCAGCGCCGACTGCAGGGCCGTGTACACCGCGTCCGGCTCGGTCTCGGTGGCCTGCTTGTTCAGGAACTGCAGCAGCACACCGGTGTACTCCGGGATCAGGTCGATCGAGCCGTCCTGCAGTCCGGGGTAGTACGTCTCCCGGCTGCCGATGCTCATCTTCGTCTCCACCGGCACGCCCTTGGCCTGCAGCGCCTGCGCGTAGATCTCGGCGAGGATCTGACTCTCGGTGAAGTTCGCAGATCCCACGATGATCTTCTCGGACGGTGCTGCGGAGCTGCCGCCGGACTGGAGCGGGTCGGATCCGCCGCCGCACGCCGTGAGGGCGAAGACGGTGGTGGCCGCGGCGGCGGCCGTACGGGCGATCAGGGAGCGTCTCATCGGTGGTCCTCCGGAAGTGAGGGGGATCAGGCCGCCTGCGCGGCGGGTCGGGGATCGCGTACGGCCCGCAACCTGCGGCCCCGGGTGGGAGCCACTCGGAGGCCGGGTGAGACGAGCACCTTCTGCAACGCGGCGAGCAACAGGTCGGAGGCGATGGCGAGCGCGGCGACCAGTATCGAGCCGCCGATCATCTGTGGGAAGTCGCGTACGGCGAGACCGTCGACGATGAACCGGCCGAGGCCGCCGAGCGCGACGTAGGCGGCGATCGTGGCCGTCGAGATCACCTGCAGCAGCGAGCTGCGGATGCCGCCGACGACGAGCGGAAGCGCGTTGGGCAGCTCGACCCGGAACAGCACGTCACGACCCCGCATACCCATGCCGCGCGCCGCGTCGACCACCGCGTTGTCGACATTGCGGACGCCCGCGTAGGTGCCCGCGAGGATGGGCGGGACGGCCAGGATGACGAGCGCGACCAGCGGCCCGATCAGGCCGATCCCGAGCGCGCCGACCAGCAGCACCAGCAGGCCCAGCGTGGGCAGCGCACGGAGGCCGTTGGCCAGCCCGACGACGAGGAAGCCGCCGCGGCCGGTGTGCCCGATCCAGGCTCCGAGCGGTACCGCCAGCACCAGCGCGATGATCATCGTGAGCGCCGTGTAGCCGACGTGCTGCAGGAGACGTTCGGGCACCCCGCCCTGGCCCGACCAGTTGGCCGGCTCGAACAGCCATCCGAGGTAGTTCATGCGGCCATCCCCACGGTGGTCATGACCCGGCTCCACGGGGTGAGCAGGCGACCGATGAGCACCAGCGCGCCGTCCACCACCAGCGCCATCAGCAGGACCAGCACGATGCCGGCGACGATCTCCTGGGGGATGTCGCGCTGGAATCCGTCGGTGAACATCTTGCCCAGACCGCCGAACCCGATCACGGAACCGACGGTGACCAGGCTGATCGACGACACCGCGGCAACCCTGACGCCCGCGACCACCACGGGGACCGACAGGGGCAGCTCGACCGCGACGAAGCGACGCAGCGGCCGGTACCCCATCGCCGTGGCCGCGTTCACCACCATGGAGGGGACCGCAGAGAGCGCGTCGGCAACCGTGCGGACCAGCAGGGCGACGGTGTACACCGTGAGCGCCACGATCACGTTGACCGGATCGAGGATCTGGGTGCCGAGCAGGGGCGGGAGGATCACGAACAGCGCGAGCGACGGCACGGTGTAGAGCAGCCCGGCCACGTTGATCGTGATGCTGCGACCGACACCCGTGCGGTTGGCCAGCCAGCCCAGCGGAACCGCGAGGACGATTCCGAGCACCACCGGGACGAGGGCGAACACCAGGTGCTCGAGGGTCAGGCCCCAGATCATCTCGAGGTTGCCCAGCACCCACGTCATGCGAGCGCCCCTCTCACGCCGCCGCCGTGTGGCGACGGGCTTGCTCGAGCGCGCGCAGCACGTCGTCGGCGCTCACGGAGCCGGCGACGCACCCGTCGGCGGCCACCGCGACACCTTGGCCGGACGGCGAGGACAGCGCGGCGTCGAGCGCGCTGCGCAGCGAGCCGGACTCCACCTCGTAGAGCGAACCTCCCGGCAGCAGGTGATCCTGCACCACCGTGGTCGCGCCGTTACGCGCGCCGCCGTGCCACCAGCCCAGCGGCTGCCGGCTGTCGTCGACGACCAGCACCCAGCCGTCGCGCTCGGGGGCAGGGTCGCCCAGCCCCACCGTGGGCAGCTCGCCCAGCGGCAGGGCGTCCGACGACAGGAAACCCAGCCCGCGGTAGCCGCGGTCGCGACCGACGAAGGCGTCGACGAAGTCGTCGGCCGGACGGGCCAGCAGCCGCCCGGGCTCGTCGTACTGGGCGAGCAGGCCACCGGTGCGGAACACCGCCACCTTGTCCCCAAGCTTGACGGCCTCGTCGATGTCGTGGGTGACGAAGAGGATGGTCTTGCCCAGATCCTCCTGGAGGCGCAGCAGCTCGTCCTGCAGGCTCTCCCGCACCACCGGATCGACCGCACTGAACGGCTCGTCCATGAGCAGGATCGGCGGGTCGGCCGCGAGTGCCCTGGCCACGCCGACGCGTTGCTGCTGCCCACCCGACAGCTGCGAGGGGTAGCGCTGCGCCATCTCCGGGACCAGCCCGACGATCTCCATCAGCTCAGCGGCGCGCTGCCGGGCTCTCGCCTTGGGCCAGCCGAGGAGCAGCGGCACGGTGGCGATGTTGTCGAGGATCGTGCGGTGCGGGAAGAGCCCGGCCTGCTGGATGACGTAGCCGATGCCACGACGCAGCTCCGCTGCGTCGGTGGACATGATGTCGCGTCCGTCGATCGTGATCGTGCCCTCGGTGGCCTCGATCATGCGGTTGACCATGCGCAGCGAGGTGGTCTTCCCACAGCCGGAGGGGCCGACGAAGACCGTGATCTTCCCGGCGTCCAGCGCGAGATCCAGGTTGTCGACAGCCACGGTGCCGTCTGGGAACCGCTTGGTCACGCCCCGGAACTTGATCATCCGGGAGACCTCCGTGTTTACCGACGACCCCTTGCCGGTCGCCATGTAGTTCGAGGCTATCCCGAGCGACCGACGGTCGCGACAGTTGTGATCGGACCGGGACCGCGGCTAGGAGCGCGCCTACGTCGCCGCCGGCGTCGAAGCCGGCGTCGAAGCCGGCGTCGGGAGCCTGCCCCGGGAGAGCACGTCACGGAGCCGCAGGGCGGGCAGCGGACGGGAGAACAGCCATCCCTGGTAGGCGTCCACGCCGATGCCGCGCAGCACGTGGAACTGGTCCGCTGTCTCGACACCTTCGGCCACCGTGGTGCGGCCCATCGCCCTGGCCATGTCCACCACCGCGCGGGCCACCGCGAAGTCGGCGGGGTCGTCCGCGATGCCCGTGACGAACGCCCGGTCGACCTTGACGGTCTGCGCCGGCAGCTCCTTCAGGCGGGCAAGCGAGGAGTATCCGGTGCCGAAGTCGTCGACGGCGAACCGCAGGCCGCGCTCCACCAGCTCGGCCATCGCAGCGAGCGCATGTGGCGGTAACGCGACGAGGCTGGTCTCCACCAGCTCCAGCACCAGCCGGTCCCAGGCCAGGCCGGTCTCGGCCACCGTGTCGCTCACCGCGGACAGGAAGTCGACATCGCCGGGCAGCAGTCCGGCGAGGTTGACGGCGATGGCAGGCTTGCGGCCGCGGTACTCGGGCCAGCCAGCGGCCTCCCGCGCCGCGGTCCGCAGCACCCACAGGTCCAGTTCGCGCAGCAGGCCGCTGCGCTGGGCGACGGGCAGGAAGTCGGCGGGCGAGATGAGCCCTCGGTCCGGGTGCGGCCAGCGGACCAACGCCTCGGCCGAGAGCACCGTGCCGTCCGGGCCGACCACCGGCTGGTACTCGAGCACCAGCGCGTCACCCGCGATCGCCGCACGGAGCTCGGCCTCGAGCTCCAAGGCCTGCGTCGCCGAGCTCACGATCCCGTCGGTGGCCATCCCGATCCCTCCTCGACTCTGGCGTCGCTTCGCGTCGTGCATCGCCGCCTCGGCGAACCGGAGCAGGTCGGCGGCGCGTACATCACCCGTCGGGACGGAGGTGGCCAGCCCGACCGACGCCGTCAGCTGCACCGGTCGGCCGTGCACGGTGATCGTGGTGCGCAGCAGGTCGGCGACCACACGTGCGAGGAGGTCGGGGCCCCCGACCTCGGTGTGGTCGGCACAGATCACGACGAACTCGTCGCCGGATAGCCTGCCCGCGGTGCACCCGACCGGCAGCTCCCGCTGCAGCCGCGCCGCCAGCGTCACCAGCAGGTCGTCACCCGCCTCGTGGCCGAGCGAGGAGTTCACCCTGGCGAAGTCGTCGAGATCGCCGCACACGACCGCCACCCGGTACCGGGACGCGCCCGCGAGCAGCCGATCCACCAGCTCGAGGCAGGCCGCGCGGTTGGGCAGCCGGGTCAGCTCGTCGACGGTGCCCGCGCTGCGCAGCACCTCGGCGGCTCTGCGGCGC
This sequence comes from Pseudonocardia sp., assembly GCA_035695525.1. Lineage (GTDB taxonomy): Bacteria > Actinomycetota > Actinomycetes > Mycobacteriales > Pseudonocardiaceae > Pseudonocardia. Next base: position 1,569 of record DASRSC010000121.1, on the reverse strand, counting down.
TCCGAGATGTCGGTGCACGCGACCAGCCAGAACCAGCCGTCGTCGTCGGCGGACGTGACCGATACGGACACCTCGCACCACACTGTGGTGTCGTCGCCGCGCCGCAGGGGCACGGCGCCCACCCGATATGCGTGCCGGGCGCCCGGCGGAACCGGCCGCAGCCAGCCGGGGAGCATCGCCCCGTCGCCGGGGCAGGTCGCCTCGAGAGGCCGGGCGTCCGGGTCGAGCAGCTCGTCGACCGACAGCGACGTCGAGGGGGCGCCACGCAGCCGCTCCAGCGACGTGTCCAGCAGCCGGCACATACCTGTGTTGGCATCGACGATGCGGCCCGTGGAGTCCACGAGCGCGACCCCGGCCGGCACGATCGCCATCAGGTCCGAGAAGCGCTGTCCCGAGAGCTCGACCCTGCGGCGCGCCACCCGCTCCGCGCTGACGTCGTGCACGACCCCGACCAACCGCACCGGCGTGCCGTCCTTGGCACACTCCACTTCGGCCCAGCAGCTGAGCATCCGGTTGCCGGGCAGCTGCAGATCGAAATGGTGGTCACCGTCGCGTGCCCCGGAGCGCAGGCCGCGGCACAGCAGCGCCACCTGCTCGCCCTCGACCGGCGCCGAGCCCGCCCCGTCGGGGTCGATACCGAGCGAGCGGTACAGCTCCTCCAGCGTCTCGCTGCGGTGCAGCGTCGACGTGGCCAGCTCGAACGTCCACGTCCCCACCCGCGCCAACCTCTCGAGCTCCGCGGTCCAGCGTGGGTCCACGACCCGGGCGTCGAGGTCGGGGCAGGGGTCCAGCTCGATCAGCACGACGGCCGACAGCTCGGAGCCTGGCAGCTCCCAGCGGACCACCCGGACGCGCACCAGGCCCCCGTCCGGCCGCACAAGCCGGGCGTCGACATCCGGGCCGACGACGAGCTGGGGCAGCCTCATGCCGAACAGGCCGCCGCCCTGCCCGTTGACGCTCCGGGCTGTGTCGAAGGGCCATGAGCCGTCCGTTCCACGGCCGGCCAGCTTCAGCAGCGCGGCGTTGACGCGCAGGATGCGCTGGGAGCGGTCGCAGACGAGCGCAGGCGCCGACGGCAACGGGACGATCTCCGGCCCCGGACCTGCCGGCGGGACGGGGCCGATGCCGAACACGGCGTCCCGCAGCGCCGGCAGGACCCGCGGTCCGCTCGAGTCGGTACCGGGCTCGACGAGCTCGGCGACCTGGATGGCGCACGGGTCGGTGGCGGGCTCCGCTCCGTCGTCCCCCGGCCCGCCCGCCCCCGGCCCGCCGTCGGTCGCGCCGCCTGCGGCCCGTTCGCCCTCGGGCTGAGGCTGCGCGTTGGCCACCGCACGGGCCAACCGGGAGAGGTACAGCGCCGTCTGGGGCTGCACCTCGCGGCCGAAGACGGCCTGCCGGGAGCGCAACAGATCCCCCTGCGCCACGGCGTCGGTGATCAGCCCATCGGTCTCGTTCGCCTCGGCAACCTGCTCACCGGCCGAACCCTCACCAGAATGGTGTCCGAGCTCTTCCACGTGGCCCCCAGCGGTCATGGCGTCTATCTCACCGGGTCAACGACGCCGATTCCCG
>DASRSC010000120.1:0-7514 GCA_035695525.1 Pseudonocardia sp. | reverse complement strand
GGCCTCCGTCGACCCGTCGGGATCGGCGTCGACGAGCGCGGCGCGGGCGTCGTCGTCGGCGCAGTCGAGGTTGTCCTCGCCTGCGCCCCGGCGGTCCAGGCCGATCAGCGTGTAGTTCTCGAGGACCTCCGGCACGACCTGCTCGGCCAGCATGACGGCGTTGCGGGCCGACGGCTCGAGCGTGGTGTCGCCGAGCACGAGCAACGGCGGCCGGTTCTCCGGGGCTGTGGCGAGGCCGACGCGCAGCACGCTGAGCGTGGCCGCGCCGAGACCCGGCTGGTCAGGGTCGGTGGGCACGGTGAGCTCGCCGCACTCCACCCGTAGCGTGCGGTCGGTGGGGAGCGGTGTGGACAGCGTCGACAGCGTGTCCTCGGTGCATTCGGAGAACGGGATCGAGGCCCGCTGGTCCTGCGGCTCGGGGAGCGGCTCGGCGGGATCCGGCACCGCCGCAGCTGGCGACGTCGGGATGACCGGCATGTCCTGCCCGCGCACCGCCACCGGCGGGCGCTGGGACGGGCCGACGGTGCAGCCCGCGACCAACATGGCGAGGCAGACGATCGCGGCGGCGACCGCGTGACGCGGTGCTCGTGCCACGTGCCCTCCCGATCCTGCTGGTCGGCGCCCACCCTGCCGCACCGCCGGTGTGGGGAGGGTGAACAGGGGGCGTGCACGCTGCCGTCAGCTCACTCGGGGTGGCGCCCCTGAGGGATCGAGCTCCAGCCGCACGGCAACGGGTAGCGCGGCGAGCCCCAGCGAGGCACAAGCGGCCGCGAGGACCTCGTCGTGCAGCCGGGCGAGCACCTCGCGGACGTCGGCGTCATCGGCCAGCCAGAGCGTGATGCGCAGGGCGGGCGCCTCGTCCGTGCCGACCATGCGCGCCCTGGCCCGGCCCACGCCGGGGAGGGTGGCCGCCTGAGCGGCGACGGCGTCGGCCGCTGCGGAGGAGCTGACGACGATCGCGGTGTCGGGGCCACCGTCGAGCACGACGTCCGGCCGCCGTTCCGGGCGCAGCGACCGCGCGGCCCACGTCAGCCCGACGAGGACGAGCAGCACTCCGCAGGCGATGGCCACCAGGCGGTAGACGTCGGGTTGGGCGCGAAACGCGTCGACGATCAGCGGATCCAGCAGCGGCCGCCCGGCCCGTGCGCTGCCGAAGACACCGTAGGCCAGTAGCGCGACGAGGATGCCGGCGGCGAGCAGCACGAGCCCGATCACCACCGCGAGCACGCGGTCGACAGCCGCGGACCGGGCCACGGCCGAGCGGGCCCGCTTCCGCAGCGTCGCGGTCCGGCGGTCGGTCGGGGCGGTCCCGCTGCCGTGGGCTACAGGCGTGGTCATCGGGCTCCCTTCCGTTCCTGCACGGAGACGGCCACCCGCGGGCGGCGGTGCAGGGGCAGCTCGTCGAGCAGCTCGTCCACGCGGGCGCGCACAGCACTGCGCAGCTCCGGATCAGCCTCGCCCCAGACCTGGGCGACCACGGACACCTTCCGCGGCGAGGCGGTGACCGAGGCGCTGAAGATGTCTCCGATGGCGCGGACGCGCCGGCCCACCAGCCGGGCCACCACGCGCGGGGAGGTGGTGACGGTGATCTCCGGTGCGGGTCCGTCGATGGTGATGACGGAGCGTCGGGCGAGCAGCCCGACCAGCACGAGCAGGAGACCGACGACGGCGACGGCGATCGCGACGCCGGCGACCGGCGGCTGGTCCCACGACAGGTTCTCGATGGCGGCGCGCCACCGGTGCCACGGCACGACGAGCCCTCTGGACACGTTCGAACGCGCCCACCCGGCGACGACCTCGATCACGATGAGCACCCCGGCTGCGGCCATGGCCAGGCCGATCAGCGGGGCGAGCAGGCGGAGCAGCATGCGCATGTCGTCCTCCTGTCCGATGCGATGGGTGGGGGGCTGACGGCGAGCCAGTCGACGGGCCGGCTACTGGACCCGGGACGCGGTGGCGCGGGCGCCGCGCAGGCCGGCGACGGTCACCGTCAGGGCCCGGACGCGATGCCCGGCGATGCGGTCGAGCTCCTCGCCCACCTTGGCGCGCACTGCGTCCACGACACTGCGCACGGACGCCGGGTACTGCAGGTGGAGCTCGAGTCGAACGTCCACCGCGGACGGATCACCGGATCCGGGCGTGACCTTCGCGCTGGCCCCGGCCTCGCCGACGTCGATCCCGGCGAGCCGACGCTCGTGGCGCAGGGTCCCGGGCACCTGGTCGGCGGCATGCTCGACGATCTTGCGCAGCACGGTGGGGCTGATCTCGAGCACGCCCCGGTCGTCGACTGCCGGGAGGCGCGAAGCGGTCACCGGTCCCGACCCCGTCCGAGCACCGCGTTGAGGTCGAGCTGACCGTCGATCACGCGGCCGATGATGAGCCCGATCGCGCCCATGACCAGGACGATCAGGAAGACCCCGAAGCCACCGAAGGCTGCTGCAAGGCCGAGGATGAGGCCCGCCAGCAGGCCGGTCTGGGTGCTGTTCATCTGGTTCTCCTCATGAGGGTGCTACTCCACCCGGCGGTTGTGGCGGCGGTGCCAGGTGCGGATCAGCGCGACCCCGACCCGGACGGGGAACGGCAGTGGCGTGACCACCTCGACGGGTGCGTCGTAACGGTCGTCGCCGTGATCATCGTCCGAATCCGACCGCACCGGCTCCGCGACGCCGAACCGGGCGAGCCCTGCCACGAAGACCTCCGGGTCGCCGCCCCGGTCCGGGTGGTGCTCGCGGACGAACGCGCGGAATGCCGAGCGCTCCTGCTCGTTCACGGGCCCGTCGGCCCCGTCTCGCCGGGAAGGGCGACGTCGGCCACGGTGATGTCGACCGCGGCGCCACTGCACATCCGGGACACCTCGTGGCGCAGGGCCCGCACGACCTCCGGGATCGGCCGGTCGAGGACGAGCACGACACCCAGCTCGACCGGCTCGTCACCCATGCCGACGCGCACGCCCGTGAGCCTACGGCCCGGCAGGTAGGTGACGACGTCGCCGAACACCCCACCGTGCAGCCGGAGGACCGCGGGGTGCGCGGTCACGACCGCGGCGATCCGCTCGGCGAGCGAGTCCGCCTCGGCGGCGGTCGGGACTGTCACGAGCACGTCTCCCTGCCAACTGATCCGGGCGGTCGGGCCGCGCTCACTCCACGCGCGCGGCCTGGACCGTCGGGATCTCCTCGTCGTTGTCGGCGTCGGGGAGGTGGATATCGTTCACCGCGATGTTGACCTCGATCACCTCGAGACCCGTCATCCGCTCGACGGCGGTGATCACGTTCCGCCGCACCGCGCGGGCCAGCTCGACGATCGACGCGCCGTACTCGACGACGATGTCGAGGTCGACGGCCGCCTGCTTCTCACCGACCTCGACCTGCACGCCTGCGATGTTGGTGCCACCGGTACCGCCGCCCGGGATCCGCTCGCGGATCGCACCGAAGGCGCGGGACACACCGCCGCCCATCGAGTACACGCCCGAGATCTCGCGGGCCGCGATGCCGGCGATCTTCTGGACGACAGAGGCGGCGATGGTGGTCCGGCCCTGCGAGGTGTCGTCGGCCAGCCGGGCCGGCGAGGACGCGCTGGTGGTGGGTGACTTGACAGTGGGGGCTGACGTTGTCTCGCTCATCGAAGATTCCTCCGTGCTCGCTCGTGCGGAGTGTTCGCCCGTCCGACGGGGATACCCGGGCGTGCCTCACGGGAAGTCACCCGATCGGGGCAGCGCGGCGGTATCGGAGCAGGAGGATGCCGGCGTCCTCCAGCACTCCCACCAGGTCCATCGGACGGGGATGGCCGCCCTCGGGGCCGCGGATGATGCGCCCCGCGGTGCCGCCGGCGAGCAGCGGCGCGACGGTGAGGCAGAGCTCGTCCACCGCGTCGGCGGCGACCAGGCTGCCGAACAGGGCCGGACCGCCCTCGCAGAGCACCCGGTGCAGGCCGCGCCGAGCCAGCTCGGCCAGCACGAGATCGGGGGTGAGCCGGTCCAGCACGACCACGTCGCCGCCTGCCGCGGCGAGCCGTTCCCGGCGGTCGAGCGGGGCCGAGTCCAGCGTGAGGACGATCGGCGGCACGGCGGTGTCGGTGAAGAGCCTGCTCGCCGGATCGAGGTCGGCCGATCCTGACACGACGGCGATGGGTGGCGGGGTGTCCGTGCCGCGGGTCGGCCTGCGCGCACCGCGGTAGTTCTCCGCGCGCACCGTCCCGGCCCCGGCGAGCACGACGTCCGCGAGCTCGCGGAGCAGCCCGAACACCTGGCGGTCGGCGGCCGAGCCCAGGCCGCCCGACCGGCCGTCCACCGTGACGGCGCCGTCCGCGCTCGTCACGAAGTTCACCCGCACATACGGCGCCGCGAGCCCCTCGGGGTAGGCGTAGTGCGCCGCGAGCCCGGCGTCGTCGAGCGGGCCGCCCGGGGACGGCACGAGGGGATGCACGCCGCCATCCCAGCACGGCATGTGCGCCTGGTGGCGTCCGGCGCGCCATCACCCAGTCCATCGCGCGCAACCCGCTCGCGAGCCCGGACATGATCGGCTTCACGGCCGGGGCGAGCGCCGCGGCGGTGTTCGTGATCGTGATCGGCGGCGGGTCGGGCACCCTCGGCTGGTTCCTCGCAGCCACCGGGCTGCCGCTGGCCGCCCTGACCGGCGGCCTGCTCAGCGCCGGCGTCCCGCGAACCGGCCGAGGTGATCACGGAGGCGCTGCTCGCCGAGGTGTTCGGCCTCGCCGCGCGCGTGATCCCGGACCCGGTGGCCGGCACCCCGCTCGTCGTGCCGATCGTCGGTCACGCACGGTCGTCATGATGCTCGCGACTCGCGCGTGTCACGATGTGCGCCCGAGCACCGGGCGACGACCGAGAGGCGGCGGCAGTGGACGATTCCGTGTTCGACCACGAGGGGCCGTGGACGGAGGGCGCGTTCCTCGCGCTGCCCCGCGACGGCCATGTCGAGGTGGTGGACGGAACGCTGCTCATCGGGCCTATCGCAAGTGAGCAGCGCGCGCGGGTGGTGGGGCGACTGCGTGCCGCGGTGCAGTCGGCGCTGCCCGACGGACTGCGGGTGCAGGGCCCCGTGCCGCTGCGCCTCGGCACGGACTGCGTGCTGGTGCCCGACCTGGTGGTCACCGCGGCCGGCGACGGGCCGGAGGCCGCGGATGCGGAGGACGAGCCGGACGAGGTGCTCGAGGCCGGCGCGGCGCTGATGGTGATCGAGGTGGTGGGGTGCGACCACGGCGCCACCGACCGCACCTTCAAGCCCCAGCTCTACGCGCGCAGTCGCATCCCGTACTCGCTGGTGGTCGACCACGACGCCCCGTTCGCCGTCGCCGACATGATCATCAGTGGTCGGTACTACGAGTACTCGCGTGCGGGAGCGGGGGAGAGGCTCCGCATCGACGAGCCGTTCGTCCTGGAGTTCGACCTGATGACGGTGGTCGACCCGGAGGCGGAGACGGGACCGACGGAGTCGAGCTCGGGGCAGGCGGCATCACCAGCGGGCACCGAAGCGCCGGCGAGCACGGGGGCGTGGCCGCACTAGTCTCGCCGGATGGGGAAATCCGTGCGCGAGACGTTCCGGGTGCCGGCCCAGCCCGACCTCTCGGCACTGGACCCACGCGGTCGCCCGATCGGACCGAAGGACAAGAGCGCGGCTGCGGAGGGCATCGCGGATCTCGGTGCGCGTCTCGACCGCCTGCAGGAGGCGCTGTACGCGGAGGCGACCGGCGGGGGACGGTCCGCGCTGCTGCTCGTGCTGCAGGGGATGGACACCTCCGGCAAGGGCGGCGTGATCAGGCACGTCGGCGGCCTGGTGAACCCGATGGGCCTGCACATCGCGTCGTTCAAGAAGCCGACGCCCGAAGAGCTCCAGCACCATTTCCTCTGGCGCGTCCGCCGGCAGGTGCCCCGTCCGGGGTTGATCGGGCTGTTCGACCGCTCGCACTACGAGGACGTCCTCGTGCCACGGGTCGAGGGCGTGATATCCGAGGACGCCTTGCGCCACCGCTACGAGGAGATCAACGCCTTCGAGGCGGAGCTCGTCACGCAGGGCGTGACCGTCATGAAGTGCATGTTGCACATCTCGCCGCAGGAGCAGGCCGAGCGGTTGCTCGCCCGGCTGGACGACCCGACCAAACGCTGGAAGTACAACCCCGGCGACCTGGACGTCCGCTCGAAGTGGCGCGAGTACCAGCAGGCCTACACCGACGCCCTGCGGCATTGCGACTCCGACGCAGCGCCCTGGTACGTCGTGCCGTCGGACCGCAAGTGGTACCGCAACTGGGCGGTCGCCTCGCTGCTCGCGGAGACCCTCACCGAGCTGGACCCGCAGTTTCCGCAGCCGAACATCGACGTCGACGCCGAGCGGGCGCGCCTCGCCGCGAGCAAGATCGGCTGAGCTACCGGCCGCGTGGTCAAGCGGCCAGCGGGCGCAGTGCCCAGAACGCCAGCGCGGCGGCGAGTGCCGCCATCGGGATCGTGAGTATCCAGGCGAGGGCGATGTTGCCGGCAACGCCCCAGCGCACGGCCGAGAGCCGTTTCGTGGCACCTACCCCGAGAATGGCCGACGTGATCGTCTGTGTGGTCGAGATCGGCGCGGCGAAGACGAACGCGGCCGTGTAGAGCACCGCCGACGCGGTGACCTCGGCGGCGAAGCCGCGCGGCGGATCGAGGTCGATGATCCGCCTGCCCAACGTCCGCATGATCCGCCAGCCCCCGGTGTAGGTGCCGGCCGACAGGGCTCCCGCCGAGAGCAGGACGACCCACCACGGGACGTCGAATCCCTCGTGGTAACCGCCGACCACCAGGGCCAGCACGATCACGCCCATCGTCTTCTGGGCATCCTGCAGGCCGTGGCCGAGTGCCATTGCCGCGGCCGACACCGTCTGCGCGTGCCGGAATCCACGGTAGAGCCGCCTCGGCCTGCCCCGGCGGAAGAGCCAGAGGATCGCCACCATCACGAGACCGGCCAGGAGGAACCCCACCACCGGCGATACCACCATCGGGATGACGACCTTCTCGAGCACCCCGCCCCATTGCACGCCGCCGGACGACGCGAGCGCCGCCCCGACGAGGCCACCGATCAGCGCGTGCGACGACGAGGACGGCAGGCCCAGCCACCATGTGATGAGGTTCCACGCGATGGCCCCGACGAGTGCGGCCAGCACCACCAGCAGTCCGGACGAGCCCTGCGGCGCCTCGATGATGCCGCTGCCGACCGTCGAGGCCACCTCGGTGCCGAGGAACGCTCCGACCAGGTTCATCACTGCTGCCATGGCGAGGGCGGTGCGGGGCGCGAGGGCGCGGGTGGCAACGGAGGTGGCGATCGCGTTGGCGGCGTCGTGAAAGCCGTTGGTGTAGTCGAAGACGAGCGCAACGACGATCACCACGACGATCATGGCGAGCTCCACTCAGGACTCCTTGACCACGATGCTCTCGACGGTGTTGGCCACCGTCTCGAACGCGTCCGCGGCCTCCTCGAGTACCTCGACGACCTCCTTGATCTTCAGGATCGTGAGCACGTCGCCGGGAGGTGTGT
>DASRSC010000119.1:0-3883 GCA_035695525.1 Pseudonocardia sp. | reverse complement strand
CGGGCGACAGCACGCGGCGGGCGGGGTCGAGGAGGTTGCGCGCCATCGCCCCGGCCGCGGGCTCGCCCTTGTCGAACGCCTGAACGATCTTCTGCGCCTGCTCCGGCTTCAGCGTCTCCCCGAACGGCGCCTCGAACGGGTCGACGACGACCTCCACGAGGGACGGCCCGTCATGAGCGAGCGCAGCGGCCAGGGCCGCACGGACGTCGCCGGGCTCGCTGACGCTCCACCCCTCGAGACCGCACGCCCGCGCGACCCCGGCGAAGTCGACCGGCGACAGCTCGCAGCCGTACTGCGGGTTGCCCAGCAGGGCGGCCTGTTCCCAGATCTCCAGCGCGAGCGCGTTGTTGCGCAGCACGACCACCGTGATCGGCAGTTGGTACTGCGCGAGTGTGGCGAGCTCCCCCATGCCCATGGCCATGCCCCCGTCGCCGACCACCGCGACAACCGGCCGCTGCGGGAACGCGATCTGCGCCCCGATCGCGTACGGCACCGCCGAGCCCATCGTGCAGAGCGTGCCGGAGAAGCCGTAGTCCATCCCACGACGCAGCCGCAGCCGGTGGGAGACGAACGTGTTGCTGCCAGCATCGCCGGTGACGATCGCACGGTCGGGCAGCAGTTCCGACAGCGCGACGGTCACCACCTGCGGCCGGATCGGGCTCCCTGAGCTGTTCGCCTGCTCCCGCAGCAAATCCCACCAGCGCAGGACACCACGCTGCGCCTGCTCGAGGAAGGAACGGTCGCGGCGCTCATGGACCAGGGGCAGCAACGCCGTGAGGGTCGGCTCGGCGTGTCCGACCAGTGCGATCTCGACCGGGTGGCGCAGCCCGATCCGGTCGGCGTTGACGTCGATCTGCACCGTCCGCGCCTGTCCAGGCTTCGGCCAGAACTCCGCGTAGGGCGTGGCCGAGCCGACGATCAGGAAGCCGTTGCACTGCTCGAAGACCTCCTGGCTGGCCCGCGTGCCGAGCAAGCCCATGCCGCCGGTCGTGAAGGGGCTGTCGTCGGGCACCACGGCCTTACCGAGCCCGGCCTTGACGATCGGCGCGCCGAGGCTGTCGGCGATCACCTCGAGCACGTCGCCTGCGCCGCGCGCTCCGGCACCCGCGCAGATCGCGACGCGTTCGCAGGAGTTCAGGAGGTCGGCGGCGGCATGGACGAGGTCCGCGGGCGGCGTGAGCGTGGCGGGGGACCACGCTGTCGAGAGGTGGTCCGGCACGTTCTTGGGGGACGGGGTGTCCTCGGTCATCGACTGGACGTCCAGCGGGATCGCGAGGTGCGACGGTGTCCGGTTCTGCAGTGCGCTGCGCACAGCGAGATCGGTCATCGCCGCGGCGTGCGCGCGGCCCATCACGCGCTCGTTGAAGGGGCACACCTGCTCGAACAGACGATCGGACGGCACGTCCTGGAGCATGTGCGTGCCGAGAACGTCGTGGTGCGGGATCCCGGTGATCACGATGACGGGGGCACCGTCCATCCGGGCGTCGTAGAGGCCGTTGAGTAGGTGCAACGCACCCGGCCCCGCGGTCGTCACCACCGCGGCCGGCCGGCCGGTGAACTTGGCGTGGCCCACCGCCGCGAGCGCGGCCGACTCCTCGTGGCGCACGTGCACGAAGCGGAACCGGTCCGCGCGTGTGCGGATCGCCTCGAAGAATCCGTTGACCTGGTCGCCACAGATACCGAAGCAGATGTCGACGCCCCATTCGAGCAGCCGCTCGACGATCAGGTCCGAGGTGGTGCTCTCGTCCGCCATGCCTGCTGGTACCCATCTGGGGGCGGGCGACCCGCATCTATGGCCAGGTGCGGGCCATCCCGGGTCGCGACCGGCGGGTGTTGGAGATCGTCACGGTCGCGATGTCGGGCCGGTAGCGGTCGTCGGACCACTCCAGTGGCTCACCGGTCGAGCTGGTGGTCAGGCGGCGCTCTCGCAGCAGCGGAGCGCCCTCGGCGACCTCCAGCAGGACCGCGTCCTGCCGCTCGGCGGCCACGGCATCGAAGGTGTGCCGGGCTGCGTGCAGGTCGACTCCGCAGGCGGTGAGCATGGCGTAGATCGATCCGGCATCCAGGTCGACGGAGAGCAACGTCCTGCCCAGCGGCTCGACGAACGTCGTGCGTTCCAGCATGGCCGGCTCGCCGTCCAGCAGCCGAAGCCGCACCAGCTGCACGACCCGGGCGCCGGGGCCCAGCTGCAGGGCCGCAGCGACAGCGGGTTCAGGCCTGCGCAGCGCGATCTGCTGCGTGCGCTGTCCGGGCGTCCGGCCCATCAGCTCGGCCCAGTGGGAGAACGAGAGAAGGGTGTCGAACGGCTGTGCCGGCACGGCGTCCAGCACGACAGCCCGGCGGCCTTGACCGCCCCGATCAACCCGTCGTCGCGCAGCCCGGCCAGCGCCTGCCGTACCGGCCCGCGGGACGAGGTGAACTCGCGGCACAACTCCGCCTCGGACGGGACGGGCGCGCCGACCGGAAGCGCTCCGGAGCGGATGTCGCCCTGACCACCGGGTTCGACCAGCAGGTCACCGATCCGTTGCTCGCCGCGATCGGTTGGCGGGTCGGCGAGCAGCTCGACGCGGTGGTCTGCGCCGACGAGGTGGCGGCGGGACGCCCGGCGCCGGACATGATCGAACGCGCGATGGAGCTGACGGGCGTGACCGTGCCCGCGCGTGTCCTCGTGGCCGGCGACACCGTGCTCGACGTCCGCGCCGGGCACGCGGCGGGAGCAGGCGTCGTCGTCGCGGTGCTACCGGAGCGCAGACGGCCGACGAGCTCGCCGCCGAGTACCCCACCCGGCTCCTGGACGGGGTGCGTGAGCTGCCCGGTCTCCTGGCCGCTGCACCCGCCGGTGACCCGACGGCCCGGTAGTCCATCGGATCCGGCCGGCCACGGCACGGCACGGCTGCGCTAGCGTCCAACGCCTATGAAGGAGCAACGGCGCGCCCGCGCGATCGCGATGTCCCTCGACGAGGTCGACGCCTTCCTCGCGGAGCAGCGCACCTGCCGGGTGGCCACCGTCGGCCGGAACGGCCCGCACGCCACCCCGTTGTGGTTCGTCTGGCAGGGCGGAGCGCTGTGGCTGACCTCGCTGTCGCGCAGCCAGCGCTGGACAGACCTGCAGAACGACCCGAGGGTCGCCGTCGTCGTCGACGCCGGAGAGGCCTATGGCGAGCTGCGCGGGGTGGAGCTGCGCGGGCGGGTCGAGGTCGTCGGCGAGGTGCCGCGCACGGGCGAACCGGTACCCGACCTGGACGGCCCGGAGCAGGCCTTCGCCGACCGCTACACCGACGGCACCATCGTCCGCGACGGACGCCACGCCTGGCTGCGCCTGGTGCCGGAGAAGATCACCAGCTGGGACTTCCGCAAGCTCGACGGCTGAGCTGCGGCTACCGGCGCCGTCGGCGGAGCCGGCGCGACGCCACCACGAGGACGGCGGCGAGGGCCAGCTGTCCACCCAGGACGATCCGGTTGACGTCGACGGCCGGGTGCCAGGCCACCTTCCCGTCCGGGCCTACGGCGAAGGCACCGAGTGGCCTGGCCACGACGCCGGCCCCGGTGCTCGCCACCCCGGGACGCATGCCGCCCACCCCGCCGCCCGCCCGCACCCGCGCCACCGGAATCAGCGTGGTCCCGCCGCTCGCGACCGGTGGACCGAACACCTGGTCGCGGCCGAGCCGGTCGGCGACGGTGGCCACGATGTCCGACGGCGCGGGTTGGAGAGCCGGCTGGGCGGACGTCGGCTGGGCCGGAGTCGATACGGTCATATCGTCCAGCCTGCCGTTCTTCAGCACCCCTGGCTACGGCAGGATCCCGCCGGCCTTCGGCGAGACTCGCGGATCAAGCCAGGTCAGCACGACGTGATCGCCGAGGGTCCCCGCACGCCGTTCCTCTA
>DASRSC010000118.1:0-1613 GCA_035695525.1 Pseudonocardia sp. | reverse complement strand
GCTGACGAGCGTCAGCGAGGAGGCCGCGTGATCAGCAGCACCGCGCGCGGTATCGGTTCGTTCATCGAGGGCAAGTGGCGCGACGATGCCCCGGGCGGGCGCCTTGCGTCGGTGGATCCGGCGCGCGGCGACACCGTGGCCGAGGCTCTGCTCGGCGACGCCGGCACCTTCGTCGAGGCCTGCCGGGTCGCCCGGGACGCGCAGCGCGGCTGGGCGGCCACCCCGGCGCCGGTCCGCGGCCGCGTGGTCGAGCAGATCGGCCGCCTCGTCGAGGCCAACGCCCACGCGCTGGCCGCGCTCGTCACCCGCGAGATCGGGAAGCCGCTCGCGGAGTCCAGGGGCGAGGTGCAGGAGGTGATCGACACCTGCACCTTCTTCGCCGGGGAGGGCCGCAGGCTCTACGGACAGACCGTGCCCAGCGAGATGCCCGACAAGCAGCCCTTCACGTTCCGCGTGCCCGTCGGGGTCGCAGCGATCGTCACGGCCGGGAACTTCCCGGTGGCGGTGCCCTCGTGGTACCTCGTGCCCGCGCTGCTGTGCGGCAACGCGGTCGTCTGGAAGCCTGCCGAGTACACCCCGGCCATCGCCGAGGCGTTCACCGAGCTGTTCACGCGCGGCGGCCTCCCCGACGGTGTACTGAACACGGTGCTGACCGACGGGCCCGCCACGTTCGACGGGCTCGCGACGGCGCTCGACGCCGGCCTGGTCGACAAGATCGGGTTCACCGGGTCGTCGGCTGTGGGCGTGCGGATCGGCGAGCTCGCCGGGCGGCACCTGCAGAACCCGTGCCTGGAGCTGGGCGGCAAGAATCCGCTCGTCGTCATGCCGGACGCCGACCTCGACCTGGCCGTGGAGGGCGCACTCTTCTCCGGCTTCGGCACGGCCGGGCAGCGCTGCACCTCTCTGGGCACCGTCGTCGTGCACGAGAGCGTGCATGACGAGTTCCTGCGCCGCTACGAGGCCGCCGTCCGATCGGCGGTGATCGGCGACCCGACCCGCGACGACGTCCTCTACGGGCCGATGATCAACGCCCGGTTCCTGGAGAGCTTCGAGCGCCACCTCGACCTCGTGCGCCCCCACCACACGGTGCACGGTTCCACCGGCACCGGACGGATCACCGCGGACAACCCGCGGGAGGGCTTCGCCGGTGACGCGGCCGCGGGCCTCTACGCCCACCCGACGATCGTCGACGGGGTGCGGGCCGAGGACGAGATCTACCGCACCGAGACGTTCGGCCCGATCGTCGGCATAGCCGCGTTCGGGACGTTCGACGAGGCCGTCGAGCTGGCCAACGGGCACGGCTACGGGCTCTCGGCCTCGATCTACACGTCCACGCCGGTGCACGCGTTCCGGTTCCGGGAGCGGGTGAGCGCGGGGATGGTGAGCGTCAACAACTCGACCTCGGGCGCCGAGGCGCACCTGCCGTTCGGCGGCAACGGACGCTCCGGGAACGGGAGCCGCCAGTCGGGCGTGTGGGTGGTCGACCAGTTCACCCGGTGGCAGTCGATGAACTGGGACTACGCGGGCAAGCTGCAGAAGGCCCAGATGGACACCGCGCAGCTCCCCGCCGACGTGGGCTTCCGCCTCCCCTAACCCGGTCGTGCGCGGATACG
>DASRSC010000117.1:0-2298 GCA_035695525.1 Pseudonocardia sp. | reverse complement strand
CGCAGCGCCACAGCTGCGGAGAAGGTGGCGCCATGACGGCCCTGACGAGAGCACCCGTGACAGCGGCTCCCCCGCCCGTCCCGCGGCGGCCCCGCATCCCGGCATGGGTGCGTGTCGTGAGCATGATCGCGGCCGGAGTAGTGATCCTCTCGGTCACCGCCACCCTGACCGGGCAGTACCAGCTGACCTCGCGGGGCACTACGCAGGCGGCGGTCCTGCTGCTGCTCCCGATCCTGTTCGCCGGTCTCGGCGGGCTGTGGTCCGAACGCGCGGGGGTCATCAACATCGGCCTCGAGGGCATGATGATCCTCGGCACCTGGGGTGCAGCCTGGGCCGGTTACCAGTGGGGGCCGTGGGCGGCGGTCCTCGGTGGCATCGTCCTCGGTGCGCTCGGCGGGCTGCTGCACGCCGTCGCGACCGTGACGTTCAACGTCAACCACATCGTGTCCGGCGTCGCGATCACCCTCCTCGGCATGGGCGTGACGAAGTACCTGTCGACGCTGTTGTTCGAGCCGATCTCGCAGAACCCGCGCCAGTCACCGCGGGTCGAGGCGTTCGCCACGTTCTCCGTGCAACCGGTGGCCGACGGCCTGGCGTCCGTCGAGTCCCAGCAGCGTGTCCTGCTCTCCGACGTGGCGGGGTTGCTCGGCGGCCTGCTCAGCGGGCTCACGCCACTCGTGATCATCGGGTTCGCGCTCGTCCCGATCAGCTACCTGGTGCTGTGGCGCACGCGCTTCGGGCTGCGGCTGCGCTCCTGCGGGGAGAACCCGGTGGCCGCCGAGTCTCTCGGGGTCAAGGTCGTCACCTACAAGTACGTCGGCGTGGTCATCTCGGGCGCACTCGCCGGCCTGGGCGGAGCGGCGCTGACGCTCAACCCCGGCCAGCTCGGCTACCTGGAGGGCCAGACCGGCGGCCGCGGGTACATCGGGCTCGCCGCGATGATCTTCGGCAACTGGCGTCCCGGTGGTCTGCTCGCCGGTTCGGCGCTGTTCGGCTACGTCGACGGAGTCCAGCTGCGGGCCGGCGGCGAGGCCGTGCATGGCCTGCTCTACGGGGCGACGATCCTCGCCGTCGGGCTCGCGGTGGTGTGGGCGGCGCGGCGCCGGTGGCGCGCGGCGTTGATCGCCGCGATCGCGGGTGGCCTGGTGTACGCCATCTACTACTCGATCGACACCGTGCCGCGCGAGTTCGCGGCGTACGCACCGCAGCTCGTCACGCTGCTGGTCCTCGCCGTGGCGTCACAACGACTGCGGCCCCCAGCGGCCATCGGCGTCGAGTACCGGCGGGGCGAAGGTGACTGAGCCCAACTGGGACGCGCTGCGCGAGGCCGCGGTAGCGGCGGCCGGATCGGCCTACGCGCCCTACTCGCACCTGCAGGTCGGGGCAGCGGCGGTGTGCGACGACGGCCGTGTGGTCACCGGGTGCAACGTGGAGAACGCCTCGTACGGGCTCGGCCTGTGCGCGGAGTGCACGATGGCGGGGCAGCTGCGGCTCACGGGCGGGGGCCGGTTCGTCGCGGTGGCCTGCCGGTCCGGCGCCGGTGAGCTGCTGATGCCGTGCGGTCGCTGCCGGCAGATCCTCTACGAGTTCGGCGGCCCTGACTGCCTCGTCGACACCCCGCGCGGGATCCTCCCGATGCGCGAGGTGCTGCCGGACGCATTCGGGCCCGCCGACCTCCCGGACCGGCGGGCCTGAGCGCATCTGCGCTGCCCGGACCGGCGGTGAGCTGGGTGGCCGCCGCCCCTCTGAGGATGTCACGCAGTCCGAGCCGGCGTGAGTGCGATAGTGCCGATCAGGTCGGCCAGCTCGGCCGGTCGGGACAGGAACGGCGAGTGGCTGGCGTTGACGCGGTGGACGGTGTTCGCGCGCGGCGCCACCTTGTTCATGAAGAAGTCCAGGGTGCTCCGCCTGCGGGTGCACTCCGCGTCGCGGATGCTGCGGGACACCGGCCGTACGGTCGCCTCGATCGCCGGCACGACGGGCTACGGATCCGAGAGCGCGTTCAGCACCGCGTTCAAGCGCGTGATGGGCGTTTCCGACGGGGAGTACCGACTGCGAGCCGCGAATCCGGCCCGCGGGTCGTCCCTGGCATCCTGAGGCGTCGTGATCGACGAGCACCGGAGGAGCAGCGTGCCCATCGCCGTCCAGAACATCAGCGCGGTCGAGGTCATCACCGCCAAACGGGACGGCGGGCGACTGTCCGACGAGCAGATCGACTGGGTCGTCTCGGCGTACACGCACGGGGACGTCGCCGACGAGCAGATGGCATCGCTCGCGATGGCCATCCTGCTCAACGGC
>DASRSC010000116.1:0-3884 GCA_035695525.1 Pseudonocardia sp. | reverse complement strand
CGAACTCGTGGAACGGCTCGGGGTCTCCGACATGACCGTCCGCCGCGACATCGACGTGCTCGCGACCCGCGGGCTGGTCTCGCGCGTGCACGGCGGGGCGACCGCGGCCGGCAGCAGCGTCGACGAGCCGGGGTTCGCTGCCAAGTCGGGCCTGCACACGGCGGCCAAGCAGGCCATCGCGGCGGCGGCGGCCGCGCTGATCGAGCCGGGCGCGTCCGTGGCGCTCTCGGCGGGCACCACTACCCACGCCGTGGCATCGGCGCTGCTCACCGTGCCGCGGCTGACCGTCGTGACCAACTCGCTGCGCGTGGCGGAGGTGCTGCACGAGTCGCCTCGCGACGATCTGACCGTGGTGCTCACGGGCGGGGAGCGCACCCCGTCGGACGCGCTGGTCGGGCCGGTCGCGGTGGCCGCCCTGCGCAGACTGCACGTCGACTGGCTGCTCATGGGAGTGCACGGCATGGACGCCGAGGCCGGGTTCACCACGCCGAACCTGGTGGAGGCCGAGACGAACCGGGCGCTGGTCGCGAGCGCCCGCCGCGTCGCCGTGGTGGCCGACAACTCGAAATGGGGAGTGGTGGGCCTGAGCACGATCGCGACTCTCGACGAGGTGGACGTGGTGGTGACGGACGGCGGGCTGGAGGCGGACGCCCGCAAGATCCTCGAGAGCTCCTGCGCACGGTTGGTACTGGCGTCATGAGCGAGCGTGCGAGCGCATCCTCGACGTCGCACAGGGTCCGGCGCACCGCGGCGCGGATGGCCGACGGGCGCGAGCTGTTCTACTTCGACGACACCGAGCCGTACCTGAGCGGCGACGCGACTCGGGTGGTGCCCGACACCCGCGACCTCCCCCAGGTGCAGCACAACTCGATCATGCGGTTCGACGTGCTCACCGGGGAGTGGGTGACGATCGCGGCGCACCGCATGGACCGCACCTTCCTCCCGCCGGCCGACCACTGCCCGCTGGACCCCACGCGCCCGGGCCGCGAACCGACCGAGGTCCCGGCGCCCGACTACGACGTGGTCGTGTTCGAGAACAGGTTCCCCTCCTTCGCGGAGAACATCGCCGCGGACGTCGCGCCCGAGGTGGACGGCAACCCGCTGTGGCCCCAGCGCCCTGCCGTGGGGCGCTGCGAGGTCGTCTTGTTCACGAGCGACCACAACTCCTCCTTCGCCGCGCTGCCCGTGGAGCGGGTGCGCACTGTGATCGAGGCGTGGGCGGACCGCACCGCCGAGCTCTCCGCGATGCCGGGGATCGACGAGGTCTTTCCCTTCGAGAACCGCGGCAAGGAGATCGGGGTTACTCTCGAACACCCGCACGGGCAGATCTACGCCTATCCGTTCGTCACCCCGCGCACGGCGCAACTGCTCGCGCGCTCCGCGGAACACCGGCAGCGCACCGGTCGCGACCTCATGGGCGACGTGCTCGACAGCGAGCGCAAGGCCGGCAGCCGCGTCGTCCTCGAAGGCCGGCACTTCACGGCGTTCGTGCCCGCGGCGGCGCGCTGGCCCGTCGAGGCACACCTCGTCCCGCACCGGGCCGCCCCAGACATCGCCGCCCTGAACGGCGCGGAGCGCGACGAGCTCGCCGTGCTGTACCGCGACCTGCTACAGCGGTTCAACCGCTACTTCGGCGAGCTCCCGCCCTACATCGCCGGATGGCACCAGGCGCCCGTGCACACCGGGCGTGACCTCACCCGGCTGCACCTGCGGCTGTTCTCGCTGCGCCGGGCACCCGGGAAGCTCAAGTACCTCGCGGGGTCCGAGTCGGGCGTCGGCGCCTGGATCAACGACGCCTCGCCGGAACGGATCGCGCAGCGGCTGCGGGACGTGGGCCCGGCGTGACGGGGTTCCGGGAGCTCTTCGGGCGCGAGGCCGACGGCCGGTGGGCCGCGCCGGGACGCGTCAACCTGATCGGCGAGCACGTCGACTATGCGCAGGGGCTTTGCCTCCCGTTCGCGATCGCTGAGCGCACGGTGGTGGAGGTGGCGGCCCGGGACGACGGCCGCGCGCGGCTGCACAGCCTCGCCGAGCAGGACGACTGGAGCGGCACGCTCGACGAGGTCGGCCCCCGCTCCCCCGACGGCTGGGCCGGCTACGCAGCCGGCGTGCTGTGGGCGCTGCGGCAGGCCGGGCACGAGGTCGGTGGGATCGACCTGCTGGTCACCGACTCGGTGCCGCTCGGGGCCGGGCTCTCCTCGTCGGCGGCCCTGGAGTGCTCCACCGCCCTGGCGGTGGACGAGCTGTTCGGGCTGGGGCTCGGCGGCACCCCGTCTGGTCGCCGTGCCCTGGCGGCAGCCTGCATCAGCGCCGAGAACGACGTGGTCGGCGCGGCCACCGGCGGGATGGACCAGGCGACGTCACTGCTGGGTGTCGCCGGCCACGCACTCCTGCTCGATATGCGCGACGGAACGGACCGGGCGGTCCCGTTCGCCCCTGCGGACGACGGGCTGGTCGTCATGGTGATCGACACCCGGGTGCGGCATCGGCTCGCCGACGGTCAGTACGGGGTGCGCCGCTCGGCCGTCGAGAAGGCGGCCGCGGCACTCGGGATGCCCAGCCTCCGCGCCGCCACGCTCGCTGAGGTCACGACGCTCGACCCTGATCTCGTCCCACGGGCGCGCCACATCGTCACGGAGATCGCTCGTGTCCGTGAGACGGTCGCGCTGCTCGACGCGGGGCGGCTGTCCGAGATCGGTCCGCTGCTGGACGCGTCGCATGCGTCGCTCGCGCACGACTACGAGGTGTCCTGCGACGAGCTCGACCTGGCCTGTTCGGCCGCGCGGCGGGCCGGGGCGCTCGGCGCGCGGATGACCGGCGGCGGGTTCGGCGGCTCGGCGATCGCGCTGGTTCCTGTCGACCGGGCAGACGCCGTGGCGTCGACGGTCCGGGCGGCGTTCGCGGAGGCCCTCTACCGGGAGCCGGACATCCGCGGGGCGCAGCCGTCGGCGGGGGCGGAGCGGGTGGGCTGACGGCGAGCGGGCCGACGGGCGGCTCAACAGCGGAGAAGGCCCGACACGCCCACCCGTAGCGGCGACTCGCAGGCACGAAACGGGCGGCTCGGGCGCGAAACGGGCGACTCGCGGGCCGGGGACGGGCGACTCGCGGGCGCGAAACCGGCGACTCGCGGGCCGGAAACGGGCGACTCGCGGCGCGGGTGCTAGTCGCGGTCGTTTGTCCGGGGGAGCAGGCTCCCGAGGGGGCCGAGGTCGATGTTGAGGTCCTCGGCGCGCAGCCCGAAGTGCTCCCGCAGCTCGGTCATCGCCTCCTCGAGGCGCATCAACCCGAGCCCGAGCCGCTCGACCGTCTCGTCCGGGAGGTTGCCCGCCTCGACCCGCCGGATCGCCTGACGCTCCATCAGCTGGCGCACCAGTTCCACGATGGTGAGGACGAGCCTGCCGAGGTCGCGGCCCACGGCATCGGGGTCGAGCGGCAGGCGTGCCGGGAGCTCGGCCACTGTTCCACCTCCACCAGTCAGTATTCGATGACCATCAGTGTTCGATGACCATCAGTGTTCGATCAGGGTCTCGACGGAGCTGATCAGGGCACGGAGTGAGACGTGCACCAGGTCGACATCGGCCAGCGAGATGGTGATGTCCCCGGTGATCACGACACCGCCGTTGAGCAGCCGGTCGAGCAGGTCGACCAGCGCCACATCGCGGTCGGGCACGACGCTCACGGTTCCTCCTCCAGGGTCGCGAAGGAGTACGGCGCCCACGGACCGGTGAGCTCCAGCCGCAGGCTCTGCCCATCATGCTGCTCGACCAGCCGGCGCAGGGCGTCCGCACCGGCCTCGTCCACGAGGTACGCGACGTTGAGCACCATCTCCTCGCGACGGCCGGACAGGCGCGGGTCCTGCGGCTGGTAGCGCCGGCTCGCGACGG
>DASRSC010000115.1:0-20292 GCA_035695525.1 Pseudonocardia sp. | reverse complement strand
CGGCTCCAACATCGGGAACAGCGCCTTGAGGAGTGACTCCTCCTCGTCGAGGTGATCGGAGAGGGTCTGGCGTACGACATCCAGATCTCTCAGTGCCTGGGCGGCGGCGGCTTCGTGGCCGGCCTCGAGGTGGTCCAGGCGCGAGGCGAGCTGGTCCAGTTCCCGATCGATCTGGATATGCTGGACCGTCAGATCGTGGAGCTCCCCGACGTCGGTCGGGGACGCATCGGCCAGCGGCTGCCAGAACAGGTCCGATTCGGTGCGCTGGTGCTGGTGGACGAACTCGATGAGCCAGCGCCCCACCCCCACACAGCTGTCCACCTCGACGGGAGCCGTCGGTGTGCGCGCCAGAGCGGTGCGCAACAGATCCACGCCCCGCCGCATGATCGTGTGGGCGGCGATGAGTTCGTCGTAGATCTTGTCGCTCTCCGACTGCGCGATCGTCATGACGGGCCTCCTCCGCACGGGCACACTCACTGCCCGGCAAGTGTGAGTCGACGGGCTCCGGCGCGGCATCCGTCAAATGACTCCGGCCCGCCCGCATCGGGACGACCTGCGCGAACGCGAACGTGTCGCGGTCCGGAGCGGGTCGATCGGCGGACTACGCGAAGCTCTTGTACCAGGCGAACCCGTCCCGCATGATGCAATCGCACCAATGCAGCCTAACTTCTGCATTGCAGGACGAACGGGACGGAGGCGGCGATGCCGGGCGCGGCGCCGCGCAACTCCTCGACTTCCCTCCGCAGAGCGCTCAGCCTCATCGAGGTGGTCGCCACCCGTCACGCCGCCGGCGGATGCACACTGACGGAGCTGGCCGCGGACGCGGGGCTGGCCAGGAGCACGGTCGCCCGGCTGGTCGCCCCGTTGCTCGACCACGGCTACGTCGAGCTCGAGCCGACCGCGGGCCGGCACCGGCTGGGTGCCGCAGTCGCCCGGCTCGGCAGCACCTACCTCCATGGTCCGGGGCAGCGAGCCGCAGCACTCGTGCCGCCGCCCGTTCCGATGAGTGAGGCGCTGGTCACCACCCGGGTCGTTGCCATCCTCCGCGCGGAGCACGCCTCCCGCGCGGAGGCCGTGGTCGACACACTGGTGGAGGGCGGCATCCGCTGCCTCGAGCTGACGATGACCACACGCGGTGCCCTGGAGGTTGTCGAACGGCTTGCGGCGCGGGTCCCCGCCGGAGTCGACCTGGGCATGGGCACGGTGCTCACCGCAGCGGACGTCGACCGCCCTGTCGACGCGGGCGCGCGCTTCGTCGTCTCGCCGTCGGTCGTGCCCGCGGTCATCGCGGCCGCCGCCGACCGTGGCATCCCATCGGCGACCTGGTGGAGCGCCACCTGCTGGCCGAGCGGGTCCGCGCGATGGTCAGGCGCGACGACGCGCCCACCGCTCTGATGCTGCGCGAGCGGCGCACCGATACCTCCTCGCACGTGTACTACTACCGGCACGGCAGCGCAGGCTCCCACCTGTGCCCGACGACGCCGTCGGTGCCGGTGACGCCTTCGTCGCGGGCTACCTCGCCTCCCGGCTCACCGGGCACGACGTGCAGGAGCGGTTGTCCACCGCCGCGGTCACGGGAGCCTTCGCGGTGCGGTGACTGGGAGGCACGTCCCCGGCCCCACGAGTTGACTCTGCTGACCGCGGAGGGGACGGTTCACCGCTGAGGATCACGCCCGAATTGTCGTACGTGCAAGGAGACACACGATGGCCACCACGGATCGCAACGACGCGGTCACCTCCGATCCCTCGCAGCTGTTCCCGACCAAGTACCTGCCCCGACCCGAGGTCCGCGACCTGCCCGCCCCGCCCGCGCGGCAATGGAAGTACGTCGGGCCGGGCATCGTCGCCGCGGGCGTTGGGCTGGCGAGCGGGGAGTTCATCCTCTTCCCCTACATCGCTTCCCAAGTCGGTCTGACCTTCATCTGGGCCGCACTGGTCGGTCTGATCACCCAGTACTTCCTCAACATGGAGATCGAGCGGTACACCCTGGCCACCGGCGAGACGGCGATCACCGGCTTCAGCCGACTGTGGAAACACTGGGGCCTGGTGTTCGCGATCCTCGCCTACTTCGCCAACATCTGGCCGGCGTGGGCCACCAGCTCCGCGACGCTGATCTCCTACGCGTTCGGGGGGAGCGCGGCCGTCATCGCGGTGGTGATCCTCGTCGTGGTCGGGCTCATCCTCACCCTGGCGCCGATCGTCTACAACGCGCTCGAGCGCGCCCAGATGATCAAGGTCGCCGCGGTACTGGTGCTGATCGTCATCGGTTCGCTCGTCGCCATCGGGCCGGCGTGGGCCGACCTGCCCCAGGCCGTCACCCAGCCCCGGTTCCCCGCAGCCGAGCTCGGATTCGCCGTGCTGATGGGCGCGCTGGCGTTCGCCGGTGCCGGCGGCGGCCAGAACCTGGTGCAGAGCAACTGGATCCGGGACAAGGGCTTCGGCATGGGCCACTACGTCCCGAAGATCGTGTCGCCTCTGACCAAGGAGGTGGAGGCCAGGGGGCGCGTGGGCTACGTGTTCCTGCCGACCGAGCAGAACATGACGCACTGGCGGGGCTGGTGGCGTTTCGCCAACCGGGAGCAGCTGTACACGTTCGTGCTGATCTCGTTCGTGTCGATCGTGTTCATGTCGCTGCTCGCCTACGCCACGGTCTTCGGCAACGACACGGTGACGAACAACATCGCGTTCCTCCAGGTGGAGGGGCAGGTGTTGATGGAGCGCGTGGGCACCTGGTTCGGCTACTTCTTCTGGATCGTCGGTGCGGTGGCGCTGTTCTCCGCAGCTCTGGGCATCGTCGACTACACCAGCAGGCTCGCCGCCGACGTGCTGAAGACCATGTACTTCCCCAACGTCTCGGAGAGCAAGGTCTACGCGGGGCTCGTGTGGGGCCTGGTCGTCATCGGGATCATCGTCATCTCCGCCGGCTTCTCCCAGCCGATCACATTGGCGGTCATCTCCGCCTGCACCGGCGGCACGATGATGTTCATCTACTCCGCGCTGCTGATCGCGATCAACCGCAAGATGTTGCCGAAACCCATCCGCATCGGCGGGTTCCGGATCGCTGCCCTGGTCTGGTCGTTCCTGCTGTTCGGGGTCCTCGCCGTACTCACGGTGCAGCAGCAGCTCGGCAAGCTGCTCGGCGGTTGACCGACAGGGTCACGACGCTGGATCAGCGGTCGGAGAGCCGCAGGTGCAGCTGGGCCGAGGACATGGCCGAGCTCGCGCCGCTCACGGTCGGCTGCTCCAAGCAGGTCCTCAACGCCGTGCCCGAGCCGGAGGTCGACCCCGGCGCCGAGAAGGAGCTCCTCGCCGCGTTCGAGGCGTGCTGGACCAGCGAGGACTTCGCGGAGGGGCGCCGCGCCCGCACCGAGAAGCGCCCGCCGCGGTTCACGAGGAGGTGACGCGATGAAATGCGCCCTGAGCCCGGCGCCGTCGGATCGTGAGCGCGGCCGATCTGAAGAGGTCCTGCGCGGGGTGGATCCGGATCAGCCGGGCGTAGAGTGACGTGTGGTCGCGTCTCTCGTGACGCGGCATCGCCCGAGACCCGTTGCGCCGGCAGGCATGACGCTCCAGCAACTGTTCGCGATTCCAGCGAACACGCCGACGTTTCCTTGCTCGTCCCGCACAGACCCGGGAGCACCGTTCGCCGGGGACCGCATGATCGTCCGAGAGACAGGAACGCGGAAGATGCCAGCGATCGACGCGAAGGTGACCGTCGCCGAGCCGGGTACTGACGACTCATCCCACCCCGCCTGCGCCGTGTGCCCGCACGCGTGGGATGCCCATGACCGGATCGGGATCCGGTACTGCACCGCGTCGGCGGCAGGCGGGCTCCAACGAGCATGCGTCTGCGCCGGCGACTCCACGACGAACGGCGGGGCTCGGACCGGGGTCATGCCCTACCGAGGCCGCACTCCCTGAGCGCGGGAACGGCGACGTGAGCGCACCCGGGTCCTGGGCTGCGCGCTGACCAGAATCAACCCGACTGTCCGTCGGCGGTTGCTCCTGTGAAAACCGATCCTCTCCGGGGACGGCGTTAGACCCGTGCGTGCTCACCGTCACTGACGACGCGTAGCCCACTCGGCTCACATCAGGTTTCGCCGACGTCAGGAGAGCCGTCCATGCGTGTCAGTACCCGCTCCACCCGCCCCGTTGCGAGCATCGGGCTGCTGAGCACCTATCCACCGACCCAGTGCGGTCTCGCCACGTTCAGCGCTGCCCTCACCGAAGAGCTGGACCGCTCGCCCGGGACCGTCGGCGTCGTCCGGGTCGTCGACCAGCCCGAGACCCATCCCGGCGCGGAGGTCGTGGCGCACCTCGTCAACGGCTCACCGGACAGCGCGATGCAGGCGGTTCGCCACCTCAACGGCTTCGACGCCGTGGTGGTCCACCACGAGTACGGGATCTACGGCGGTGCGGACGGGGCCGATGTGATCGACATCGTGGCCGGCCTGACCGCGCCGACGATCATCGTCCTGCACACGGTGCTGCAGGAGCCGACGCCGAGGCAGCGCCGCATCCTCCGACGGCTCGTCGAGTCGGCCGACGTGCTCGTCACAATGACCGAGACCGCGCGCCAACGGCTGGTGGCGAGCTACGCCGCCGACCCGGAGCGCGTCGTCGTGATCCCGCACGGAGCCATCGACCACGGCGTCGTCCGCACGCGCCCTCGTTCCACCGGTGGTCCACTCGTCCTCACCTGGGGCCTGCTCGGACCGGGAAAGGGCATCGAGTGGGCGATCGACGCCATGCCCGGCCTGCGGGACCTCCGGCCGCGCTATCTCGTCATGGGCAAGACGCACCCGAAGGTGCTCCAGCGCGACGGCGAGTACTACCGCAACAGCCTGCTCCGGCGCGCCGAGATGCGGGGCGTGGACGACATCGTCGAGCTCGACGACAGGTACCTCGGGGTCGGCGAGCTCGCCGAGCTGGTGCAGCGTGCCGACGTGGTGCTGCTTCCCTATGACTCGCGCGAGCAGGTGACGTCCGGGGTACTCATCGAGGCTGTGGCGGCCGGGCGTCCGGTCGTCTCCACGGCGTTCCCGCACGCTGTCGAGCTCCTGGGGGACGGGACGGGGCTCGTGGTGCCGCAACGGGACCCGGAGGCGCTGGAGTCGGCCCTGCGCCGGGCGCTGAGCGAGCCGGGGCTCGCCCACGACCTGGCGGTCCAGGCTGCGCGAAAGGCGCCGGACCTGCTCTGGGGAGCCGTGGCTGGGCGGTACCAGCAGATCGCGACCTCGCTCGTGGCCGCGTCGATGGCCACCGCCTCGTGAGCCACGACAGCTTCCCCTCCCCGCCCTTCACGCACCTGCGCCTGCTCACCGACGAGGGCGGGCTCTACGAGCACGCACAGGGCACCACGCCGCGTCGGGAGCACGGCTACTGCCTCGACGACGCTGCGCGGGCGCTGGTGGTCGTCTGCCGCGAGGCCGACCCTGAGCAGGACGACCTCCGCGAGCAGTACCTGTCATTCGTGCTGGCCGCGCAGGCCGAGGACGGCCGGTTCCGCAACCGGCGGGGCACCGATCTGCGTTGGCGGGGCACACCGTCGGTTGAGGACTGCTGGGGCAGGGCGCTGTGGGGACTCGGCGCGGCTGTCTCCGACTCTCGTTCTGCTGACCGGGCCCTCGTCGCGTTCGAGCGTGGCGCGCGGTGGCGGGCCCCGTGGTCGCGGGCCATGGCCTTCGCGGCTCTCGGCGCCGCCGAGGTCCTCCGCGTGCTGCCGCAGCACCGGGGTGCCCGGGACCTGATCGGCGCGGCCGTCCAGGTGATCGGCCGTCCCGGACAGGTCCCTGGCGCAGGTACGACATGGCCGTGGCCCGAGCCGCGCCTGACCTACGCCAACGCCGCCCTGCCGGAGGCGTTGCTCGCTTCCGGCGCTGCGCTGGATGCCCCCGCCCTCGTTATGGACGGGCTGCAGCTTCTCGGCTGGCTGCTCGACGCGGAGACCCGCGGCGGGCACCTGTCCGTCGTCCCCGTCGGGGGCCGTGGGCCGTCGGACGCGGGCCCCGGATTCGATCAGCAGCCGATCGAGGTGGCCGCGCTCGCCGACGCCTGTGCCCGGGCGCACGCCCTCACCGGACAGGATCGGTGGGCCGCCGGGCTCGACCTCGCGGCGGCCTGGTTCCTCGGCGCCAACGACGCAGGCACGCCGCTGTACGACCCCGCCAGCGGCGGTGGATGCGACGGCCTCGAGCGCGACGGTCGCAACGAGAACCAGGGGGCGGAGTCCACCCTGGCGCTGGTGTCGACCCTGCAGCAGGCCAGGTCGCGCCCCCGGGTCCCCGCGAGTCGGTACGAGTCTGCGCGCGGGTCGGCAGTGCGCGGCTCGCGGTGAGACCACCGACGGAGGTCGGGGCCGGGATGGTCACGCGCATCGACACCGCTCTCACTGCCGACCCGGCACGTGTGCTGGCCCGGCTGTTCGTTCCGGGCCATGAGCTCGTGGTGGACACCGAGTCCCGCGCCACCGGTGTACTGGCGCGGATACTCGCGCTTCCCGAGGACGACGTCCGATCGACGCTGCGGGACGTGCTCGCCCGCTACGCCGGCAGGCACCGGAACCTGCGCGGCATACTTCTCGCCCACTACGAGCGGATCGCCCACCGTGTGCCCGACGGCGCCGCGCTGACCGAGGAGCGCCGTAACCTCATCGGCGCGTGGTTCACCCACGAGTACTCGATCGAGGCTGCGGCGCTGTTCAACCCTTCGGCTGTGGCCCACCCGGACCAGTCCGGCTTACCACCCGGCCACCTCCGGTTCGTCCTGAGCCTGCGCGCGGTGGGCGAGGGCCACGTCTCGTCCGTGGAGTTCCGCACCGGGGTGCTGGGCACCGGCCCCGAGCTGTCCCTCGACGACCCCGGGCAGCACGTCGAGGCCGGGCGCCCCCGACCTGCGGTCCACGACCGGGCGCTGTTCGCGGCGGTGCTCGCCGAGGAGGGCGCCGACGCCGAGAGCGCCTCGTTCCTCGTCGGTGGCCTGCCTCCCCGCTTCGACGAGGCCGAGCTGGGGCGGGCCCTTGCGGCACTGACCGAGCAGCGGGTCACCCGACACGGCGGAGCCCACACAGAGGAGTTGGCGCGGGCTATCGCCCGGTGCAGCTACGACGTCGAGTTCTCTCCGCTGTCCACGATTGCCGAACGGGTGCTGTGGCCGCACGGCCCCTCGGAGGCGCGCGGCATGGAGGATGCGCGCTTCGTCCGCGTCGTTTCCGACGACGGGAGCGCGCTCTACCGGGCGACATACACCGCCTTTGACGGCAACCGGATTGCGCCGCAGGTGATCGAGACGTCGGACTTCCGCCGGTTCCGGGTGTCCCAGCTCGCCGGACCGGCCGCGAAGAACAAGGGGATCGCCCTGTTCCCCCGCACCGTCGGCGGCCGCCATTTCGCCCTCTCGCGCTGGGACCGGGAGAACAACGCTGTCGCCACCTCGGCCGACGGGCGGTGGTGGGGTGATGCACGAACTCTGCACGTCCCGAGCCGCCCATGGGAGCTCACCCAGACCGGGAACTGCGGCTCGCCGGTGGAGACCGAGGCCGGATGGCTTGTCCTGACGCACGGGGTCGGCCCCATGCGCGAGTACTCCATCGGGGCCCTCCTGCTCGACCTGGAGGACCCGAGCCGGGTGATCGGCGCGCTGCGCGAGCCACTCATGAGCCCCCGGGACGACGAACGGGACGGGTACGTCCCGAACGTCGTGTACTCCTGCGGCGCCCTCCTGCATGGGGACCGACTCCTGGTGCCCTACGGGGCCAGTGACGTGTCCGTGCGGTTCGCCTTCGTCGACGTTCCGCTCCTCCTCGGCCGGCTGACGGCCGACGGACCGCCCGCGACGATGCGGGCGAAGAGCTCGGCGTAGTCCGCCACCATGCGCTCCGCCGTGAAGCGGACCTCGACGTCGTCGCGGCAGTCCCTCCGGACGAGGGACCCGACGCGGCCGACGGCGTCGACCGCTCCCGGGACGTCGTCGACCAGGAAGCCGGTCCTCCCGTGACGGATCAGCTCGGGCATGGAGCCCAGGGGATGAGCGATCACCGGTGTGCCTGTGGCCAGCGCCTCGACGACGGAGAGCCCGAAGGGTTCGGCGAAGCCGATGAGGTGTACCAGCGCGAATGCGCCGCCCAATAGCACATCCCGTTCGCCCGGCTCGACGGGGCCGGCGTAGCTGATGTCGTTCTTTCCGATGTGAGGCTGCACGTGGTCACGGAAGTAATCCCGGTCCTGGATGATCCCCGCGATGACGAGTGGCCGTCCCACGCGGCGGGCGACCTCAATCGCCAGGTGCGTCCCCTTGTCGGGGTGGATTCTTCCCAGGAAGAGGAGATAGTCGCCCGAATCGGGGCGGAAGGTGAACCGGTCCAGCTCGAGGCCGTGGTGGATCGTCGCCTCGTAGCCCAGATCCGGATGACGGTCGGCATCGCTGATCGCGACGTAGTGGGCGATGTCGTCGTACGCGCGGTAGACCGGCAGGATTGCTTCGGACGAGAAGCCGTGGATCGTGGTCACCACCGGGGCCGACACGAGGCGGCTGTAGGTCAGCGGCAGGAAGTCGAACTGGTTGGACATCACGTCGAACTCGTCGGCCCGCTCGAAGGCAGCGGCATTGTGCAGGCCCTCGTACACCTTGGCGTCAACGCTCGGGTCCTCCTCGTACCCCCGCGGCGCCTCCGCGTGCAGGTGCGCGGAGGTGAGCGAGTCGGCGGTCGCGAACAGGGTGACCTCATGACCGAGCGCCACCAGCCCCTCGGTGAGCGTGGACGCCACCTGCTCCCACGGCCCGTATCCGCGAGGAGGCGTGCGATGGGCGATCGAGGCGACCACCCCGATCCGGAGCCGGCCGCTCACCGGCCGCCTGCCGCGTCTGCTTCCAGCTGCCGCCGCAGACCCGCCAGGACGATGTCGAGGCCCTCGTCGAGCTCCTGCACGCCGTCGTAGCCGGCTAGCTCGGGGGCCAGTGCGCGCAACCGTGGGAACTCGCGCGCGGGCAACCGGTGCAGTCCCAGGCGCAGCAGGTCATCGCTCTCGTCCGGGTCGTGCACACGCTCCTGCAGCTCGTTGAGCAGGTGGCCGTACAGGAAACCGACGTAGAGCCGGTATGCGTGCAGCGCGCCGCGACCGTCGAAACCGGCGCCCATGAACAGCTCCAGCAGCTTCTCGAGCGGGCGCAGTGTCCCGAGCGGGCGCATTGCCAGCGGGGTGGCCAGTGGCCGGGTCACCAGCAACGGCACGACGTTCGGGTGGGCGACGGCGATCGCGCGGAAGGCGTGCGCCGTGCGTCGCAGCACCTCCTCCCAGCCGCCGACCTCGTGCAGCGGCGGGACGACGAGCTCGGACAGGACGAGCTCGACCACCCCGTCCAGCAGGGCGTCCTTGCTGGGTGCGTGCCGGTACAGCCGCATCGGATCGCGGCCGATCGCCTTGCCCAGCCGACGCATGGACAGCGCCTCCGCCCCGTCGGCGTCGATGAGTGCGAGCGCGGCGGACAGCACGTGACTGCGGGACAACGCCGCGCCTCGCTCGATCCGGACGCCCTCGCTGCCGTGGGGTGCTGCCGAACCTCGCCTCCGTGCGGCGTCCGCGTGTGCGCCTTCGTCCGTGCTCGTCATCGTGCGCTTCCCCACCTCCAGTTGAAGAACTCTGGGCTACACCGTAGCGTCTACACCGTAGCGCTACGTATTACGGTCGCTCGTAGCGCTACAGCGCCGGGGTATCGACCTCGAAGGCCGCCGTCGGCTCCGCCGCCGCGGACCGGCCGCGTGCGACCGCCCATGTGCGATACACCGAGGAGAACCCCAAGCATGACGACAGTGACCGACCCCGGGCCTACCGCCCGCGCCGGCCCGACTCGCGCCGCCGAGCATTGCGGTCCCGCCAAGCCCGTACTCGACGGGCGGCGGCCCCCAGGCGAAAGCGCGCTGGTCTACACCTTCACCCTGATCCCGATGCTGGCCCTGGTCGCGGCCGTTCCGCTCGCCTGGGGCTGGGGCCTCAGCTGGCTCGACGTCGGACTCGCCGTCGGCTTCTACTACCTCAGCGGCTTCGGCGTGACAGTCGGGTTCCACCGCTACTTCACCCACCGCGCGTTCAAGGCGAACCGGGGGCTGCGCAACGGGCTCGCAATCGCGGGGAGCCTGGCGCTGCAGGGCGACGTGATCACCTGGACCGCCGACCACCGCCGCCACCACGCCTTCGCCGACAAGGAAGGCGACCCGCACTCGCCGTGGCTGTTCGGCACCACCCCCGCCGCCTTGGCCAGGGGCTTCTTCCACGCCCACCTCGGGTGGTTGTTCGGCCGCAACCGCACCAACGCCGCTCGCTTCACCCCGGACCTGCTCGCCGACCGCGACATCGCGCGGATCAGCCGGCTGTTCCCGGTGTGGACCGTGCTGAGCCTGCTCGCCCCGGCGCTGCTCGGGGGTCTGATCACCATGTCGTTCTGGGGCGCGTTGACGGCGTTCTTCTGGGCCGGTCTGGTCCGTGTGGCTGTGCTGCACCACGTCACGTGGTCGATCAACTCGATCTGCCACATGATCGGCGAACGTCCGTTCGCCGCCCAGGGCAAGGCCACCAACGTGTGGCCGCTGGCGATCCTGTCGATGGGCGAGTCCTGGCACAACCTGCACCATGCCGACCCCACCTGCGCCCGGCACGGCGTCGGCCCCGGACAGGTCGACATGTCCGCCCGAGTCATCCGGATCCTGGAGAAGTTGGGGTGGGCACGCGACGTCCGCTGGCCCACCACCGAGCGCCTGGCCCGGCTCAGGGCCGACGCGACCGTGACCGCTCCGACGCGGACTTGACCCGACCGAAAACTCTAAAAGGTGACCCGCCGAACAGATCTGGCCGCTCTGTGGTTGGATAGAGTTGGTCGTTGAGTTTCGGTGTTCGTGTCTTGCACGCCCGCGGGAACGAAATTTGGTGCCAGAGATCCGGTGTCAGAAGGACGCCGGGCATCGGCACCGAGGTCGGCCGGGCCCCGCACATTGCGAGCCCACCCACCTGCGAGGAGCAGACAAAATGGCACAGGGAACTGTGAAGTGGTTCAACGGCGAAAAGGGCTTTGGTTTCATCTCCACCGACGACGGTGGCGCTGACGTCTTCGTGCACTACTCCGAGATCGATGCCGGCGGGTTCCGCTCGCTCGACGAGGGGCAGCGCGTGGACTTCACGGTCGGCCAGGGCGCCAAGGGCCCCCAGGCCACCGGAGTGCGCGTTATCTGATCTATCTGCTCGGTCAAGAGCCCGCTTCCTCGAGGGAAGCGGGCTCTTGTCGTTTCCGGAACTGCGGGCCAGAAAGGAGAAGACCGACAGTTACGACATCTTCGCCCGCTCGACGTGGCATTCGCCACGTGTCCGACGCGGCCATCGTGATCTCGGTGTAGTCCCTTGTGGGTCCGTTTCGTGGCATCGCGAGACCGGCTCGCCGCGGCGGTGATCGGCCGCGGCCGTCATGAGTTCATACTGGTCAGAGGCCTGATCACGGCGCCGGAGCGTGGATACGTCGCGCGCCACGACGGTTGCGGGCCCGGCGCCGACAGGGCTGCGGAACGATCTCCGGATACCCGGCTGGCGGCTTGCTGAGGATCGATCGCGCAGATTAAGGTTCTGTTGCCTGCCGAGGTGATCGTGATAACCCGGGCGCTTTGCGGCGTCGGGTTCCGGAAACTGCCGGGTTCCACCGTTGTAGCTGTCACGAAACCTTCGGTCTCGCGGCATGCGCCGGTCCCGCAGCGGGACCTCGGCGCAGCGGTCAGACGCGGCCGGCCGGTCGGGAGCCCCTGCTCGGCGCGAATCCTGACCTTCACATCACTGGAGGCTGTGTGTTGAGCGATCCTGGCCCGCGTCGAGGCGGCATTGGTGCCGCCCTGGTGGGACGCGGCGAGGACGTCGAGCTGATCCGGTCCTTCCTGGCGGGAGCGGCGGCAGGGGGCGGGGCATTGCTCCTGGTCGGGGAGCCGGGAGTGGGCAAGTCGGTCCTGGTGGACGCTGCAGTGGAGGCGGCGTCGGCAGCGGGGACGCTGGTCCTGTGTGCGGGTGGCGCCGAGTTCGAGGCGGACGTCAGTTTCTCGGGGTTGAACCAGGTTCTGTTCCCGTTGCTGGAGCAGGAGTTCGACCGGCTCACCGACGGGCACCGGGTGGCGCTGTCAGTGGCGCTGGGATGCGGGGAAGGCCCGCCCCCTGACCGGTTGGTGGTGTCGAACGCGACGCTGGGGTTGTTGCGTGCGATCGGTGCCGACCGGCCGGTGCTGCTCGTCGTCGACGACGTGCATTGGATGGACCGGGCGAGTGCCGGCGTGCTCGCGTTCGTGGCGCGTCGACTCGCCGGTAGCCGGGTGGGTTTTCTGGCAGCGTCGCGCACCGGGATGGAGAGCTTCTTCGAGGGCGCGGGACTTCCTGAGCACGAGTTGCAGCCGCTCGATGGTGATGCGGCGAGGACGCTGCTGGAGGCCCGGTTTCCTGCGCTCGGGGTGAAGGTCCGTCGCCGTGTCCTCGCGGAGGCGCGGGGCAACCCGCTGGCACTGCTCGAGCTGCCTGCGGCGTTGACCGGTCCGCAGCGTGCGGCACTGCGGGCCCTGCCGGCGGTCCTTCCGCTGAGTAGACGGCTGCAGACGCTGTTCGTATCGCGGATCTCGGAGCTTCCCGAAGCGTCCAGGCAACTGCTTCTGCTCGCCGCGCTGGACGCCACCGTCGATCTCCGCGTGTTGCAGGCGGCCGTCACCGAGCGGGGCGGGAGCGACCCGCTCGCGGCCGCCGAACGTGCCCAGCTTCTGCAGGTCGACGAGAGCACCGGCCGGCTTACCTTCCGCCACTCGCTGACCCGTTCGGCGGTCGTGGAGCTGTCGACCACCGACCAGCGGCGGCGGGCCCACCTGGCCCTGGCCGAGATGGTGGACCAGCCCGAGCGCCGGGCGTGGCACCTGGGCGAAGCGACCATCGAGCCCGACGAACGGGTGGCTAGCCTGCTCGAAGAGGCCGCTCACCGGATCGGCGGCCGAGGGGATCCCGCCGGAGCCGTCGCCGCGTTGACCCGGGCCGCTCACCTGAGCCCGCTCCGTTCCGAGCGGAGCAGACGGCTGGCCGTGGCCGCGTTCCTCGGCGTGGAGACCGGTGAGATGGGAACGGCATCGCAGCTCCTCCGAGACGCCCGGCGTGCCGACCCTGCGCACGGAGGCGGATCGCTGTACGCCGCGGCCACCGGGGCCTATCTGCTGAGCAACGGTGACAACGACATCGAGGCCGCCCACCGACTGCTGGTCGAGGCGATCGAGAATCGGACCGAGTCCGACGACGACGAAGCACTCGTCGAGGCGCTGTGGACCCTCTCGTTGCTGTGCTGGTTCGGCGGCGGTGCCGAGAAGTGGGATCCCTACCACGCGGCCCTCGCCGACCTGGGAACGCGCGTGCCCCCGCTCCTGGCCCTGTTGACCGCCACGTTCCCCGATCCGGTACGCACCGCCGCCCCGGCGCTCGATCAGCTCACCACCACGATCAGCAGCCTGCGCGACGAGATCGACCCGACAAGAATCGTGCGGACCTGCAACGCGGCCGTCTTCATGGATCGGCTGGCGGGTTGCCGCGACCCGTTGTGGCGCGTCGTCCGCCACGCGCGCGAGGGCGGTCCGCTCGCCCCGGCCGTCAGTGCGTTGATCTACCTCTGCGTGGATGACTTCATCACGGGCCGGTGGGACGAGATCGGGCAGCTGGCCGACGAAGGCCTCGAGATGGGTGACGCGCACGGATACCATCACTTCGAGTGGCCGTTCCACTACCACCGCGCCCTTGTGGCTGCCGTACGTGGTGACCAGGAGACTTCTCGGATCCAGATCGACGAGGGTCTCCGCTGGGCGACGCCGCGCGGGGCTCGAGGCATCGAGCTGTACATCCACCATGCCCAGGGGTTGGCTGCCCTCGCGCGGAACGACTTCGAGGACGCCTACCGGCATGCGGTGGCGATCAGCCCGCCGGGAGTCTTCGCGTCGCATGTGCCAGTTGCCCTGTGGGTGATGATGGACCTGGTCGAGGCCGCCGTCCGAACCGATCGGCGGGCCGAGGCGGCCGCGCACGTAGCGGCCATGCACGATGCGGACATCGCGGCGTTGTCGCCGCGGCTCGCTCTTCTGGTTGCGGGGTCGACGGCCATCGCAGCAGACGATGACGATGCCACGGTGTCGTTCGAGCGGGGCCTTGCCGTTCCCGGTTCCGACCGCTGGCCGTTCGAGGTCGCCCGGGTGCGGCTGGCCTTCGGCGAGCATCTGCGTCGGGCTCGGGCCCCTGGCGCGGCGCGCGTGCAGCTCGCTTCTGCGCTCGAGACGTTCGACCGGCTGGGAGCGCGTCCGTGGGCGGCCCGAGCGGGTCATGAGCTCCGGGCCGCCGGTCTCAGCACGGCCCAGCCCGCCGATGTCGGCGATCTCACGCCGCAGGAGCGGGAGATCGCCGTGCTGGCTGCCGCTGGCCTGTCCAACAAGGAGATCGGGCAGCAGCTGTTCCTGTCCCATCGCACGGTGGGCGCGCATCTCTACCGGGTCTTCCCCAAGCTCGGTATCACCTCGCGAGCCGCGCTGCGCGACGCGCTCGCCACCCTGCCGCCCAGGCCGTCCCGCGACGGCGCCAGCTTGTGAGCCGCTGAGTCTCATCGTCGTACCCGTATGCTCCGGGGCATGAGGCGGACATCCTTCGCTGCGACCACGAGACGCACGGCGAGGTCGTCTGGGCCCAATGCTTGGAGCCGCTGACGGCCGAGGACACGTCCAGCGGGCTATCCGGGCAGGCCGGCGGAGCAGCCGGAGGTTCGCCGGTCGACAGGGGTGAACCGACCGGACTAACCGGCGCTAAGCGGCTCGCTAGGGGAGGAGTGCGCACGAAATGGAGTGGACCGGCGCCCGGTACGCCGACCGGCCGACGGCCGAGGGCGAGACCTGGATCGACGCCCCGCCGGGACGGGTGTGGGCGGTCGTCTCCGATGTCGAGCTGATGCCGGCGATGAGCACCGAGCTCCAGTCGGTCGAGTGGTGCGACGGGGCCACCGGCCCCGCGGTGGGCAACCGGTTCGTCGGTCGCAGCAAGCACGAGTCGCTCGGGGCGTGGGCGACGACGTCGTTCATCGTCGAGTGCGAGGAACCGCGAGTGCTCGCGTGGGCGGTGGAGAACCCGGACCACCCGACAGCCGTCTGGCGGTTCACCCTCGAGGCCGCCGACGGCGGTACGCGGCTGCGGGAGTGGATGCAGATGGGGCCTGCCCGCTCGGGGCTGAGCTTCGCGATCGACCGGATGCCCGACAAGGAGCAGAAGATCGTGTTCGTCAGGATGCGGGAGTTCGAGAACGCGATCATCGGCACGCTCGCTGCGGTCAAGCAGCGGGTCGAGGGTTGATGCGCACCGCCACCACCGTCGAGGGCTCTCAGCGGGGCTGGCGGGAGACGCTCGACTTCGCACTCGAGGCCGAGAAGCTCGGCCTCGACATCTGCTGGGTCGCCGAGGCCTGGGGCTCCGACGCGCCGTCCGTGCTCGGTTACCTCGCTGCACGGACCAGCCGGATGCTGCTCGGCTCGGGGGTCATCCAGCTCGGCACCCGCACGCCTGTCGCGATCGCGCAGGCGGCCCTCACACTCGCCGAGATGTCGGAGGGGCGGTTCCTGCTCGGCCTGGGCGCGTCGGGTCCGCAGGTGATCGAGGGGTTGCACGGGGTGCCCTTCGCCGAACCGCGCACCCGGATGCGGGAGACTGTGGAGATCATCCGGCAGGCGTTGGCCGGGGAGAAGATCTCCTACTCGGGCACCCGGGTCCAGATCCCGCTGCCAGGCGGCGACGGCAGGCCGATGCGCCTGTCGATCGGCCCGAACCCCGACATCCCGATCTATCTCGCCACGATGTCGCCCCGGTTGCTGCAGCTGACCGGGGAGATCGCGGACGGGTGGCTCGGCACCAGCTTCGTCCCTGAGGGCTCGGCCGCCTACTTCACGCACCTGGACGCCGGACTGGCCGCGGCCGGCCGGTCCCGCAGCGAGATCGACGTTTGCGAGGGGGCCGAGGTCGCGTTCGCAGAGGACGAGGACGCGCTGCGCGAGATGGTGGGCGCTCGCAAGAAGGAGCTTGCGTTCAGCCTCGGCGGCATGGGCTCCGCGAGCACCAACTTCTACAACGACGCCTACAGCCGGCAGGGCTGGGCGGAGGTGGCCGCGGCCGTCCGCGAGCGTTGGCAGGCCGGAGACCGGGACGGGGCCGCAGGGCTCGTCACCGACGAGATGGTGCTGGGCACCACGTTGATCGGCACCGAGGAGATGGTGGCTGCCCGGCTGCGCGTGTGGCGCGCCGCTGGCGTCGACACCATCCGGCTCTATCCCGCCGGGGACACTCTCGACGTCCGGCTGACCACGCTCGCCAGGGCGCTGGACCTGGTCCGGTCTCTCGACTGACTCACCCACGCCCCCCGCTCAGAATCCGGCGAGGGCGGCGGTGACATCGGGGTGCAGTGGGAGGATCTGCTGCAGGTTCATCGTCTCCCACGGGCGGATCACGGCGTGGTTGTCGGGGGGTGCCACGAGGCGCAGAGCCGGCCGTGCGGTGCGGCTCGGCGCCGGGTACGCACCGGGTCCGGGGGTCGTCGTGGTGCGGGAGGCCAGCTCAGCGAGGGTCCCGAGCCCGGAGGAGCCGAGGAAGTCCACCCCGGTCAGGTCGATCACCACCGCGGCGAGGTCGGGCCACGCCAGCGTCTCGTCGACCACGGACATCAGCTTGCGCGCGGTGCTCAGGTCGAGCTCGCCTGCCACCGTCACCACGGCCGCCGACCCGATACGGGTCGCGTTCAGTGTCAGCAGGTCGGTGGGTGACACCGCGTGGTGGGCACGATGGTCGCTGTCGTCGTTCTGGTCACTGTCGGTCACGCGAGCACCGTAGCGTCTCGACGCTGCCCGGCTGGGTCCGCTGTGACGCTCGAGGACGCCTCGACTCACCTGGTGTCACCGTGGTCCGGGTCCGGGACGACGCAGTCTTTCCGCCGTCATCCGCCGTCATCCGCCAGAAACTCAAAAACTGTATACGGTTTGGCATGACCGCCTCCCCGTCGACGGCAGATCGTCGTCGAGGCGGGCGTGGAGGACTACCGGTTCGGCGCCTTCCGTTCCTCGACCGGCTGGGGCGGTACGGGATCCCCCCGATGGTCCTGCTGAACACGATGGCCTACGACTCGGCCCCCGGCATCACCGCCGCCGCCCGCCGCCCGCCGCCACGGAGCGGGATCGTCGCGCACGGGATCACCAACTCCGACTCGCTCGTCGGCCTCACTGGGGCCGAGGAGCGGGTGTATACCGCCGGCTGACCGCGGGTGCTCGAGCTCGCCGCGGGGTTGGGCCCGTATCGCCACCGTGCTGGGAGGACGTCAGCCGGGCTCGTCGAGGATGTCGCGGGAGTTGCGCAGGGTCCGCATCGAGTCGAGCCGGTCCCGCTCGATGTGGGTGTAGGCCACGGCCTCCGCCACGCGCTCGTTGCCGGACTCGATGGCGGCGAGCAGTTCCTCGTGGCCGTGGTGGGCGTCGAGCGGGTCGAGCTCCCGTGTCATGAAGAACAGCCACATCATCCGCCCCGAGACCGAGCGCATCACCGAGCGCATCAGCGCGTTGTCGGTGAGCTCGACGACCACCTCGTGGAACCGGGTGCTGTCGCCGGCGATGCGGTAGGCGTCGCCGCTGCCCAGCCCGTCGCGGGAGGACCCGAGTGCGGCCTGCAGCGGCGCGGCGGACGCGCCGGCGGCGACCTGCCGCGCGGCGTAGCGGGCGGCGCCCACCTCGAGACACAGTCGCAGGTCGAACAGGTCATGTGCCGACGTGATCGTCCACGTCGTGACGATCGCACTGCGGCGGGGCAGCGTGCTGACGAACCCGTCGACCTCCAGCAGGGGCACCGCCTCGCGCAGCGGGACGCGCGAGACCTGCAGCTCCTCGGCGAGACGCTGCTCCGCGAGCCGGGATCCCTGGGGGTAGCGGCCACGGATGATGCCCTCACGAAGGGCGGCATAGATCTGGCGCGAGAGCGAGTCAGGCCTCGTCGTGGGGTCGATCGGCTCCGCCATGGCCGAATTGTCCTGCACTGCGCCGGTGGCTCCAAGGCGCGCGCGGCTCTTGACCTTCCTGCACGAGTCGCTGGTGTCGATCTTCGACGCCGCCACGGAGATTTCACTGCAGCCGAAGGCGACCGGTTAGCGGGCAGCCGCGGCCGCCGCCACAGCGGAGCTCTGAGAACCGCGACGGGTGACGTCGTCGTTTGTCGCGCCCGGTCCGCTACCTGACACTGTCGGCACTGAGAGAACTCTGAGGCCCTCCGGGCCCGCGTGGTGGCGCCGGTGCCTCGGGACGGGTAACGAAGGAGGTACGAGCCCGCGCCGTCCGGCGCTGTGCCGAACGGAGGGGACACCCGCGATGACGCAGGCGCGACCGATGCCGATCCACATGCGACGGGACGGCTTCGACCCGCCCGCGGAGCTCGCGGCGGTGCGGGACGGGGCGGGTCTGACCCGGGTGCCGACGCTGTTCGGAACCTCCGCCTGGCTCGTCACCCGCCATGCCGACGTCCGCGAGGTGATGGCCGACGCGGTCCGGTTCAGCAACGCTGCCCGGCCGCCCGGGTTTCCCGCGCTCGGCGGCCCCGACACCGAAGGGTCGTTGCTGCTGAGCGACCCGCCCGAGCACACCCGGCTGCGGAAGCTCCTGAGTCCCGAGTTCACCGTGCGGCGGATCCGGCGGCTCGAGCCGAGGATCACGGAGATCGTCGAGGATCATCTCGCCGCGATGGAGGCGGCAGGACCTCCCGCCGACCTGGTTCCGGCGTTCGCGCTGCCGGTCCCGTCGCTGGTGATCTGCGAGCTGCTCGGCGTCCCCTACGCCGACCGCGCCGAGTTCCAGGGACGCGCCGGGCGGCAGCTCGACGTGTCCCTCGACCTGGAGGAGCGCCGGCGGGCGGGGGCCGAGTCGCGGGCGTACATGGCCGAGCTCGTGGCCAGGACGCGTGTCGAGCCGGGCGAGGACCTGCTCGGGATGCTCGTGCGCGAGCACGGCGACGATCTCACCTCCGGTGAGCTCACCGGCATCGCGAGCCTGCTGCTCATCGCCGGGCACGAGACGACCGCGAACACCATCGGCCTCGGTGTACTGGCGCTGCTGCGGGCTCCCGACCAGCTCCGGCTGGTCCGAGACCGTTCCGAGGCCGTCGAGGCCGCGGTCGACGAGCTGCTGCGCTACCTGTCGGTGGTGCACAGCGGCATGCCGCGCTTCGCGACGCAGGACACGGTCCTCGCAGGGGAGCGGATCGCGGCGGGCGACATGGTGATCCTCTCGCTGCCTGCGGCCAACCGCGATCCGGAGATCGGGGACGACCTGGACACGCTCGACGTCACCCGCGCCATCACCCGCCACGTCGCGTTCGGGCACGGGGTGCACCATTGCATCGGCGCGCCGCTGGCCCGCACGGAGCTGCGCATCGCCCTTCCGGCCCTGTTGCGCCGCTTCCCGTCGCTCGCTCTCGCCGACCCCGAGGCCGAGATCGACTTCCGCTCCTACAACGTCGTGTACGGCGTCCGGTCGCTGCCGGTCAGCTGGTAGAGCGACCGTTCCGTCCCCCGTGTCGGGACCGGCAGCGCTAGCGTGACCGCGGCGCGGCCGGACCACCCGGACCGCGACGACCGCAGGGGGTGCGGATGAACCTGGAGAGGGTTGTCTTCGGCTTCTTCGCGCTGCTCGCCGCCACCCCTGAACTTCGGGTTCTTCATCGGTGAGACATCGCCGACCCGGCGCTGCACAACGTCTACGAGCTGTTCGCGGCCGTCGTGGTCGGCCTCATCGCAACCGTGCTGAAGTTCGGCGATCGCACGCAGATCGGTGCCGTCTGCCTGGCCGGGGACCGCTGGGCCGCCGACCTCGTCGACCGTATGACCGAGCTGTCCGGCCGGCACCTGCAGGCACTGTGGAAGCTCCGGGTCAACCACGTCGAGGCGCCGGCGCTGACCTGGTGGCCGGCGACGGGCGAGGCCCGGCTGGGCGACCTCCTGCGCGATCCCGACGACCGTGAGGAACGGCTGCACGTGGTCGTCCTGATGATCCTGCGCGACGACGAGTGTCTGCTGACACCGGATGACGACGTCGTGCTGGCCTCGGGGGACGAGCTCCTCCTGGCCGGGCTCCGGGTGCAGGGCGACGGACGCCCGGTGCGGGATGTGCGAACCGGACATGATCGCCACGATTGAGCGGTGGCCGGCGGCACCCGCGGGCCGGGCTGTCCGGGCAGGAGGGATCAGGATGCGGAC
>DASRSC010000114.1:0-8244 GCA_035695525.1 Pseudonocardia sp. | reverse complement strand
CGGTCATGTGCAGCTCCGCCACCACCTTCGTGGGCCGCAGGTGGACCACCAGCTCGCCGGGCACGCCGTTGCGCCTGCCGAACTCCTCCGCCCGGTCCGCGCCCATGTAGCGGGCCGCGATCGCCGTGGCAGTGCGCAGGAGCTCGTCGGGGTCCTCCGAGATCGTCGCCTCACCCTGCACCTGCACGAACCCGTACGGCGGCCGCTCGAGGTCGACGCAGAGCACCAGGCGCGGATCGCGCGCGACAGCGCGGCCCTTGGCAGTCCCCTTGCCGGTGTTGAACACCAGTTCGGGTGCGTCGTCGGTGCCCTCGAGCACAAACCAGATCGGGGCGACCAGTGGCCGCCCGTCCGCGGCGACGAAGCCGAGCTTGCCGGTGCGCGTGCCGTGGGTCAGGAAGGCCCGCTCCTCCGGGCTGATCATGCTCATGCCCTAACTCTAATGCCGCGCAAACTTCGTTTCCGCGGCATGTGGCCCGGGCCGGCAGGAATTCACGGACGGCGCCCTAGGTTGCCCGTACGTCTCGCAACGAGGGGGAACCATGTCGGTCGCCGCCGCGCCGCCGGGAACGACCCGTATCCCGCGGGTCGTGCCCGTGCTGGCGTTGAGCATATTCGCGCTCGGCACCAGCGAGTTCATGATCGCCGGGCTGCTGCCGGAGCTGGCGGCCGACCTGCGCGTCGGCATACCGGAGGCGGGTTACCTGATCTCTGCGTTCGCCGTCGGGATGATCGTGGGCGCGCCCGCGATGGCGGTGCTGACGCTGCGGCTGCCTCGGCGCATCACCCTGCTGGCAGCGCTGGGCGTTTTCGTCGTCGGGCACGTCATCGGCGCCCTCGCGCAGGGGTACGGGGTGTTGCTCGTCGCGAGGGTGGTCACGGCCGTCGCGACCGGGGCGTTCTGGGCGGTCGCCGCCGTCGTCACGGTGTCCGTGGTGGCGCCGGAGCTGCGCGCCATGGCCCTGTCGGTGCTGCTCGGCGGGCTCACGGTCGCGAACGTCGCCGGTGTTCCGCTGGGCACGCTCGTGGGGCAGCAGTTCGGCTGGCGCTCGGCGTTCTGGGCGGTTGCCGCGCTCGCCACGGCCAGTGCGGTCGGCGTGCTGCTGACCGTGCCGCAACGGACGGCGGGCATGCCCCGGCCCCGGCTGGCAGCCGAGGTCGCCGCGTTCCGCCGCGGCAGGCTGTGGCTCGCGCTGGGCACCACGGCGCTCTACCAGTCGGCGATGATCGGTGCGTTCAGCTACATCGCGCCGCTGCTCACCGACGTCACGGGCCTGGAAGAGCGCTGGGTGCCCGGAGTGCTGCTCGGCTTCGGGATCGGCAGCCTGGCCGGGGTGGTGATCGGCGGGCGACTGGCCGACCCGTACCCGTGGCCCACGCTGTTCGGCGGGCTCACGGCGGCGGCTGTGCTCCTCGGGTTGGTCGCGGTCTTCGCGCGGGTGCCGGTGGCCGTCGTCGGGCTGGTGGTGCTCCTCGGCGCCGTCGCGTTCATCGCGGGTGCTCCGCTCAACGCGAGGGTGTTCGCGCTGGCGGGCGCCGCCCCGACGCTGGCGAGTGCCACCAACACCTCGGCGTTCAACGTCGGCAACTCCGTCGGGCCCGCGGTCGGCGGGCTCGCGATCGCGGCCGGCTGGGGCTACACCGCACCCGCCTATCTCGGGGTGCTGCTGGCGGCCGGAGCGATCGCGGTGGCCGCCGTGTCACGGCGGCTGGACCGTCGCGACGCACTGCGTTCCGAGAGCTGACGCAGAGTTCACCTGCCCGTCCCCTCGGAGATCCGGCGTCCGGTTCACCCGATCGGATTGCATGTGTCCCATGCGTTCCCACCATGCCGTCGACCGCCGCACCCTGCTCCGCACCGCCGTGATCGGCGGGCTCGCCTCCGCTGTCCCGCTCGGTACCGGCACGTCGGCGTTCGCCGCCCCGGCCCTCGCCCGCCCGGACCGGCCCGTGCTCACCCACGGCGTCCAGTCCGGCGACGTGCTGGCCGGCTCTGGGCTCGTC
Source organism: Pseudonocardia sp. (assembly GCA_035695525.1). Taxonomy (GTDB): domain Bacteria; phylum Actinomycetota; class Actinomycetes; order Mycobacteriales; family Pseudonocardiaceae; genus Pseudonocardia. Next base: position 6,240 of record DASRSC010000114.1, on the reverse strand, counting down.
TGGGCTCGCGCGGACCGGCCGTCGCGCATGATCGTCGAGGTGTCCGACGACCCCGACTTCCGCCGCTCCCGCACGTTCCGCGGCCCCGTCCTGACCCCGGACACCGACTTCACCGGCCGCGTGCGTGTGCCGGGGGAGGGGCGCACCGTGCACTACCGGGTCACCGCGGAGGACCTCGACGGACGTAGCGGGAGCGAGCCCGCGAGCGGCTCGTTCCGCACCCTGCCGGGCAAGCGCGACGGTGTCCGCTTCGTGTGGTCGGGCGACGTGGTGGGGCAGGGGTGGGGCATCAACCCCGACCTCGGTGGCATGCGGATCTTCGCAGCGATGGCGGAGCGTGACCCCGACTTCTTCCTGCACAGCGGAGACACCGTGTACGCCGACGGACCGCTCACCGAGACCGTCACGCTGCCGGACGGGCGCACCTGGCGCAACGTCGTGACCCCGGAGAAGCTCAAGGTGGCCGAGACGCTCGCCGAGTTCCGCGGGCAGTACGCCTACAACCTGCTCGACGACAACCTGCGTGGCTTCGCCGCGGCAGTGCCGCAGTTCAACCAGTGGGACGACCACGAGGTGCTCAACAACTGGTACCCCGGCGAGATGATTACCGACGACCGCTACACCGAGAAGCACGTCGACGTGCTCGCGAAGCGGGCGTTCCAGGCGTTCCACGAGTGGGTGCCGCTTGACCCGCGCCGCGCGGTGGACGGGCGGGTGTACCGGCAGTTCCCGTACGGACCGCACGTCGAGGTGTTCGTGCTCGACATGCGCACCTACCGCGATGTCAACAGCGCGAACACTGCGCCGATGGAGCGGATACTGGGGGACCGGCAGGCGCGCTGGCTGGTCGACGCGCTCGCCTCGTCGAAGGCCACCTGGAAGATCGTCGCCTCGGACATGCCGATCGGCGTGCAGGTGCCCGACGGCACCGCGTGGGAGGCCGTCGCGAACGGCGCGGCGGGGCCGCCGAGCGGCCGCGAGGCCGAGATCGCCTGGGTGCTGAAGGGGCTGCGGGACCGCAAGGTCCGCAACGTGGTGTGGTTGACCGCGGACGTGCACTACACCTCGGCGAACCACTACTCCCCCGAGCGGGCGGGTTCGGCGGGCGGGTTCACGGAGTTCGACGAGTTCTGGGAGTTCGTCTCCGGCCCGCTGCACGCCGGGGCATTCGGGCCGAACCCGCTGGACCCGACGTTCGGCCCGGAGGCCGTGTTCGTCAAAGCGCCCCCTGCGGCGAACACTTCTCCGATGGACGGGTTCCAGCACTTCGGGGAGGTCGAGGTCGCGCCGGGCGGCGGGGAGCTGCAGGTGACCTTGCGCGGGCAGGACGGCGGCGAGCTGTGGTCGAGGACGTTGACGGCGGCGCGCTGAGCCATCGAGCGGAAGAGGCGCCCAGGAACGTGCGGGACTCCCCGTCGGCGGGGAGGATCGCGGCATGCGGACGCTGTTCGGGATGGCGCGGCGGATCCAGTCGCTCGTCGGGCGGGGTCTGCGGAAACAGGGCCGGGTCGCTGCGGTGCTCCCGTTGGCGGGTGGCCGCAGGCCCCTGTTGACCGAGCCCATCGGCGAGCAGCGCCGGGGCGGTGCCCGTCTCGACCAGGTGGACCGCGCCACCTGCGGCAGCGCGGTGCTCGTCGCGCTGTCGGCGTGGGCCGATCCCGCCGAGATGTTGCGCCTCGACGGCCCCACCGCCGGTCGCGGCCTGGGGTTCGGCGCCCGTTACGACGCGCGTCAGCGGCAGGTGCACCGGGAGACCAACCGGTTCTGGCCGCGGGCACTCGGGACCACGCCGTGGGGGATGGTGCGGTGGCTGCGTCGGCACGTTCCCGGCGCGGGGCCGTACCGAGTACGGCTGGTGGACGACACGTCCGCCGCTGACCTCACCGGCGCGCTCGACGAGGCAGGAGCCGCCCTCGCGGCCGGCAGGCCCGTACCGATGCTCGTCGGGCCGCTCGTGCCGCGGCACTACGTGATGGCCCTCGGCGTGCTCGACGGCGGTGCCTGGCGCGTCTACGAGCCCACGAGCGGCCAGGTGCGGGCGCTGGACCTGCGGCTCGTGCGGGAGCGCAGGCTCGCCCCCGTGCTGGGCTTCCACCGCCTGCACGCCCTCCTGCTCCCGCCGGCCGGCGTGGGTGCGCGGGTAACCGGGTCGATCCCGGCTCGTAGACTGGGTGGGTGACCGACACCCTCCCACCCCGCACTGCCGACCTGCCCGCCCAGTGGAATCCGGGTGAGGTAGAGGCCGGCATGTACCAGCGGTGGGTCGAGGCCGGGTACTTCACCGCCGACGCGTCGAGTGACAAGCCGCCGTTCTGCATCGTCATCCCGCCGCCGAACGTCACCGGCAGCCTGCACATCGGCCACGCGTTCGAGCACACCCTGATCGACATCCTCGTGCGGCGGCGGCGCATGCAGGGCCACGAGACGCTGTGGCTCCCCGGCATGGACCACGCGTCGATCGCGGTCCACGCGCTGGTCGAGCGCCAGCTCGCCGCCGAGGGCACGAGCCGACGCGAGCTGGGCCGCGAGGCGTTCGTCGAGCGCACCTGGGAGTGGAAGGCCGAGCACGGCGGCGCCATCCTGGCCCAGATGCGCCGCCTCGGCGACAGCGTGGACTGGTCCCGCGAGCGCTTCACGATGGACGAGGGGCTCAGCCGCGCCGTCAACACCATCTTCAAGCGGCTCTACGACGACGGCCTGATCTACCGTGCCGAGCGGATGGTGAACTGGTCGCCGGAGCTGCGCAGCGTGCTGTCCGATGTCGAGGTCGAACACCGCGAGGTCGAGGGCGAGCTCGTCTCGATCCGCTACGGCGACGGCGAGGACTCGCTGGTCGTCGCCACCACCCGCGTCGAGACGATGCTCGGCGACACCGCGATCGCCGTCCATCCCGACGACGAACGCTATGCGCACCTGGTCGGCCGGGAGATCGAACTGCCGCTGGTCGGCCGCATGCTCAGGATCGTGGCCGACGAGCACGTCGACCCGAGCTTCGGCACGGGCGCGGTCAAGGTCACCCCGGCGCACGACCCCAACGACTTCGAGATCGGGCGGCGCCACGACCTGCCGATGCCTTCGATCATGGACGAGTCCGGGCGGATCACGGGCACCGGCACCGTGTTCGACGGCATGGACCGATTCGAGGCCCGCGTCGCCGTTCGCGAGGCGCTGGCCGCGCAGGGCCGGATCGTCGCCGAGAAGCGGCCGTACCTCCACAGTGTCGGGCACTCCTCCCGGGGCTCGAAGGAGCCGATCGAGCCGCGGCTGTCGCTGCAGTGGTTCGTCAAGGTCGGCCCGCTCGCGCAGGCCGCCGGTGACGCCGTCCGCGACGGCCGCGTCACCGTGCACCCGCAGGAGCTCGAGCCGCGCTGGTTCGGCTGGGTCGACAACATGCACGACTGGACGATCAGCCGGCAGCTGTGGTGGGGCCACCGGATCCCGGTCTGGTACGGCCCCGACGGCGAGGTCGTCTGCGTCGGCCCCGACGAGGAACCGCCGAGCGGTGCGGGTTGGACCCAGGACGAGGACGTCCTCGACACCTGGTTCTCCTCGGCCCTCTGGCCGTTCTCCACCCTGGGCTGGCCGGACAAGACCCCCGACCTCGAGAAGTTCTATCCCACGTCGGTGCTTGTCACGGGCTACGACATCCTGTTCTTCTGGGTCGCCCGCATGATGATGTTCGGCCTGTACGCGATGCAGGACCGGGGCCCGGAGGAGTCGGTCCCGTTCCACACCATCGCGCTGCACGGCATGGTCCGCGACCAGTTCGGCAAGAAGATGTCGAAGTCGGCGGGCAACACGGTCGACCCGCTGGAGTGGATGGACCGCTACGGCACCGACTCCCTGCGCTTCACCCTCGCCCGCGGCGCCAACCCGGGCACCGACGTCCCCATCGGGGAGGACGCCGTCCAGGCGTCGCGCAACTTCGGCACCAAGCTGTGGAACGCCACCCGGTTCGCGCTGGCGAACGGCGCGTCCCCGGCGCTGCCACTGCTGAATGCTCTCACCGACGCCGACCGCTGGATCCTCGGAAGGCTGCGCGAGGTCCGCGAGCAGACCGACGCACTGCTGGAGGACTTCCAGTTCGCCAAGGCGGTCGAGGGTCTGTACCACTTCACGTGGGACGAGCTGTGCGACTGGTACGTCGAGCTGGCCAAGGTCCAGCTCCGTGACGATGCCACGGCTGATGGCACCCGTGCGGTCCTCGGTCACGTCTTCGACGCGCTCCTGCGGTTGCTGCACCCGGTCATCCCGTTCCTCACCGAGGCGTTGTGGCAGGCGTTGACCGACGGGGAGTCGCTCGTCGTCGCGGACTGGCCGGTCGACGCCGGCGTGGACACCGACCCCGCTGCCGCGGCTCGTGTCCTCGACCTGCAGAAGCTGGTCACCGAGATCCGCCGCTTCCGCACGGAGCAGCGCGTGCCCGACAGCCGTCGCGTCGCCGCCCGCGTGGTCGGGCTGGACGAGGCGGGGCTCGGCGGGCACCGCGGCGCCGTCGCCTCGCTGGTCCGGCTGGATGATCCGGACGCGGAGTTCAGCCCCACGGCGACGTTCGAGGTCGGGCTCGGCGGGGGCACCGTCCACGTCGAGATCGACACATCGGGCGCCATCGACGTCGCCGCCGAGCGGGCCCGGCTTGCGCGTGACCTGACCGTTGCGCAGAAGGAGCTCGACCAGGCGGAGAAGAAGCTCGGCAACCCCAAGTTCGTCGAGAAGGCGCCCGCGGACGTCGTCGACGGCATCCGGTCCCGGCGCGCGGCGGCGGCCGCCGACATCGACCGGATCGGAGCCCGGCTGGCCGCGCTGCCCGGCTCATGAGCAGGGATCCGGAGGAGCTGCCGGAGGGCGAGGGCGGGGTCCGCTCGCCGGAGGAGTCGGCCGAGGACGCGGTGGTCTCGCACGTGCTCGACGCGATCCGCGGGGGCGAGAGCCCCGACGTCGTACCGGCGCAGTCGTCGGTGATCGGCTTCGCGGAGTTCCTCGCCACCGATGCCGAGCTCGACCGGCGGGCGCCCGAGACGGTGATCGAACCGTCCCTGGAGCGGATCGCCGCGCTCGTCGACGTGCTCGGCGAGCCGCACCGTGGCTATCCCGTCGTGCACCTGACCGGCACCAACGGCAAGACGTCGACCTCGCGGATGATCGACGCGCTGCTCACCGAGATCGGTTTGCGCACGGGCCGCTACACGAGCCCGCACCTGCAGCGGGCCACCGAGCGGATCAGCATCGACAACCGGCCGATCACCCCGGAGCGCTACGTCGAGATCTACCGCGACGTCGCACCGTTCATCGACCTGGTCGACGCCAAGCACGGCGTGCTGTCGAAGTTCGAGGTGCTGACGGCGATGGGCTTCTCGGCGTTCGCGGATGCGCCGGTCGAGGCCGCGATCGTCGAGGTCGGGCTGGGCGGTCGCTGGGACGCCACCAACGTGGCGGACGGCAACGTCGCGGTGATCACCCCGATCGGGGTGGACCACGTGGAGTTCCTCGGCGACGACGTCGTCGGGATCGCCAGGGAGAAGGCCGGGATCATCAAGCCGGGCGCCGTGGCGGTGCTGGCCGCGCAGGACAAGGCCGTCGCCGAGGTACTGCTGGAGCGGTGCGTCGAGGTGGACGCCCAGGTGGCCCGCGAGGGCGCCGAGTTCGGGGTGCGGGAGCGGGAGATCGCCGTGGGCGGGCAGCGGATCACGCTGCAGGGTCTGAGCGGCAACTACGACGACATCTTCCTGCCGCTCCACGGTGAGCACCAGGCAAGCAACGCCGCGCTCGCACTGGCCGCCGTCTAGGCGCTGGTGGGCGCCGGACCGAAGCAGCCTCTCGATCCCGACGCCGTCCGGGCCGCGTTCGCGGGCGTCACCTCGCCGGGCAGGCTCGAGCGGCTGGCCGCAGGTCAGGGCGTACCGACGGTACTCGTCGACGCCGCGCACAACCCGCACGGTGCCCGCGCCCTCGCCACCGCGCTCACCACCGACTTCCGGTTCGCGCGCCTGATCGGCGTCATCGGCGTCATGCAGCAGAAGGACGCCCGCGGCATGCTGGAGGAGCTGGAACCGGTGCTGCAGGAGGTGGTCATCACGGCCAACTCCTCGCCGCGCGCCATGGACCCCGACGAGCTCGGTGCGCTCGCCGTCGAGGTGTTCGGCTCCGGTCGTGTGAGCGTCGCACCGGTGCTCGCCGAGGCCGTCGAGCAGGCGGGGGAGCTGGCAGAGGAGGGCGGCGAGTCGGGAGTGGGCGTCGTCG
>DASRSC010000113.1:0-8287 GCA_035695525.1 Pseudonocardia sp. | reverse complement strand
CCTCCAACAGCACGGCGTTGTAGCGGAAGTCCGCCACCCCGCCGCCGCCGTACTCCTCCGGTACGTCTGTGCCGAGCAGCCCGGCCTTGCCCGCGGCCACCCACACGTCGCGGCTCACCTGGCCGTCGCGTTCCCACCGGTCGTGGAACGGCGTGATCTCCTTCGCGATGAACGTGCGCGCCATGTCCCGGAAGGCGTTGTGCTCGGCGTCGAAGATGTCCCGCTGCATGCCGGGAGCTTCCCACGCCGCCGGGATCGCCGGATCTTGTGGCGGGGTCGCCGCCCGGCTCCACGCCGCAGCGACCATGGGCGGTGCCGCCGGCGGACAGGGACGATCCACATCAGACCACGGTCGCCCGCGCTGCACGCAGACATGATGGACAGTGCGAATCGGATGAATCCGGCAGCTCGGGACCACCATGTGACGAAAGCCCTATCGGAAAAGCCCTATCTGAGTGGTTGGGCAGAATCGCATGGTGAACTAGCGTCCCCGTCATGAGCGCCGGAGCACACATGTCCACACCTCCGGTGGTCTCACCGTCGGTGCATGCCGCCGCGGTGGCCGATCTCGTCGGCCGGTACCGAGCGCTGCCGCCCGGCACCCGGGTGCGGCTGGGGAAGAAGTCGTCGAACCTGTTCCGGTTCGGGGGACGCGCGGACGACACGGCGCGGCTGGACACAGCCGCCCTCACCGGCGTGATCGGTGTCGACCCGGTGGCCCGCACCGCCGAGGTGCAGGGCATGACCACCTACGAGGATCTCGTCGCCGGCACGCTCGCGCACGGGCTGATGCCGCTGGTCGTCCCGCAGCTCAAGACGATCACCCTCGGGGGAGCGGTCACCGGGCTCGGCATCGAGTCCACGTCGTTCCGCCACGGCCTGCCGCACGAGTCGGTGCTCGAGATGGACGTGCTCACCCCCGATGGCGAGATCGTCACCGCCACTCCGGACGGGGAGCACGCCGCCCTCTTCCAGGGCTTCCCCAACTCCTACGGCACTCTCGGCTACGCGCTGCGGCTGAAGATCGAGCTGCAGCCGGCGGCCCCCTACGTTCGGCTGGAGCACCGGCGTGTGGCGTCCTCCGATCTCGCCGCGCGGATCACGGAGCTGTGCGACCTCGACGCCGTGGGCGGCCCGGACTTCGTCGACGGCACCGTGTTCACCGCAGGCGAGCAGTACCTCACGATCGGCACCTTCACCGACGATCCCGGACCCGGGCCGAGCGACTACACCGGCCAGCAGATCTTCTACCGCTCCATCCGTGAGCGCACGGTCGACCATCTCACCGCACACGACTACATCTGGCGCTGGGACACCGACTGGTTCTGGTGCTCGCGGGCGTTCGGCGTGCAGAACCCCCTGGTGCGTAGGTTGTGGCCGCGCCAGTACCGCCGTTCCGACGTCTACCGCAGGCTCGTCGCCCTCGACCGGCGCACCGGGTTCAGCAGCCGGATCCACCGGCTCACCCGCACGCCGCAGGAGGAGCCGGTGATCCAGGACGTCGAGATCCCCGTGGAGCGGCTGGCGGAGTTCCTCGACGCGTTCCACACCGACATCGGGATCGCGCCGGTCTGGCTGTGCCCGCTGCGCCTGCGCGGGAAGCAGCGCTGGCCGCTGTACCCGATGGAGCCGGGGGAGCTGTACGTCAACGCGGGCTTCTGGTCAGCGGTTCCGGAGGTACCGGGGCAGCCGGAGGCGCACAACCGGCGGATCGAGGAACTGGTCGCGTCCCTCGGTGGCCACAAGTCGCTGTACTCGACCGTGCATTACGGCGAGGGTGAGTTCTGGGACCACTACAACGGGCCTGCCTACCGTGCGCTCAAGGAGCGCTACGACCCGCACGGGAAGCTGCCCGATCTTTACTCCAAGGTGAGCGGATAACGGGGCGGTGAGCGGGATGCAGGTCGCAGACATCATCTCCGGGGTCGTCGGGCCGGACGTGCCCGTGCGAGTGATCGGTTATGACGGCAGTAAAGCGGGGCCGGACAGCTCGGAGATGGCGCTGCGGATCACGTCGCCGCGCGCGCTGGCCCGGCTCGCGACCGCCCCGGGGACGCTGGGCCTGGCCAGGGCATATGTCGAGGGCGAGATCGAGGTCGAAGGCGATGTGTACGAGCTGCTCGACGCGATGGCCGACCTGACGCTGAACGACAGCATCACCCGGGCCGACCAGCTGCGGCTGGCCCAGCGGCTCCTGCCGATCTGGCTGCGGCACCGCCGGCCGCCGCCGGACCTCGAGTTCCGCCCGCCGGGCCGGCTGCACTCCAAGGCCCGCGACCGCAAGGTCATCTCGCACCACTACGACGTGTCCAACCGGTTCTACGAGTGGGTGCTCGGACCGTCGATGGCCTACACCTGCGCGGTGTACCCGACCGACACCGCGACGCTCGAGGAGGCTCAGGCAGCCAAGCACGAGCTGGTGGCCCAGAAGCTGGGGCTCGAGCCCGGCATGCGCCTGCTGGACGTCGGCTGCGGGTGGGGCGGCATGGTGATGCACGCCGCCGCCGAGCACGGGGTCAAGGCGCTGGGCGTGACGCTGTCGCGCAACCAGGCCGAGTGGGCACAGGCCGAGATCACCCGGCGCGGGCTTGGCGGGCTCGCCGAGGTTCGCCACCTCGACTACCGCGACGCGCCGGAGTCGGAGTTCGACGCGATCAGCTCGATCGGGCTCACCGAGCACATCGGCAAGGCACAGCTGCCGAACTACTTCTCGTCGCTCTACGCCCGGCTCCGTCCCGGCGGCCGGCTGCTCAACCACTGCATCACCCAGCCGCGTACCCCCACGAAGCGGCGGCTCGACCCCTTCATCGCCCGCTACGTCTTCCCCGACGGGCAGCTCGAGCCGGTCGGGCACCTCGTCAGCGTGATGAACGACGTCGGCTTCGAGATCCGGCACGAGGAGAACCTGCGCGAGCACTACGCCAGCACGCTGGCCGGGTGGGGCGCCAACCTGGAGGCGCACTGGGACGAGGCGGTCGCCGAGGTCGGGATCGGCAGGGCGAGGGTGTGGCGGCTCTACATGGCTGCATGCCGGCTCGGTTTCGATCGCGACAACATCCAGCTGCACCAGGTGCTGGGGGTCAAGCTGCTCGACCAGGGACGGTCCGGCTTCCCCCTGCGGGGGTGGTAGCGCTCCGCCGTCCGTGTGCGGACACGGGTGCCGAAGCACCCGGGCCGGACACGATCGTGCAGGTCGGGACAATGAACAACGTGCCGGACCGTCTCTCACCGCTCGACGCATCGTTCCTCTTCGCGGAGCATCGCACGGCAGCGATGCACGTCGGCGCGGTGATGACCTTCGATCCGCCGGAGCACGGGCGGTTCGACGCCGAGGCGTTCACCGATCTCATCGGCAGCAGGCTCGCGCTCGTTCCGCGCTACCGACAGAAGGTCCGGGACGTACCCGTACGTCTTGGGCTGCCGGTGTGGGTGGACGACCCCGATTTCGACCTGGGATTCCATGTGCGGCGATCGGCGCTGCCCGCACCGGGCACCGATGACGTCCTGCGCGATCTGGTGGGCAGGCTGCTGGCCCGCCAGCTCGACCGTTCCCGCCCGCTGTGGGAGGTCTACCTCGTGGAGGGACTGGCGGACGGGCGCTTCGCAGTCGTCACCAAGACACACCACGCGATGGTGGACGGACTGGCGTCGATGGACATCGGGGGCGCGTTGCTCGACCTCACCCCGGAGCCGCGAGAGACCCCGCCCGACGACTGGCGGCCGGCGCCGGAGCCCTCGGGGCTGGAGCTCGCGGCGATGGCCGCCGCGCACTCGCTGCGCCGCCCGCGGGCCGCGCTCGACGTCGCGGGCCGGGCGGTCGCCGACGTGCGGGAGGCCGCGTCGGTCGTGGGGCGGACGGTCGAGGCGGTGCTCGCAGCCAGCCGCAGCGCAGCGGCGACGCGCCCGGTGCAGCCGTTGAACGCCGCTACCGGTGAACAGCGCCGCTACGGCATGGAGCGCACCTCGCTGGCCGACCACCGGGCGGTCCGAAAGGCGCACGGCGGCACCGTCAACGACGTGGTGCTCGCGGTCGTCGCCGGCGGGCTCCGCCGCTGGCTGATCAGCCGCGGTGAGCCGCTCACCGCCGACACCGCCGTGCGGGCGATGGTGCCGGTGAGCGTCCGGGCCAGGACGCGCGCAGAGGGCTCCGGCAACAGCATCTCCGCGTACCTCGTTCACCTCCCTGTCGCCGAGGCGGACCCGCTGGTGCGGCTCGCGGCCGTGCGCGACGCGATGGAGATCCACAAGCGCGGCGGTCAGGCGGTCGGGGCGGCCGCGCTGGTCGGGCTCGTCGGGCTCGCCCCGCCGATCGTCCATAGCCTCGGTGCACGGCTGGCCAGCCAGTTCTCCAGCCGCCTCTACAACGTGCTGGTCACCAACGTGCCCGGTCCGCCGCGCCCGCTGTACGCGATGGGCGCCCGGATGCGCGACATGTACCCGGTGGTGCCGCTCGCCGGCGGGCAGGCCGTCGCCATCGGCGTCACCTCCTACGACGGCGGCGTGCACTACGGCCTCACCGCCGACCGCGACGCGCTGCCCGACGTCGACGTGCTCGCCGGTGCCATGAGCGAGTCGCTGGCCGAGCTGGTGGCGCACTCCTGACGCCGCTGTCTGGACGCGCGCAGCAACACCGCACCGGCGAGGGTGGCCGAGGCGGCCGGTACTGAGCGTGGAGCGAGGCTGACGCAGTCCTGCGCCTTCGGGGGAACCCGGTGGCCCGGTAGGAGTAGCGACGCGGCATCCTGCCGCCGTGACGATTGAGGTTCGGCCGCTCGCCGAGGCCGATGTGGACGCGGCAGACCACATCTTCCGCGACGCGTTCGGCGCCTTCCTCGGCGTCGACATGTATGACGACACGGATCTGTTCCGCACGCGCTTCCGCGCGCCGCACACCGCCGCGCTCGCCGCGTTCGTCGACGGTGAGATCGTCGGCTCCGTCCTGGTGACGCTGTGGGGCAGCGTCGGGTACCTCGGGCCGCTGTCGGTGACGCCGGATCGGTGGGGTGCAGGGGTCGGCGGGCGCCTTGTCGATGCGGCCATGGACATCCTCGGCGGCCGGGGGGTGACGCACCAGGGACTGTTCACCTTCGCCCAGAGCCCCAAGCACCACTGGCTCTACCAGAAGTTCGATCTCTGGCCCCGGTTCCTCACCGTGATCATGTCGCGGCCGGTGACCGGCGGGGAGCCCGTGCTGGGGTGGCGGCTGTCCGCCGCGGCCCCTGCTGCCCGGCGGGCGTTGGTGGACGCCTGCGACGCCGTGACCGGCGCGATCCTGCCGGGCCTCGACGTACGCGGCGAGATCGCCGCGGTGCTCGACCAGCGCCTCGGTGAGGTCGTGCTCATCGGTGAGGAACGCACTCCCCGCGGGTTCGCGATCTGCCACACGGGGCCCGGCACGGAGGCGGGCAGCGGGATCGCCTACGTGAAGTTCGCGGCCGTGCGGCCCGGCCCGCACGTGGCCGACGCGTTCGGGGCACTGCTCGACGCCTGCCAGGGCTTTGCCGCGGGGGCAGGTGCCCGACGGCTCACCCTCGGCGTGAACACCGCCCGCCACGGCGCGTACCGCCGCCTCCTGGCCGCCGGCTTCCGCGTGGACACCGCGGGCGTCACGATGCACCGCCCGAACGAGCCCGGCTACGACCGCGAGGACATCTACCTCCTCGACGACTGGCGCTGACCCACCCCGCGAGTCGCCCATTCCCAGCCCGCGAGTAGCCCGTTTTCCGCCCGCGAGTCGTGCCGCATCAGCCGTCCCGCAGCGCCGCCCGCGCCGCCGCCACGGCCTGCCGGGCGTAGCCCCGCCCAAACAGCACGACGTGCACCAGCAGCGGGAAGAGCTGGTGCAGGGGCACGCGCTCGCGCCATCCGTCGGCAAGCGGTGCCGTCTCGTCGTACGCGTCCAGCACGGCGTCGAGGTGCGGACACCCGAACAGCGCGAGCATCGCGAGGTCGGTCTCACGGTGCCCGCCGTGCGCGGCCGGGTCGATCAACCATGCGCCGCCGCGGGACCACAGGACGTTGCCCGACCACAGGTCCCCGTGCAGCCGGGCCGGTGGCTCGGCCGGTCCGGCCAGCGCGCGGAGCCGGTCGCACACGACCTCGACGATGGCGGCCTCCCGGCCGGTCAGATCCCCGGCGTCGGACGCGGCGCGTAGGTAGGGCAGCACGCGGTCGGCGGCATACCACTCGGGCCAGCTCGGGGAGGGCTCGTTCCGCATCGGGGCCCGCCCGATCCAGGCGGCCGCCGGTCCGTCCGGCGGAGCGGCACCGAACGCCCCTGCGCCTGCGGCGTGCATCCGCGCCAACCGGCTGCCCAGGGCCGCCGCGGCCGCGGCGTCGGGTGCACCGGGCGGGACGAACTCCGTGACCAGCCGCTCCTGGTCGACGTCCAGCACTGTTGGCACCGGCGGGCCGCCGGGCACCCCCAGCCAACGCAGGCCGGCGGCCTCGGCGGCCACGGCCGTTGCCTCAGCGCCTTTGACGACGACGGTGCGCCCGTCGGCGAGATCCACTCGGACGGCGCCGCCGCCGAGCGGCGTGGTGGCACGGACCGCCACGCCGAGGACCGTCATCGCCTGCTGCGCACCCAGTCCACGAGTCCTGGCATCGCCGCCCGGATCATCGCGAGCACCTCGGCGAACCCGTCGGCGGTGCCGTAGTACGGGTCGGGCACCTCGGCACGCGGTGGGGCAGCGGGGTCGAAGGAGCGCAACAGCCGCACCCGTTCGGGATCGGGGACCATCGACTGCAACGCACGGCGGTGCGAGTTGTCGAGGGCGACGAGCAGATCGGCTGACAGCTGCTCGGCGTCGACCTGCCGCGCCGTGTGGGCGTCGGGGTAGCCCTCGGCGCGCAGCAGCGCCGCGGCCCGCTCGTCCGCGGGTGAGCCGATGTGCCAGCCGCCGGTGCCCGCGCTGCTGACGTGCACCGCGTCGGCCAGCCCAGCGCGCTCCAGCTCCTGGACGAACACCTTCTCGGCGATGGGGGAGCGGCAGATGTTGCCGGTACAGACGAAGACGACGTGCACGCGTCCACCGTAGGCGGCCGGGATGGATCATGCGCCGGACGACACGGAGGCAGACACTCTGGTGGCCCTGCGTCACCACGGCGATGTCGAGGCCGAAGCCGGGCTGCTCGGGTTGGCGTGACCGGCCGCTGCCGGGGCGACAAGACGTCCGAGTCCTCTCGTCAGGGACCCCGAGCTGCGACCCTGAGCGGGTGAGAGACCCCGGTATCAACGCCGCCGTCAACGCCGCCATGGGCGCAATCCGACTCATCGTTGAAGAGCGCGAGGACGCAGCTCAAGGCGCCGGTAACAACGTCGTCGCAGTCATCCGAGAACTGGCGGACAAGCACGGTCCCCGCGCAGTCGAGATCACCGCGCTGTTCCTCGCCCAGGCCGCCGCCTCGGGCTTGCAAGCCATCGCGCGTATCGAAGAGGACTCGGTCGAGAACGTCGTGGCCCGCTACCAGCAGCACTTCGAGACCCGCGTCGACTTCACCCTCCTCACGGCTCAGCTCCGCGACGAGGAGTGAACGACGGTGACGGTCGCTGAGTTGCCGGTACGGACGAAGACGACCTGCACGGCGTCCACCGTAGGCTGCTGTGATGGATCATGCGCCGGACGACACGGACGCAGACGGTCTGGCGGCCCTGCGTCACCACGGCGACGTGGAGGCCGAAGCCGGCCTGCTCGACTTCGCGGTGAACGTCCAGGGTGACGGGCCGCCGGTGTGGTTGCGCGAGCGGCTCGCCGCGACGCTGGACGGGCTGGGCCGCTATCCGGCTGCCACGCACGACGCCCGCGCTCGGGACGCCGTCGCCGCCCGGCACAGGCGCCGACCCGAGGAAGTGTTGGTACTCGCCGGCAGCGCGGAGGGGTTCGCGCTGCTGCCGGCGCTGCGCCCGCGGCTCGCCGTCGTGCTGCACCCAGGTTTCACCGAGCCCGAAGCCGTGCTCCGGTCGGCAGGCATACCGGTGGTGCGGGTTCTGACCAGTGAGTCCGACGGTCACCGGCTGCATCCCGGCGCCATTCCGGCGGAAGCCGATCTCGTGGTCGTCGGCAACCCCACCAACCCGACGGCCGTGCTGCACCCCGCGGCCGACGTCCGCGCGCGGGCGGCACCCGGCCGGGTGCTGCTGGTCGACGAGGCGTTCGCCGACGCCTTACCGGGGGAGCCGGAGTCTCTCGCCGGTGCCGCCGGCGTGCCCGGCCTGCTCGTGTTCCGCAGCCTCACCAAGACCTGGGCGCTGGCGGGGCTGCGCGCCGGGTACGCGCTGGGGGAG
>DASRSC010000112.1:0-14978 GCA_035695525.1 Pseudonocardia sp. | reverse complement strand
CGAGGACGAAGCGACCGTCCGTGCCGCTGGCCGCACGGGCACGTTGCACGCCACCCGCGTCCACGGCCGTGAGGGTCCCGCCCGCCACCGGCCAACCGTCCTGCGTCGTCAGCTGACCGCTCACCTGGCTCATTGCACTCCCTCGCTGCGCTCGGTCGGCGCTTCGCGGAGGCGCTGTGCCGTTGATTCGCTCGCAGGCTCGCTCATCGCACACCCCCTGCGTCGAACGGCTCGAACACGTCGAACTGCTGCTCTGCGGGGGGTGCCGTACTCGGTGCTTCGGCCGGGGCAGGCGTGCCGAGCTCCACCACGGTGGAGGCCTGCGCTCCCGCCGTGACGTGCACCAGCTGCGCCACCGGTGCGTACCCGCTGGCGGTGAGCGTGTACGTGCCCTCGGCGAGGTCGTCGAACACGAACGAGCCGTCGGGGCGGGTGACCGTCGAGCCGACGACGGTGCCGGTTGCGTCGACCAGCGTCGCCATGGCCTCGGGCACGCCCCGGCCGTTGCTCACCGCAGTGACCATGCCGAGCAGCTGTGAGCGCTGCGGGAGCTCGAGGTCGCACTCGACCGTCGCTCCGACGTCGAGCCGCACGCTCACTGCGATGGGCTGGTAGCCAGGGCTCGCGGCCGTCAACGTGTAGCTGCCGTCGGGCACTCCTACCAGCTGGTAGCGGCCGTCGGCGTCGGTCACTCGCGACGCGGCGACGTCACCGCGCATGTCGATCAGGGTGACCGCTGCTCCACCCACCGTGCGGCTGCCCGCGGCCGCGTCGGGCGTGAGCACTGTGCCGATCACCGAGCTCGTGCCGCTCAGCATGACGTCGTGGCGGGCCGGTGCGTCGCCGACGGCGACCATCGCGGCATGCGGCTGATACGTGCCACCCGCCGCGACCACTAGATAGGTGCCGCCGTTGCGGAGGTCGACGCGGTAGTACCCGTCCGGCCCTGCGGCCGTGCGCGCCTCCTGCCGGCCTGCGGGGTCGGCGACGGTGATGACGACCTGCGCCAACGGGACGCCGTCACTCCGGGTGACCGTGCCGTACACCGCGGGGCCGTTGTAGTCGGCATGCGCCCCTTCCGGAAGCATCGTGGCCGGGTACGTGGCCGGGTACGTGACCGCTCCCGGGTCGTGGCGCGGTGTCGGAGAAGGTCTCGGAGCAGGCTTTCCATTGCCCACCGCGTGGCCGTTGCCATAACCGTTGCTGCCGACAGCGGCCGGCAGTGCCTCGTGTGTCAACAGCGCGTGGCGCCCCGCCCCGTTGGGGCCGGGCCCGCCGACCCCGTTCGGGGTGGCGGAGCTCGCGGCCCCGGCCACGGCCGCCTCCGCGAAAAGGGTCGATCCCGCCGGTCCGGCCTCTGCCATCGCAGCATCCTCCATCGCCCTGGCCTGCGCACCGGACATCGTGCGCAGCGGGAGCTCCTTGACGAACAGCACGATCACGAAGGCGACGGCCAGCACGCACGCGACGATGAGGAACGTCATGGTCATCGAGTCGGCGAAGCCGGCGAGGAACGGCCGGGCCAGCCGCGCGTCGATGGTCTGCAGGAACGAGGAGTTGGTCAGGACGCTGGACGCGCCACTGTTCCCGCCACCGGTGAGTGCGGCCAGCACGGGCTGGTTGGCCGGGTTGGCGCGCACGGCCGGGTCTGCCAGCGCTGCCTGGAACTCCGGCGTCGTGGCAGCCTTGCTGAACTCGTCGGAGATGTTGCCGGTGACCGTGTTGAACACGATCGACAGGAAGGCCGCGACTCCGACGGTGCCGCCCAACTGCCGGAAGAACGTGGTGGACGCCGTGGCCACGCCCATGTCCCGCGCCGGCACCGCGTTCTGCACGGCGAGCACGAGGGTCTGGTTCGAGAGACCCAGCCCCAGACCGAACATCGCCATGTAGAGGTCGAGCTCCCACAGCGGGATGTCTACGGCGACGCGGAAGTACATGAGCAGCATCGCGCCGACCATCAGGGCGGTGCCGATGATCGGGAAGATCTTGTAGCGACCGGTGCGCGAGGTGATCTGTCCGGAGACGATGGACGAGACCATGATCCCCGCCACGAGCGGCAGTGTGAGGAAGCCCGCCTCCGTCGGAGAGGCACCGTGCACGATCTGCAGGAACTGCGGCAGCAACGAGATGCCGCCGAACATTCCCGCGCCGATCAGGATGCCGGCACCCGCCGACAGTGCGAAGACACTGGTGCGGAACAGTCGCAGCGGCAGCATTGCATCATCGCCGTAGGACCGTTCGGCGATCAGGAACAGGATGAGCCCGACGACGCCGATCACGTAGCAGACGATCGAGCTCGTGGAGCCCCAGCCCCACTCCTGGCCCTGCTCTGCCACGACGAGCAGCGGCACGAGGAAGACTGCGAGCATGAGGGCGCCCGGCCAGTCGATCCGGTGTGGTCGCGGGATGTGCGGCATGGTGAGAACCCGCGCGACGACGATCAGCGCGATGGCGCCGATCGGCACGTTCACCAGGAAGATCCAGCGCCAGCCTGCGATGCCCGCGATGGTGGCCTGGCCCGACAGCACTCCGCCGATCACCGGCCCGAGCACGCTCGAGGTGCCGAAGACCGCGAGGATGTAGCCCTGGTAGCGGGCGCGTTGGCGCGGCGGCACGATGTCGCCGAGGATTGTCAGCGCCAGCGAGAACAGTCCGCCCGCGCCGAGGCCCTGCACTGCACGGAACGCCGCGAGTTCGTACATCGACTGGGCGAAGGTGCACATCACCGAGCCGGCGATGAAGATCGAGATGGCGGTCAGGAACAGCGGCTTGCGGCCGTAGATGTCCGACAGCTTGCCGTAGAGCGGGGTGGTGATCGTCCCCGTGATGAGGAACGCGGTGGTGGCCCACGCCTGGAGGCTGAGCCCGCCCAGGTCGTCGGCGATGGTGCGGATCGCTGTCGAGACTACCGTCTGGTCGAGTGCGGCCAGGAACATCCCGAGGGCGAGGCCCACCAGGATGGTCAGCACCTGGCGGTGGGTCAGCTCACCCGACGGTGGCGGTTCGGCCCTGGTGATGGGCTCGACGGCGACTTGGGTGGACATCAGTTCTCTCCTCCTGACCGGCGGGAGACCCGCCGGTCCAATTCCTGTACGTCGTCGGCGAAGCGGCCGAGCAGCTCGGCCAGGCGCTGCCGGGACTCGTCCGACCAGCCGGACAGCACCGCGGAGACGAGCTCGATGCGCTTGCGTCGCCCGTCCTCGCAGCACCGTGCGCCCGCCTCGGTGACGGCGAGTAGGTGTGCTCTTCCGTCGCCGGGATCCGGGCGGCGCTCGACGAGGCCGGCGGCAACGAGCTCGGTGGCCTTGCGGCTCACCGTCGAGGGGTCGCTGCCCACGGCGTCGGCGATGGCGCTCACCCGCAGTGGTCCCTGCTCCGCCAGTTGGACGAGGACGTGGGCGACGGCGATGTCACCCCGGTGGCGGCGCAGGGAGGTGACCATCCGGGTCAGCTGTCCGAGCTCCTGCGCGATGCGGTCGGCGACCACGAGATCATCCTCGCCCACCGCGCTTCCCCCTCGCCTATCCCATTACTCTGTCTTTACCAACGTTGGTTGTAGCAAGCAACAACTTGCTTGGGCCAAGCATGGTCGGGTGGAGGGCGATCGGCAACTCGATATGACCCCAGATGGCGTGATTCCGCCCACCACGGCCTCGATCACGAGATGGGGCGCGGTATCCACACAAGATGCTCGACGTGTTCGACCCGCGCACCTTCGCGCGGGGGGTGCCGCAGGACGATCTCCGGCTGTTGCGCGACACGGATCCCGTGAGCTGGCAGGACGAGCCCGAGGTGGGCATCTGGCCTGCGGGACCGGGGTTCTGGGCCGTCACCCGCTACGACGACGTCCGGCACGTCCTGCGCTCGCCTGCGGACTTCTCCTCGTCACTCGGCGCCACCCAGATCCGTGACCCCGACCCTGCGGATCTGCCGTTCATCCGCCGGATGATCCTCAACATGGACCCGCCGGAGCAGGTGCGCCTGCGCCGGCTCGTCACCGGTGCCTTCACTCGGCGCAGGCTCGAACGGTTCACCCAGGTGATCCAGGAGCGGGCCGGGGCACTGCTGGCCGGGGTGGCCGGCGAGCGCCGGTGCGACCTGCCCCGCGACGTCACCGACGACCTCCCGCTGCAGAACCTCGCCGACCTGCTCGGCGTGCCCGCGGCCGACCGGGAGCTGCTCCTGGAGTGGACCAACCGCGTGATCGGGTACCAGGATCCCGAGCACGGGCAGATCGTCACGGACGCCGAGGGACGGCCGGTCAACCCGCGTTCCCCGGCGATGCTCGGCGACATGTTCGGCTATGCGGAGGCCCTGGCCGACCACAAGCGCCGGGAACCGGCCGACGATGTGATGACGGCGCTGGTGGAGGCCGAGGTCGACGGTGAGCGGCTCACCGACGCGGAGCTGAAGATGTTCTTCTTCCTCCTGGTGGTCGCCGGGAACGACACGGTGCGCAGCGCCCTGCCGGGTGGCGTACTCGCACTCGTGCAGAACCCCGACGCCTATCGCAGGCTGCGGGCCGACCCCGCGCTGTTGCCGTCGGCGATCGAGGAGATGTTGCGGGTGCACCCGCCGGTGCTGACGTTCCGGCGCACCGCCACGCGCGAGCGAGAGCTCGGGGGACGGCGCATAGCGGCGGGCGACAAGGTGGTCGTCTACCACATATCGGCCAACCACGACGAGCGCCACTTCCCCGACCCGTACCGCTTCGACATCGAGCGCGACCCGAACGAGCACCTCGCGTTCGGCCAGGGCCCGCACCTGTGTCTCGGCGCCACCTTCGCCCGGCTGCAGATGCGCGTGTTCTTCACCGAGTTCCTGCGGCTGTCACCCGTCGAGCTCGACGGCGAGCCGCGGCGGCTGGTGTCCAACTTCATCAACGGGATCACCAGCCTCCCCCTGCGCTGGTAGCGCTGCGGCATTTCACGACACGATCGCTACCCTCCGCGCCGTGAGCAGAACAGGCCCCCGTCTCGCGGCCGCAATGGGGCTGGCCGCCCTCCTGCTGACCGGCTGCGCGCAACCGGGCCAGCTGGGCTCGGCGCCCGAGCCCGTTCCGACACCGCTCCCCCCACCGCCGCCTGCTCCTGCCCCGGCCCCGCCCGCCGGCCCCGTCCTGGTGGCCACCGGACGTGTCGAGGAGCGGGTGACCATGCGCACCACGGGCCCGGCCTCGTACTCCGTCCGCACCGTCGTCCTCCAGCCCGGTGAAAGCACGGAATGGCACCGGCATCCGGGCACCGAGCTGTCGATCGTGCAATCCGGTCAGGTCACGGTGCTCCGGGAGGACGACTGCGCCCCCACCCGGTACTCGAGGGGCGACGCCGTGTTCTTCGCCGACGGCCAGCGGCACCTCGCGCGCAACGACGGCGCGGTGCCCGCCGAGCTGGTGGTCACCTATCTGCTAGATCCCGGCGCCCCGGTCCGGAGCGCCGTCCTGCCCGCCTGCTGATCCACCCACCTCGGCTCGAAGTTGTGGGAAAGTGGACGGTGCACGGGCCCGACTCACGACGGCGGGGATCATGGGGAGTAAGACGGTGGCTGGTGTCGACGGGCGCATGTGGTTGGTCCGTCGCAACATCGAGTGGTCGCTTCCGGCCACGGGGGACGACTTCGAGCACGACGTCGACGGCGGGCGCGGCGCGGCGGTGCTCATCCTGTCGGCCCTGTTCTTCTTCTGGCTGATCGTCATCGTATGGGCACCCGCGGACGTGCACATCCCGTGGTTCCTGTGGCTGCTCGGCGCCGTGGTGGTGCTGTTCTTCCCCGTGCGCTGGTACCTGCGCAGGCCGTGGACCGTCGTCGCCGAGACGGCCGGCAACTACGACCTGCCGGCCGAGCAGTGGACGGGCCTGGTGCGAGGTGGGGCAAAGTCGAAGGAGGAGCTTCGGATCGTGGTTCGCCGGCTTCGCACACAAGGCACGCCGGGGCACGCTGACAGCCCACTGCAGCCGGTGAACTAGGCGTCCGGAGTACCCGATGCCCGAGCTGCCCGAGGTCGAGGCACTTGCCCACCATCTGCGCGAGCACGCGCTCTACCGCCCGGTCGCTCGCGTGGACGTGGCGAGCATGAGCGCCGTCAAGACGTTCGACCCGCCGGTGTCCGTGCTGCCGGGGCGCGTCGTCACGGGTGCGGCCCGCTATGGGAAGTTCCTCGCCGTCGAGTTCATGGACCGCCCCGACGACCCGCTCCATCTGGTCACGCACCTGTCCCGGGCCGGCTGGCTCCGCTGGCACGATTCGGCCTCGGCCACCCCACCCAAACCAGGTCGCGGACCGCTGGAGCTCCGCGTGCACCTCGATGCCGTTGGTGGGCCGGGGTTCGACCTCACGGAGGCCGGCACGCAGAAGCGGCTGTCGGTGTACCTCGTGCACGACCCGCAGGAGGTGCCCGGTATCGCGCGGCTCGGTCCGGACGCACTCACGCTCTCCCGCGACGAGTTCGCCGCGGTGCTCGCCGGGCGCAGCGAGCGGCTCAAGACACTGCTCGTCGAGCAGCAGACGATCGCGGGCATCGGGAACGCCTACAGCGACGAGATCCTGCACACCGCGAAGCTCTCGCCCTACGCCGCGTCCGGGCGGCTGAAGCCTGAGCAGATCGACGAGCTGTACGCGGCAATGTGCTCCGTGCTGGCGGATGCGGTCGAGCGCTCGGTCGGGCAGGGCGCGGCGCAGCTCAAGGGCGAGAAGCGCTCTGGGCTGCGCGTTCACGCCCGCACGGGGATGCCGTGCCCGGTGTGCGGAGACACCGTGCGGGAAGTGTCTTTCGCCAGCAAGTCGTTCCAGTACTGTCCCCGCTGCCAGACCGGTGGCAAGCCCCTCGCCGACCGGCGGCTGTCCCGGCTGGTGAGGTAGGTGGAACGTGGCTGAGCTGCTCGGCAGCTCCACGGCGCTGCTCATCGCCGGCGCTGTCATCGTCTTCATGATCGTGCTGGTCGTGGTCCTCATCCTGCGCAACCGGCGCAACACGTTCGCCACGCCGCTGGAACGGGCCACCTTCGCCACCCTGCACACCGTCGCGCTGGCCGCCCCGTCGCTGCGCGAGGGCCTCTCGCACAGCTCGGCCGCGTTCGCGCTGCCCTACCTGCGCCAGCTGCTCGACACCTGTGCCTTGACGATGACCGACAACCGCGGCGAGACGCTCGCCTGGGACGGCGACGCCGACCAGCACGAACCCGACGTGCGGGCACTCGCCGACCAGGTGATCTCCACCGGGCGCCAGCAGGTGCTGTCGCACACGGCGATCATCTGCGACCACCCCGACTGCGTCGTGCGGGGCATCGTTGTCGTGCCGCTGGAGACCGACGGCGCGATCGTCGGCACGCTTGCTGCGCTGACCACCTCCACCGCGGGTCCGGTGCTGCTGCGGGCCACGGCCGAGGTCGCGCGCTACGTGTCGAGCCAGCTGGAGCTCGCCGAGCTCGACGAGTCGCGTGCCCGGCTCAACCGCGCCGAGGTACGCGCGCTGCGAGCGCAGATCTCGCCGCACTTCGTCTACAACGCGCTCACCACGATCGCGTCCTTCATCCGCACCGATCCGGTGCGCGCCCGCGAGCTGCTCATCGAGTTCGCCGACTTCACCCGGTACTCGTTCCGCACCGCTGGGGAGTACACGACGCTGTCGGATGAGCTCACCAACATCGAGCGCTACATCCGGCTGGAGAAGGCCCGCTTCGGCAACCGGCTGAACATCAAGCTCCAGATCGCGCCCGAGGTGCTCTCGGTGGTGCTGCCGTTCCTCGCCCTGCAGCCGCTGGTGGAGAACGCCGTGCGGCACGGGCTGGCCAGCAAGCCCAACGGCGGCACCATCACGATCACGGCGGAGAACGCAGGCGCCGAATGCGTGATCATCGTGGAGGACGACGGGATCGGCATGGACCCCGCCCGGCTCACCGACGACCTCGACGACGCACACCAGTCCGGCGCGCACGTCGGCCTCGGCAACGTCGACGACCGGATGCGCTCCACGTTCGGCGACGATTTCGGCCTAGTGGTGGACACCGCTCCCGGCGCCGGTATGAAGATCACCCTCAGGGTGCCGAAGTTCCGCGCGGGTATCCGGGTCTGACTGCGTTCCCGCAGCCCACCAGGCTTCGATCTTGTCAGCGAGTCATGGCTCACCCGCGTACGGTGACGGTATGGACGCTCTCCGCCTCCCCGACCGGCTGACCTCCAGGCTTCCTGGGCGCCTCGGAGACCGGACCGACCGGCCCGTGGTGTCGATGGTCCGGCTGCACGGCGTGATCACGCCGACCACGGGTCCGGTCCCTCGCTCGGTGATCAATGCCAACGCGGTCGAGAAGACCCTCGAGCGGGCGTTCGCACCGGACGGGCTGGCCGCCGTTGCGCTGCTGGTCAACTCGCCGGGCGGCTCGCCGACGCAGTCGGCCCTCGTGGCGGACCGGGTGCGCGGCCTCGCCGAGGAGAAGGGCGTGCCGGTGCTCGCCTTCTGTGAGGACGTCGCGGCATCCGGTGGGTACTGGCTGGCGTGTGCCGCCGACGAGATCTACGCCCACGCCACGTCGATCGTCGGATCGATCGGGGTGGTCAGCCAGGGCTTCGGACTGCACGGGCTGATCGAGCGGTTCGGGGTGCAGCGCAGGCTCTACACAGCAGGCACCTCCAAAGCTCGGCTCGACCCGTTCCTCCCTGAGAAGCAGGAGGACGTCGACTGGCTTCGCGACCTGCAGCACGAACTGCACGAGATGTTCAAGCAATGGGTACTGGAGCGGCGCGGCGACCGCCTCAAGACGGCAGCCGAGCCGTTCACCGGCGAGGTGTGGACAGGGGCGCGGGCGGTCGAGATCGGACTCGTCGACGGCCTGGGTACTGCTCGGGGAGTGCTCGGCAAGCGCTTCCCCGAGGCTGAGCTGGTGCCGGTGGAGGGACGACGTCCGCTGTTGGCCCGGCTGGGCCTTGGCGCCGTACCCGCAGCGGCAGGAGCCACGCTCGGTGCCGATCACCTGCTAGGAATCACACAGGCGGCCGAGATACGCGCCACATGGGCACGGTACGGTCTGTAGCGCGGTGTGACCGGTCGATCCCGATTGGTGCTGGCCCCTGGCACTCACACGGATTCGCCGTCACCATGGTCGGCGGAGCCGGGGCGTGGTCGTCCCGGACCCGGCGCGAGTCCCGGACACGCAGGATGAGGAGATCGTGGACAGCAACGACAGCTCCGGCGGCCTGGTCGTTCTCGCGGTGGACGACGAGGAGCCCGCCCTCGAAGAACTCGCCTACCTGTTGGGTGAAGACTCCCGCGTCGGGATCGTGCTCAAGGCCTCCGATGCCACCGACGCCCTGCGCATCCTCAACAGCCGCCAAGGCGTGCGCGAGGCCGCGACAGCGGGCCAGGTGAGTCGTGGTCTCGCCAACCCGATGACCGGCACTCGCGTGGCGGAGCGCACGGATGTCGAGGTCGTCTTCCTCGACATCCGCATGCCCGGGCTCGACGGCCTGGAGCTGGCGCGTGTGTTCTCGTCGATGGCCGTCCCCCCGTCGGTCGTCTTCGTCACCGCCCACGACGACCGCGCCGTCGACGCCTACGAGGTGGGCGCGGTGGACTACCTGCTCAAGCCGCTGCGCGCCGAGCGACTCGCCGCCTCGATCGACCGCATCCTCGCCAACCGCACCACCGGGGCCCCCGAGCCGGTGCGCGAGGAGGGTGGCGAGGACGAGGTGATCCCGGTCGAGCTCGCCGGCACCACCAAGCTCGTTCCGCGCTCGGCCGTGCGCTACGTCGAGGCGCAGGGCGACTACGCCCGCCTGCACACCCACGAAGGCAGCCACCTCGTCCGGATCCCGCTGTCGGTGCTCGAGGACCGCTGGCGCGACGCGGGCTTCGTGCGCATCCACCGCTCGTTCCTGGTGTCGCTCCCGCTCGTCACCGAGCTGCGGCTGTCCGGCTCCGGGTATGTCGTCCGAGTCGGGAACGGGCCCGACTGCGCCGAGCTGCCGGTGAGCCGTCGGCACACGCGCGAGCTGAAGGACCGGCTGGTCCGCGCGACGAAGCAGGCGTGGAGCCAGCGGTGACCACGTTCACCGACGGCGTCCCGCCGTTGGTGACGCCCGAGCCGGGGGACGGTCCGGCGCCCAGCGGTCATGGCGTCGCACAGGGCGACAAGCCGCCTCACCACGCCGAGACGTCCGCGGAGCACTGCGACAACGACGACGCGGACGACGGCATGGACACCGGCTCCGGGTGGCTGCGCGACGAGATCCAGCGCCGAATCGCGGCCGGCCACTCGGGCACGGGAGGGCGGCACGCCCGACGCGAGAGCGTCGACTCGTCCACCTCGCTGGGGTACGTGCCACGGCACTCCGTCGCCACGCCAGGTCCCGGCGCGCCCCGGCCCGGACCCGTCGGCGGGCCCGTCGGGCTCCGGCCCACGGGACTGCTCCGGCGCGAACGCACCGGCGCGGAGGGGCCGTTCTTGCCGATCGCACCGGCAGCCTGGTCGAGACCCGCCCGTCCGGACACCGCCGGCACCGCGCCACCGAGCGTCGACGCCGACCCTCCGGACACCCCGCCTGCCCCCCCGGCGCCCGACCTCCGTGCCGAGGCGGCCCTCGAGCATCCCGTGCCCCCGGCGCCCGACCTCCGTGCCGACGCGGCCCCCGAGTATCCCGTGCCCCCGGCGCCCGTACTGCCCGTCACCGCCCCGCCCGCCTACCCCCTCCGCGGCGCCGTTCCCACCGCGCTCGTCGGGACGGTCCCCCCCATCGGATCAGTCTCCGTTCCGGCGCTCTCGGGTGACCCCCTGTTCACCGCACGCACCCCGGCCCCCGGCTCGCGCGAACGCGGATCCTCGCTCGCCGTACCGGAGCAGCGCGGCGTCGACGAGCCGCACGGCGGTCCGGAGAGCCAGGACGACGTCGAGAGCAGGCGGGTGCGGGTCGTGCTCGCCGAGCGCAAGGGCGTGGCCCGGCCGGTGCGCACCGTGGTCGACATCCAGGAGGGCACGGGCGTCGGCGAGCTGTTGCGCAGGAACCTCATCGGTTCGCAGCTGGCCGTGGCGCTGCGCTTCGCCGTGGGCGCCGGGCTCACCCTCGGGGTGCTGCCGCTGCTGTTCGCGATGTTCCCCGAACTCGGGCGGATGGAGGTGCTCGGGCTGCGTCTGCCGTGGTTGCTGCTCGGGGTACTGGTCTACCCGTTCCTGTTCGGGCTTGGCCTCTGGCACGCGCGCACCGCCGAGCGGGTGGAGCAGAACTTCGCCGACCACGTGCAGGACTGAGCTCGAACGGTGAGTACTCCCGCGCTCGTCGCGCTGGTCGCGATCGCGCTCGTCGGCATCGTGTCCGCCGTGATCGGGTCGATCGGCGTCCGGATCGCACGGAGCACGTCTGACTTCCTCGTCGCGTCGCGCACTGTCGGCAGCGTGGCCAACGCCAGCGCCATCTCCGGGGAGTACCTCTCGGCGGCGTCTTTCCTCGGCATCGCGGGCCTGATCCTCCGGGAGGGCGCCGACGCGCTCTGGTACCCGATCGCGTTCGTCGCCGGCTACCTCGCTCTGGTGTTGTTCGTGGCGGCGCCGCTGCGCCGGTCGGGTGCGTACACCGTGCCGGACTTCGCCGAGGCCCGGCTCGGCTCACCGGCGCTGCGCCGGATGTGCACCACGTTCGTGCTGGCGATCGGCTGGTTGTACCTGCTGCCGCAGCTGCAGGGCGCCGGCCTCGCGCTCACCACGCTCACCTCCCTCCCTTCCTGGAGCGGTGTCGCGGCGGCCAGCGTGCTCGTGGTGCTGACGGTGATCGGCGGCGGCATGCGCTCGATCACCTTCGTGCAGGCATTCCAGTACTGGCTCAAGCTCACCGCGCTGATCGTGCCCGCCATCGTCGTGCTGGGCCTGTTCATGTCGGACGCACGCTCGTTCGACCGCCCCGCCCCGCCGAACTTTCCCCACGACACGACGGTGCAGGTGCGCACCGACGTCGTGCTGGAGGTCACGGCGACGGTCCGCTTCGAGGCGGCGGGCGAGATCGACGATCAGCCGGCGCACGGCCGGGTGACGTGGGAGCCGGGACAACACGAGGTGGCGGCCAAGACGACGCTGACGTTCGCCGCCGGTTCGGCCGTGCCGACCGTGGTCGGTGCCCCGACCACCGACCGGGCCTGGCTAGAGCCGATGTCCGGGGACGCACCCGACCAGCTGCTGGAGATCTACTCGATCCTCGTCGCCGGCTTCCTCGGCACGATGGGGATGCCCCACGTGTTGGTGCGCTTCTACACCAACCCGGACGGCCGGGCCGCCCGGCGCACGACCGTCGTCGTGCTGGCGATGATCGGGTTCTTCTACATGCTGGTGACGTTCGTCGGAGCCCTCTCCCGGCTGTACACCCCGGAGTTGCTGGTAAGCGGGCAGACTGACGCTGCGGTCCTGCTCGTCCCGACGGCGGCTCTCGGCAACGGCTGGACCGGGTGGCTGCTGGGGGGTCTGGTGGCGGCTGGGGCGGCCGCCGCGTTCCTGGCCACTTCGTCAGGGCTCGTCGTCAGCCTGGCCGGGGTGCTGTTCACCGACCTGCTCCGGGGGCGGCTGCGTGACTTCCGGCTGGCCGCGCTGGTGGCGTCGATTGTGCCGCTGCCCGTCGCCCTCTCGGTCACCCGGCTGGACTTCGCGCTGACGGTGCCACTGGTGTTCGCGGTGGCGGCGTCGACGTTCTGCCCGTTGCTCGTGCTCGGGATCTGGTGGCGCGGGCTGACGGCGCCCGGCGCCATCGCCGGGCTACTGGTGGGCGGGGGGCTGTCCGGGATCGCCGTCGCCATCACGATGTTCGCGGTGCTGCCGTCGGGTTGGCTCGGGGTCCTGCTGTACCGACCCGCTGCGATCACGGTGCCGGCCGCGTTCCTCACGATGGTCGTGGTGAGCAAGCTCACCCGGGCCGAGATCCCGCCGGGGGTCGATGGGACATTGCTGCGCCTGCACGCTCCCGAGCGGCTCGGGCTCACCCACGACCGGCTCGATCGCGAGGCCTAGCTGCGCGATCACCGGGCCCGCCGGGGTTGCAGGACCCGCTCCGCAAGTAGCGAGGCTCTCCTGGTTCACCCCGACGCGCTGCGGGCGGCGCGCCGGTGATGTGGTAGTGCGGCCTCCGCGTTGACATAGTGGTATGCGTGACAACGACTGGTCTGATCGCGCTCTTTGCGATGGGCCTCGTGGCGCTGGCGTCGGCTGTGATCGGTTCTCTCGGCGTGCGGGTGGTCCGCAGCACGTCCGACTTCCTCGTGGCGTCCCGCACCGTCGGTCCCGCTGCGAATGCGGGCGCGATCTCGGGCGAGTACCTGTCCGCTGCGTCCTTCCTCGGCATCGCAGGGCTGATCCTGCGCGACGGCGCCGACGCGCTCTGGTACCCGGTCGGCTTCACCGCCGGCTACCTGGCTCTGGTGCTGTTCGTGGCGGCGCCGCTGCGGCGGTCGGGGGCCTACACCGTGCCCGACTTCGCGGAGGCCCGGCTGCGTTCGCCCCTGCTGCGCAAGATCTGCACGATCTTCGTGGTCATCATCGGGTGGCTCTACCTGTTGCCCCA
Source organism: Pseudonocardia sp. (assembly GCA_035695525.1). Lineage (GTDB taxonomy): Bacteria > Actinomycetota > Actinomycetes > Mycobacteriales > Pseudonocardiaceae > Pseudonocardia. The sequence continues at coordinate 1,448 of DASRSC010000112.1, read as the reverse complement.
GCTGCAGGGCGCGGGTCTCACCGTCACCACGGTCACCGGGCTGCCGACGTGGACCGGTATCGTCGCGGCCGCGGTGGTCGTCGTCGCCACGGTGGTGCTGGGCGGCATGCGGTCCATCACCTTCGTGCAGGCGTTCCAGTACTGGCTCAAGCTCACCGCGCTGGCGCTGCCGGCGATCATCGCCCTGATCTTCTTCCTCAGCGACCAGCGCTCCTTCGACCGTCCGGCCCCTCCGCAGTTCCCGGACCGGACGACCGTCGACATCCGTACCGATGTGGTGCTGCAGGTCGTGACCCCCGTCAACTTCATCGCGAGTGGTGAGCTCGACGGGGTGCCGCACGCCGCCGCGCCCGTCCGGTGGGAGGTCGGCACGCACACGGTCGAGGCGGGTGCGGTGCTCGAGTTCCCCGGCGGATCGGCAGTGCCGGTGGTGGCGGGCGCCCCAGCGACGGACGAGAGCTGGCTGGCCCCGTTCCCGAAGGGCCGCGACGACGGGCTGCTGGCTACGTACTCGCTGATCCTCGCGTTGTTCCTGGGCACGATGGGCCTGCCGCACGTGCTCGTGCGCTTCTACACGAACCCCGACGGCCGAGCGGCGCGCCGCAGCGCCGTGGTCGTTCTGGCTCTGCTCGGTGCCTTCTACCTGGTGGTGACGCTGCTCGGCGCGCTGTCCCGGCTCTACACGCCCCAGCTCCTGGTGAACGGCGACACGGACGCGGCGGTACTGCTCCTGCCCGGGGCCGTGCTGGGCAGCGGCTGGGCCGGATCCCTGCTCGGCGGCCTGGTTGCGGCGGGTGCCTGGGCAGCGTTCCTGTCCACCTCGTCCGGCCTCGTCGTCAGCGTCGCCGGTGTGCTCTCCACGGACATCCTGGGGAGCAGCAGGGTACGCGACTTCCGGATGTCCGCCGTCGTCGCCGGGGCGGTGCCGCTCGGGCTCTCCGTCGCGGTCACCCGCCTCGACTTCTCCGAGGCCGTCGCGCTGGTGTTCGCCGTTGCCGCGTCGACGTTCTGCCCGCTGCTCGTGCTGGGTGTGTGGTGGCGGGGGCTGACCGATGTCGGCGCGATCGCCGGTGTGCTGGTCGGCGGACTCACATCGGCCGGAGCGGTGGCGGTCAGTCTCTCCGGCTTGGGCGGCCCGGGCTGGATCGGAGTACTGCTCTACCGGCCGGCGCTGGCCACGGTGCCGGCCGCGTTCCTCACGATGGTCGTCGTGAGCCGGCTGACGGCCAAGCATCGGCCTGCCGACGTCGACCAGGTGCTGCTCCGGCTGCACGCACCGGAGCGGCTCGGGCTGACCCGTGACCGGCTCGAGGAGCGCGTGAAACGCGCAAGCGGTTGACAACACACATACCGAAGCGCTAACGATTGAGTGACCTATCTGTCACATCCGTAACGCTCTGTCAACGCTTTTCCCGTTCGTAGACCGCTCGTCTTGGTGAGGGAACCGC
>DASRSC010000111.1:0-7966 GCA_035695525.1 Pseudonocardia sp. | reverse complement strand
AGTGCGAGGCGATGGTCGCCGCTGGCCTCGGCGAGGACCTCCTGCTCGCCAACGAGGTGCTTGACGCGCGCAGGCTCGGGACACTCGTGCGCGACGGGGCGCGAATCACGGTCGCCGTCGACTCGCCGGAGACGATCGCGGCGGCTGCGGCCGGCGGTGTGCGCGAGGTGCTCATCGACGTGAACGTCGGTCTGCCGCGCTGCGGCTGCCCGCCCGAGCGGGCAGGTGACCTGGCCGGTGAGGCGCGGCGCGGCGGGCTGGAGGTGCGCGGTGTCATGGGCTACGAGGGCCACCTCATGCTCGTGGCCGACCCGGCAGACCGTGCCCGGATGACCGGGGAGGCCATGGCGCTGCTCGTTGCCGCAGCCGCGGAAGTCGGCGGTGAGCTGATCAGTGCAGGCGGCACGGGAACGTACGCCGACAACACCTGGGCCACCGAGATCCAGGCGGGTTCGTACGCGCTCATGGACACGGCCTACGGCGCTGTCGGGCAGCCGTTCGGGCAGGCGTTGTCGGTGCTCGGCACCATCGTCTCCGTAGCGCCGACACATGCCGTCGTCGATGTCGGACTCAAGTCCCTCGGGATGGACCACGGTCTCCCGGCGATCCCCGGCGCGCAGGTGTGGTTCTGCTCCGACGAGCACACGTCGTTCGCGCCCGAGGAACCCGTCCGGGTCGGCGACCGCGTCCGGGTGCTGCCGGCGCACGTCGACCCGACCGTGGTGCTGCACGAGCAGATGCACGTGGTGGACGGGGACCGGGTCGTGGAGACCTGGGGCGTCGACATGCGCGGGTGGTGAGCTCGACCTCGTACAGCCCGAGGACGATGGTCGGCTCGACGCGGATCCGCCGCGGCTGGCTCACCGCTGCGTAGGAGGGCCGGCAGCTAACGTTTCATCATGCTGGTCGAGCGGATGCGCCCTCATACATCGACGATCTTCGCCGAAATGTCAGCCCTCGCCCTCCGGGCGGGGGCGATCAACCTCGGTCAGGGCTTCCCCGACACCGACGGCCCGGCCTCGCTGCTCAGCGACGCCGCAGCGAACATCCAGGCCGGGGTCAACCAGTACCCGCCGGGTATCGGTGTCCCGGAGCTCCGGTCCGCGGTGGCCGAGCATCAACGCCGGTTCTACGGCCTCGATGTCGACCCCGACACGGTGCTCGTCACCACCGGGGCGACCGAGGCGATCGCCTCCGCGGTGCTCGCACTCTGCGAGCCGGGCGACGAGGTGGTGACGTTCCAGCCCTACTACGACTCGTACGCGGCCACCATCGCGCTGGCCGGAGCGCAGCTCCGAGCGGTGGCGCTGCGGCCCCCGTCGTTCGGGTTCGACCCCGATGAGCTACGCGCCGCGTTCTCCGAACGCACTCGGATCGTGCTGGTCAACACCCCGCACAATCCGACGGGCGCGGTGTTCGACCGCGAGCAGCTCACGCTGATCGGCGAGCTGGCCGCCGAGCACGGTGCCGTGATCGTCACCGACGAGGTGTACGAGCACATGATCTACGACGGACGTGAGCACATCCCGATGGCCACGCTGCCGGGGATGGCCGAGCGCACGCTGACGATCTCGTCGGCGGGCAAGACCTTCTCGGTCACCGGCTGGAAGGTGGGCTGGGTGCACGGGCCGGGCGAGCTCGTGTCGGCGGTGCGCGCGGCGAAGCAGTTCCTCACCTACGTGAGCGGGGCTCCGTTCCAGCCCGCGATCGCCGCGGCCCTCGCGCTGCCCGACTCCTTCTACACGGAGCTCGCCGGCGACCTGCAGCGCAAGCGCGATCTGCTGTCGGACGGGCTGCGCGAGTCGGGCTTCACCGTGTTCGACACGGCCGGCACGTACTTCGTCGTCACCGACGTCACGGCGCTCGGGTTCACCGACGGCGCCGAGTTCTGCTGGAGCCTGCCGGAGCGGGTCGGCGTGGCCGCCGTCCCGGTGTCGGTGTTCTGCGCCGACCCCGACCTCGGGCGCTCGCTGGTGCGCTTCGCGTTCTGCAAACGCGACGAGGTGCTCACAGAGGCCGTCGCCCGGCTGGCCGCTCTGCGGGCGTCGGTGCGGGCATGAGGGCCTACGGCGTCACCGCGTTCGGCGGCCCCGAGAACGAGGCGATGCTCGACCTGTCGGTCCCCGAGCCGGGACCGGGCGAGCTGCTCGTTCGGGTCCGTGCCGCGGGAGTGAACCCGGGCGACTGGAAGCTGCGGGACGGCGGGTACGGCGATGTGGCGCTGCCGGCGGTGCTCGGCCGGGAGGTGGCCGGCAGCGTCGTGGCGACCGGGCCGGGCGTCGACGGCTTCGCCGTCGGCGACGAGGTGTTCGGGGGCACCCCCGGCATGGTGGGCGGATGGGCCGAGTTCGCGCTGGTGACGGCCTCGTTCGCCGCGCACCGGCCGGAGCGGGTGGCGCCTGCCGACGCCGCGACGCTCCCGGTGGCACCCGCCACCGCTTACGACGCGCTGACCGGGCTCGACCTGGCGCCCGGCTCGACGTTGCTCGTCAACGGGGCCGGCGGCGGGGTGGGAGTGGCGACGCTGCAGCTGGCCCGCGCCCGCGGACTCGTGGTTGTCGGCACCGCGAGCCAGGGCAAGCACGACCTCGTGGCCTCCTACGGCGCCACGCCGGTGGTCTACGGGGACGGCGTGGCCGAGCGGATCCGGGCCGCCGCGCCCCAGGGCGTCGACGCCGTGTTCGACACCGTCGGCGGCGACGCCCTGCGAGCCGTTGCCGAGGTGCTGCCCGACCGGTCCCGGCTGGTGACGATCGCAGACCGCCCGCTCGCGGCCCGGCTGGGTGGTAGCGGTGTCCAGCGCGACCGCAGCACAGCCGTGCTCATCACGCTCGCGCAACTCGTCGCCGAGGGTGAGCTCGACCCGCTCGTCACCGAGATCCGTCCCCTCGACGAGGCCGGTGCCGCGCTCGCCACGGTCGAGGCCGGGCACGTGCGCGGGAAGGTGGCGATCGAGGTCGCCTGACCTGCCACGCCAAGGTCACCGCGCTGCCGGGACGGTTCGGACTCGATGACACCATCCGGATCGATGTCCCTCGACGACCACGACCTCGGAGGCCGGCCAAGGGCGGTCAGGTGAGCGACATCTCCCAGCTCAGATCCGGCCAGTTCTACGTCGCGAGCGAGGGCCTGGCGTTCGAGAAGGTGCAGGAACCCATGTGCCTGAGCCATCACCCGGCGAGCGCGCTCACCCTCGAGGAGGTGATCGCCCGTGCTTCGGCACATACGGGGGGCGGAGCAGTTGCCGGATGTGAGCGCGGTCACTGGGCTGACTGACACCCGAGATCCGTGCGCTGGCACCGGGCGATTCGTATCGGCGAGCCGTCAGACGGCCGCGCGGTCTTCCGGGAGTGGTGGCGCCGTGGCCGTGACGAGGGTGTCCAGCGACAGGCCGAGCGCCCCTGCCAGCGCCGACACGGTGAAGAACGCGGGCGTGGGAATCCGCCCGGTCTCGATCTTGCGCAGGGTCTCCGCCGAGATCCCGGCGGCGCCGGCGACGTCGGCCAGGCTGCGGTCGGCCCTGGACTCGCGCAGCAGCCGCCCGAGCCGCTCCCCGCGCTCGCGGTCGGCCGGGGTCAGGGGAACGCGCACCATGACCCCGATAGTAATACCGGTATAGTTATCGGCATGATTGAGTTGAAGACGCCGGCGGAGCTGGACGCTGTCGAGGCCGCCGGAAAGATCGTGGCCGACGTCCTTTCCGCCGTGCGTGAACACGCCGCTCCCGGCGTCACGCCTCGGCAGTTGGACGCGCTCGCCGCCGACCTGATCGCCGGCACCGGCGCCCGGCCGAGCTTCCTCGGGTACCACCCGAGCTTCGCGCCGACCCCGTACCCGGCTGTGATCTGCGCCAGCGTGAACGACGCCGTGGTGCACGGGATCCCCGGCCGGGGACGGCTGCGCGATGGCGACCTGCTCAGCGTCGACCTCGCGGTGCACCTCGACGGATGGTGCGCCGACGCGGCGTTCAGCACGGTGGTCGGCCAAGCCGATCCGCTCGACGTCGCACTCATCGAGACCACGGAGCGGGCCCTGGCCGCCGGCATCGCCGCGGCGGTATCGGGCGCCCGGATGGGCGACGTCGCGCATGCGATCGGGGTCGTCGGGCGTGCGGGCGGGTACGGGCTACTGGCCGGTCACGGTGGCCACGGCGTCGGGCGGGCTATGCACGAGGCCCCGCACGTGCCCAACGAGGGCCGCGCGGGCCGGGGGTTCACGCTGCGGCCGGGGCTGGTGATCGCGATCGAACCGATGCTGCTCGCCGGCGGGGCGGACGACTACAGCCCCGACCCCGACGGCTGGACCTTGCGCACGGCCGACGGGAGCCGGGCCGCCCATGCCGAGCACACGATCGCGATCACCGACGACGGGCCGCGCCTGCTCACCGCGGGCCGGCCTGTCAACTGAACCGCTGTGCGGCGCTCCCGGCGCTGATCGCGTTCGGCGTGGACGAGGGCACCACCGCGGCACATGCGGCTTGCTGCGGACGGGCGCTGAAGTGCCGGTGCGGTGTCTTGCGCCCCCGCGGTCGCCCCGCCGCTCCGGTCGCTCGAAAGGCGCGTTGGGCCGGACCCTATCGGCCGAAAGTGCCGTTCGCTCAACCTGGCCGGCGCGCGGAGCTCAGCCCACCGCGGCCAGGTCGGTCGGCTCCTCCGTGGACGGAGCGGGATCGGTCGCCGCGGCCGTCGCGTCGCGCTCGCCGTCGAGCAGCGGGCAGGCGAGCCAGGCCTCCGGGATGCCGAAACCGTCCACCAGCGTCCTGGCGTTCGGACGGACCTGCCCGCACAGCGTGCTGACGGCGTGGGTGACGGCCTTGGCCCGGCCCGGCGTGAGGTACCCGTGCTCCACGAAGAACGCCCGGTCGCCCTCGATCACCGAGAGCGCGTGCAGCCCGCGCACCTGATCCAGAAGGGCTCGCACGGCTGTGTCGTCGACCCGGTCGACGGCGGCGGCGAACGAGTCGGCGACGATCCGGTCCACGTGCGCCTGTGCGGCCACCAACAGGTGGTCCTGAGCGCCGTTGAAGATGGCGAACTGGTCGGCTCCCGGGGCCAGTGCCCTGCGCATCCGCCGCGCGGCAGCGGCCAGCAGGTGCTCCTCGCGCTGGACGAGCAGCCATCGCTGGTAGGCGCGGTCGCGCACGTCCCCGCGGCGGAGCCCGGCCCGCAGGCCGGTGCGCTCGGCGACGGAGCCGGCCACGAGGCCCGCAGCGAACCGCGCCTTGCCCATGAGGTCGAGCTTCCCGACCCGGCGCCCGTAGTCCGAGAGCAGCGTCTTCGCCACCAGCTGCAGCAGGACCGTGTTGTCGCCCTCGAACGTCGTGAACACGTCGGTGTCGGCCTTGAGCTGCGGAAGCAGGTTCTCCGCGAGGTAGCCGGCGCCGCCGCACGCCTCGCGGCAGGTCTGGATCGTGGTGGTGGCGTGCCAGGTGGCCAGCGCCTTGATGCCCGCGGCCCTGGTCTCCAGGTCGCGCTGCCGTCGCTCGGTGTCACTGTCCGAGCCCTGCTCCGCGTCGAACGACTGCAGATCGTGCATGTCCGAGACGAGGTCGGCCTGCGCGAAGTGCAGCGCATACGTCGTGGCGAGCGCGGGGAGCAGCTTGCGCTGGTGGACGAGGTAGTCGAGCACGACCACCTCCTCGCCGGTGCCGGGGTCGGCGAACTGGCGCCGTGTCGCGCCGTAGCGGATGGCCAGTGCGAGTGCCTTCTGCGTGGCCGTGCCTGCGCCGCCCGCCACGCTGATCCGGCCCCGGACGAGCGTGCCGAGCATCGTGAAGAACCGGCGCGAGGAACTTTCGATCGAACTGGAGTACCTGCCGTCCTCGGCGACGTCGGCGAAGTGGTTGAGCAGGTTCTCCCGCGGCACGCGGACGTGGTCGAAGGAGAGCCTGCCGTTGTCGACGCCGTTGAGGCCAGCTTTGCGACCGCAGTCGCCGATCGTGACGCCGGGCATGGTCGTGTCGTCGTCGGCGCGGATCGGCACGAGCAGGGCGTGGACGCCATGGGACGTGCCGCCGGTGATCAGCTGTGCGAAGACGACGGCCATCCGCCCGTCCCGCGCGGCGTTGCCGATGTAGTCCTTGCGCGCCCCTGGATCCGGCGTGTGGATCTCGAACTCGTGGTTGTCCGGGTCATAGGTGGCGGTGGTACGCAGGTGCTGGACGTCGGAGCCGTGGCCGGTCTCGGTCATCGCGAAGCAGCCGAGCAGGTCCCCGTCCATGATCGAGCGCAGGTACTTGTCATGATGACGAGAAGTGCCGAGCACCTGGACGGCCCCACCGAAGAGCCCCCACTGCACGCCGGCTTTGACCAGCAGCGAGAGGTCGCCGTAGCCCAGCGCCGCGAATGCCGTGACGACCCCGCCGACGTCGCCCCCGCCGCCGTACGCCGGGTCGAAGCCCTGGTGCGGGCGGCCGCTCTCGGCCAGCCGTCGCAGGTTCTCGGCGGTCAGCGCCCGGTACTCCTCGGTGCTCAGGTCGGGGTCGGGGTTGAGCGCGAGCGCGCCGAGCTGCGCGCGAACTTCGGCCCGGACGTCGGCCCATCGGCCGTCGAGGACGCGCTGGAGTTCGCTGTGGTCCACCGTCATGCGAGTTCCTCCTTCGGGATGGCCGGGCGGGGAGCCACGACGCCGGAGAGCCCGGACCAGGCCAGGTCGGTGAGCTGTGCGGCCAGCACCTCGCGGGTGATCCCCGCAGGTCGGGCCAGCCAGTTGTCTGCTGCAGCGCGTACGAGCCCGACGATGCCGTGGCCCCACGGCACGGCGGCGGAGGTGTCGGAGCCGGTGTGGCGCAGCTGCGCCGCGATCACCGCTGCGGCTTCGTCGCCGATGAGCGAGACGAGGTCGGCGACCGGATCCGCGTCGAGTACCCGATCGACGAGTGGGCGGTGCACGACGAACCGGTAGACCTCCGGGTCGTGTTCGATCAACCGCAGGTACGCGGCGATGCCGGCGGCCGTTTTGGCGCGGGGCCCGTCGGCGTCGTTCATCGCGGCGCGCACCTGAGCGACCAGCACCTCGGCCACTCGCGCGCAGACCGCGACGTAGAGCTGGGTGCGGTCAGTGAAGTGCCGGTAGACGACGGACTTGCTGGTGCCCGCGCTGGCTGCGACCTCGTCCATCCCGACGCCGGCGCCGTGGGCACGGATCGCGGCAATCGCGGCATCGGTCAGCTCGGCGCGGCGCGTGCGCCGATGGGCGTCCCACCGGCTGGTGCGCTTGTCCCGGACCACCTTCACGGAACCGAGAGTACCGTGTACTTTGAGTATCGGCTACTGATGGGTAAAACGCCGTCCAAACGCACCTCACCCGGGAGGAACCCGTGCCGGACACCCGGAAAGCCGCCGTGATCGGCGGCAACCGCATCCCGTTCGCCCGCGCGAACGGCGCCTACGCCCGCGCGTCCAACCTGGACATGCTCACCGCCACCCTCGACGGGCTCACCGCGCGCTTCGGACTGGCCGGCGAGCGGCTCGGCGAGGTCGCAGGCGGCGCGGTGCTCAAACACAGCCGAGATCGTGACCTCACCCGCGAGGCCGTGCTGGGCAGCGCCCTCTCGCCCTACACGCCGGCGTACGAGGTGCAGCAGGCCTGCGGTACGGGCTTGGAGACCGCGATCCTCGTCGCCAACACGATCGCCCTCGGGCAGATCGAGAGCGGTATCGCCGCCGGTGTCGACACGGCGAGCGATGCGCCCGTCTCCCTGAACGACGACCTGCGCCGGGTCCTGATGGAGCTCAACGGGGCGCGGTCGCTGGGTGCGCGCCTGAAGGCGCTGCGGGGGCTGCGACCCGGACAGATCGTCCCGGAGATCCCGCGCAACGCGGAACCGCGCACCGGGCTGTCGATGGGCGAGCATGCCGCGCTCACCGCGCTCGAGTGGCACGTCGGACGCGAGGAGCAGGACGAGCTGGCGGCCGCGAGCCACCGCAACCTCGCTGCCGCCTACGACCGCGGCTTCTTCGACGAC
>DASRSC010000110.1:0-7284 GCA_035695525.1 Pseudonocardia sp. | reverse complement strand
CCGCCGACCATCGCATCCCCGTGCCCGAAGCAGGCGATGTCCGCGTCGATGCCGGCGAGCACACGCAGGGAGACGGCCGCCCGCTCGCGGTCGAGGTTGAACGGGCCGAGCATCAGCTCGCCGCCGTGCTCGGCGACCACGTCACCGGTGAACAGCACCCTGTCGGCGGCGAGGTGCAGGCCGATGCTGCCGTCCGTGTGGCCGGGCACGTGGACCACCCGGGCGCCCTCGCCGATATCGAGCCGCTCGCCGCCCGTCAGCTCGACGTCGACGCGCGCGGGCGGGGCGGGCGGCAACCCGTGCGCGACGCGGGAGTGCAGCTCGCGCTCGAACTCGGTGAAGTCCGGTGGCGGGCCTTGGCGCTCGCCGCGGATGATCGGTGCGTCGTCGCGATGGGCGAGCACCGTGACGCCGGGCCAGGAAGCGACCTCCGCGGCCGAACCGGCGTGGTCGTCGTGGAAGTGGGTGAGCACCACCCGCCGCAGCGTTCCGAAGCGCTGCACCGCGTCGGCGATCGCGGGCCCGGAGCCTGCCGGCCCGGTGTCGACCAGCGTCAGGTCGTTCCCGTCGCGCCACAGGTAGGCCTGCCCCACAGAGAACCGCAACAGGTGCAGGCGAGGCGTGAGCTCCAGAAGATCCATGTTGCGACCGTAGGGAGCCGAGGGCCGGCCGGCCCTGCCGTTCGCGCAACGAGGAGCGGTTCAGGCCGGCACGCCGTCGTCGTAGTGCACGACCCGCGGGGTGTGCGTCAGCTCGTCGACGAGCTCGCCGAGCCAACCGTCCACCCGCTCCTGGACCCGCTCGAGGCTGTCGAGCTCGCAGGCCAGGTCGACCGCGCGGTCCGCGCCGCCCTCTGCGCCGTCGAGCACGCGACGCAGCTCATGTCGCACCCGGTCGGCACGCGCGCGGCAACCGTCGGAGGTCTGGACGTGGGCGAGCAACCGGGCACGCTGCTCGGCCGTGATGCTCTCGGGAACGGACGCGACGAGCTGCTGCAAGCGGTGTGGGTGCACGGGGTTCTCCCTCACGTGACGGTCATCACCACGACCGTACGGCGCCCGGGCGGGTGACGGCTACCCCGGCCGCTACGGTCCGATCATGTCCCGGTCGCCATGGGCTGACACCGGCCTGTTTCTGCGCGAGTTCGTGCGCGACCCCCTGCACACGGCGGCATTGGCGCCCAGCTCGCCCGCGCTCGCCGCCGCGATGACGGCATCGCTTCCCGGCACCGGCGCACCCGTGGTGGTGGAGCTCGGACCCGGCACCGGGGCGTTCACCCGCGTGATCCAGGAGCGCACCGGCGGCCGGGCCCGGCACATCGCCGTTGAGCTCAACCCGGGCTGGGCGCAGCTGCTCGCACAGCGGTACCCCCAGGTCGAGGTGGTGCTCGCCGACGCGCGCGAGCTGCCGGCACTGCTCGCCGACCGCGGCATCGCCGCCGTCGACGCGATCGTCAGCGGGTTGCCGTGGGTGGCCTACTCCCCCGGTCCCCACGCGCGCGGCCTGCACGCGGTGATCACTGAAGCGCTCGCCGCGCGCGGCGTCTTCACGCAGTTCGCCTACACCTGGACACGCTGGTCGCCGCCGGCCCGGCGCCAGCTCGCCGACCTGCGCGCGCACTTCGCCGACGTCGTGATCAGCCGGCCGGTGTGGCGGAACCTACCGCCCGCCGTCGTCTACGAGGCTCGGCAACCGCAGCGCCGCCGGGGCGACTGATCGCAGCCAGACGTAGCTCAGCGCCCTGGGGAGGGCCCTGGTGCGCGAGTCATACCCGATCACCGCCCGTGATCGCACCTAGACGCACACCAGCGCCGTTGCGGGGGCGCTGGTGCGGGCCGCGGCGATCTTCGTAGCTCCCGATACTCAGAGGTACGGCTGGACCAGCTCGACGTAGCGGCGCGCGAGCGTGGCGATCACCTGCTCCCCCGGCGCCGCCCAGACGTCGGCGTGGAAGATCTCCACCTCGACGTCGCCCGGATAGCCCGCTGCGGCGATCGCACGGGTGAAGGCGGCGAAGTCGACGTGGCCGTCACCCATCATCCCGCGGGCGAGCAGCGTGTCGGCGGGCAGCGGCGTGATCCAGTCGCAGACCTGGTAGCTGACGATCCGCTCGCCCGCCCGCGCGATCTGGGCGTGCACGTCCGGCTCCCACCACAGGTGGAAGGTGTCGACGACGACGCCCACCTCGTGCGGGGCGAACGCCCCGGCGATGTCGAGCGCCTGAGCCAGCGTGGAGACGACTCCGCGGTCCGCGGCGTAGATCGGGTTCATCGGCTCGATGCCGAGGGTGACCCCGCGCTCGACCGCGTGCGGCACCAGCGCCGCGATCGCCTCGACCGCCCGCGCCCTGGCCCCGGTGAGGTCCTTGTCGCCCGCCGGCAGCCCGCCGGGGACGAGGACCAGCGCGCGGGTGCCCAGCGCCGCGGCCTCGTCGATGGCGCGCAGGTTGTCCTCGTGGGCGGTGGCGCGCGCCACCGGGTCGGACGCGGTGAAGAACCCGCCGCGGCACAGCGACGACACCCGCAGGCCCGCATCGTCCACCCAGCGGCGGGCAGCGTCGACGCCGACCTCGGCCACCGGTTCCCGCCAGAGCCCGATCGCGGGAAGGCCGGCCGCTACGGCTCCGTCGATCGCCTCGCGGAGGGTCCAGTGCGCCGTGGTGCGCTGGTTGAGGGAGAGCCGCGCCAGCCGCGGGTCGCCCGGCACCGGCGTGCCGACGCGGGCGGGGGCGCCGCTGGGGATGTCGAGGACGGCACTCACCGGGCCGCCCCCGCCACCGCGAGGAGCCCCCGGAACTTCTCCGCCGCCCGTTCCGGGTCGGGTAGCAGCCGGGCCTCGTTGGCCAGCGCGAAGGCCTCTCCCAGGTGCACGACCGACCGCGCCGACTGCAGACCGCCCACCATCGTGAACCCGGGCTGGTGCCCGCAGAGCCAGGCAAGGAAGGCGATGCCGGTCTTGTAGTAGAAGGTCGGAGCGGTGAACACGTGCCGAGACAGCGCGAGCGTGGGCGCGAACTCGGCGTCGTAACGGACGAGGTCGTCGTCGTCGAGCGCGGCGAGGGCCGCCGACGCGGCCGGGGCAATGGCGGAGAACGCCCCCAGCAGCGCGTCCGAATGGTGGGTACCGTCGCCGCGGATCAGCTCGGGATAGTTGAAGTCGTCGCCGGTATAGAGCCGCACACCTGGCGGGAGCGCGGCCCGCAGCCCGATCTCGTGCTCGGCCGACAGCAGCGACACCTTCACCCCATCGACCTTCGCGGCGTGCGCCGCGACGAGCTGCAGGAACGTTGCGGTCGCTGCGGACACGTCGGGGGAGCCCCAGTAGCCGCGCAGCTGCGGGTCGAACGCCTCGCCGAGCCAGTGCAGGATCACCGGCTCGCGGACTTGGCGCAGCAGCTCGTCGTAGACGCGCAGGTAGTCCTCCGGCCCGGCCGCGACCGCGGCCAGCTGTCGCGACGCCATCAGGATCACCTGCGCGCCGGTGCCCTCGACGAACTCCACCTGCTCGCCGTAGGCAATGAGGACGTCGTCGACCGACCGGATGTCGGGGCGGTGGTCGGTGCCGGCCCCGGCGGCGATCCGGGCGCCGTGCGCCCTGGCCTGCTCGGCGCTGCGGCTCACCAGCTCCTGCACTGCGACCCAGTCGAGCCCCATGTTGCGTTGCGCAGTGTCCATCGCCTCGGCGACGCCCAGCCCGTGGGAGAACAGATGGCGGCGGAACGCGAGCGTCGCGTCCCAGTCGACGACGGCAGGCGCACCGGGCACGTTCTCGCCCCACGGGTCGGCGGCGACGTGGGCCGCGGCGAACGCAACGCGACTGCGGTACGGACCGGGATGCTCCGCCCACTCGCGGGGCTCGGCGAGCTCCACGGCGCGCCACCCACCCCCGGCGACGGGGACGTCGATCCGGTGCCCGGTGCGCGCGACGACCTGCGTCATGCCGACGCCCCCGGAGCCTCCGGCTGCGCCACCCGGGCCTCCGGCTGCGCCACCCGGGCCTCCGGGTGTCCCACGGGCCCTTCCGCTGTCTCCGGCGCTGCCACGGGTGGCTCCGAGACCGTCGGCAGCACCACGCGCACGCCCTCGGCCGAGGACCGGAGCGCCGCGTCCACGAGCCGCAGGCCACGCACCCCGCTCATGAAGTCGTAAGGGTGCGGCCGGCCCGCGTCGACATCGAGAAGGAAGCGCTCCCACTGCGCGCGGAAGCCGTTGGTGAACTCCTCGTGGTCGGGCACCTCCTCCCACTGCGCGCGGAAGTCCTGGTCGGTGGGCACGTCGGGGTTCCACACCGGCTTGGGCGTGCACACCCGCGGCTGGATGCGGCATCCGAAGAGGCCCGCAACGGCCGAGCCGTGCGTGCCGTCCACCTGGAACTCGACGAGCTCCTTGCGGTCCACCCGCACCGCCCAGGACGAGTTGATCTGGGCGATGACGCCCCCGGCCAGCTCGAGGATCCCGTAGGCGGCATCGTCGGCGGTGGCCTCGTAGGGATTGCCCTGCTCGTCCCAGCGCTGCGGGATGTGCGTGACCGCTCTGGTCATCACGGCCTCGACGCCCCCGAAAAGGTGCTCGAGCACGTAGTTCCAGTGGCAGTACATGTCCAGCGTGATCCCGCCGCCGTCCTCGGCGCGGTAGTTCCAGCTCGGGCGCTGCGCCGGCAGCAGGTCGCCCTCGAAGACCCAGTAGCCGAACTCCCCGCGCACCGAGATGATGCGGCCGAAGAACTCGGCGTCGATCAGCCGCTTCAGCTTGATCAGGCCGGGCAGGTAGATCTTGTCGTGTACCACCCCGTCGACGATCCCGGCGGTCCGGGCGGCCTCGACGAGCTCCATCCCCTCGGCGACCGACTCGGCGAGCGGCTTCTCCGTGTACACGTGCTTCCCGGCGGCGATCGCCCGCAGGATCGCCTTCTTGCGCTCACTCGTGACCTGCGAGTCGAAGTAAACGGACGTCCCGTCCTCGGCGAGTGCGGCGTCCAGGTCGGTGTGGAACAGCTCGATGTCGTGGCGGCGGGCGATGTCGGCCAGCTTGTCCCGGCTGCGCCCCACCAGCACCGGCTCGATCTGGAGGCGGGTGCCGTCGGGACGTAGGACTCCGCCATCGTCGCGGATCGCGAGTACGGACCGGATGAGGTGCTGGCGATACCCCATCCGCCCGGTCACGCCGTTCATCACGATGCGAACGGTGGGTCCTGACATGGGCTCTACCTGCTCTCTCCGGGTTCGGCTGCGGACCGTCCAGCGTGGTAAGCACGAGAAGTAAGCGCTTTCCGGAGGATAGGACGGACGGTGACGCAGCGGCAAGGCCGACGCCGTGACTACTACGCAGAGTGATTGAGCGGCCCCGCCTGTAGGCCGTTCAGGTGGGGCTGCCAATGTGGGCCGAGTGCGTCTCGTCTTCCGCTCCGACGACCATGAGGAGTACTCCGCTGTCCGCGACCGCCTGCGGCTACACATCGTCGCGTGGGCCCGCCGGCGCGGCATCGACGTGGAACCGTCACTGGTCGCCGCGGCACTCGATCACAAGCACGGCGTCGATGGGCGCCTCGGCCACTGGACCCGCGCGCACGTGGCCGACGCGCTGGCCGTGTGGTTCCCGCGCACGGTGCCGCTGCTCGAGGACGACCGCGACGCCGTGCCCACCGCGCTGCACGCCCTGATCGGATTTCTCGCCGACCACGACTGGCTCGACTCGCGCTCGGCGCCGCCCGCGGAGTTGCACGCCCAGGTCACCGACTCCACGCCGGCCCTGCACGACGCCCTCGACGACGAGCGCAACCACGACCTCGGCACCTTCTGGGCGGTGCAGATGCTGCGCCACGGCGTCGCGACGGCGGACCCGGCCGCCGTCGGCCGGTTTCTCCAGCAGGTGCACGCCGGTGAGCTGGAGATCGACCGGGCGGCGCTCGAGGAGATCCAGCGCCGGCAGGAGGCTGAGAGCGCGGAGCCGCCGCGGCCCGAGCTGCCGCCCGTGCTGCTGCCCGGCGCGGCCCAGATGCTGGCCGCCGCCGACTCCAGCGTCGCGCTCGCCCGGCTGCGCGCGTTCACCCGGTGGGTACGGGCGGGGCGAGCGGTGACGCGGGAGGGGAGGCTCCTGCTCTCCGACGCCCGTGCGGTGGCCGACGCACTCGACCTCGACCACTTCAGCCGCGACCGGGCCCGCACCAGCGACGATCTTCCGGAGATATCGCTACTGCTGGTCTGGGCGCGGCAGGCCCGGCTCGTCCGCGTCGTGAACGGACGGCTGGTGCAGGTGAAGAGCGCTGCCCCGCTGCTGAGCAGACCGATCGAGCTGTGGCGGCGCGCGTTCGAGGCCGTTGGCAGAATCGGCGAGCACTTCGGCGGCAGCAACGTGTTCGGGGCGCCATCGCTGTTCGGGATGAGCCTCGGAGAGGCGTTCCCGATGCTGCTGTTGCAGCTGTACTCGGCGGGCGGAGACGCGATCCCCGTTGAGCTGTTCCATCGCGTCGTGCGCGACACCGTCAACGACCGGATGGGCTGCGTCGTCGACGACCTCGCCGGGGACATCGAGCACCGGCTGTGGCGTCGCGACGTCACGGCGCTGCTCGACGCCCTGGAGCTCCTCGGGGCCGTCCACCTGTCCGAGAGCCTCGACGGCGAGAACCACGACGAACTGATCCGGCTCGCCGGCCGCGACGACCCCGACCCCACGCTGGTCTCGCTCACACCGCTCGGGGTCTGGGCCGTGCAGGAGATGCTCACCGAGCAAGGGGTGCACGCGCCACTGGTCGGGGAACTCGCGGACGAGGACATCGAGTACGTCTGCGTGCGATGCACCGGCCTGCGCCCCGAGATCGTCGAAGCCGAGCTGACCGCCTGGGTGGGTGCCCGCACCGGGCGGACGGCAGCCCAGGAGATCATGCGGTACCTGCAGCGGGTCGAGGATCGCGCATACCGGGACCTGGCCTTGTTCGCCCTGTCCCGCGCCGGTGCCCCCGGCCGCGAGGCGGCGCGCTGGCGGGGGCGCCCGGCCGTCGCCCTGCGCGCACCCGCCACGGGGGCCCAGCCGCGCGTCGAGTGCGACGCCCGAGCACGCAGGCCCTGACGCCACACGACCGTTCGAGTGACACGCGGGACCACCCGTCACGTCGGGGTCGTGCTGTGCGAGTAGGGGGCGGGTGACAGTCGTCGCCCGTCCCCCACGGAAGAAGAGCAGCCGGTGAATTCCGACGCCTACTGGAGCTGGTCCGGAGCGCCCAAGCAGTGGTTCATCGTCCCGGCGCAGCGGCAGGCACCACCGGGGCACCCCCTCACCCCTCCACGGG
>DASRSC010000109.1:0-9386 GCA_035695525.1 Pseudonocardia sp. | reverse complement strand
TTGACGTAGTTGAGACCCTTCGACTTCGCCTTCGCCTCCAACGGGTTCTCCGTACGCTCATCGACCAGCCCAGCATGGTCGGGATGCCGGAAACCGGCGTTCTCGTCGAGCGTCACCTTCCCGTCCAACGCGATGACCCTGCCGGCGGTGTCGGAGATCAGCGGGTTCACCTCGACGAGGGTCGCGTCCTCGGAGACGAACGTGGCCCACAGCTTCGCGATGACCTCGGCGGCAGCGCCGGCGACCTCCTGGGGGAACCCGGCGGCGTCGACGATGAAGCGGGCCTTGCCGACGTCGCATCCGGTCAGGGGATCGATCGGCACCTTCGCGAGCGCCTCCGGCCGCTCGGCGGCGAGCTGCTCGATCTCCATGCCGCCCTCGGCCGACGCCATGGCCAGGAAAGTGCGGTTGGACCGGTCGAGCAGGAACGAGACGTAATATTCCTGCGCGATCTGTGAGGCCTCGGCCACCAGCACGCGGTGCACCGTGTGGCCCTTGATGTCCATGCCCAGGATCGCCGCGGCCTTCTCCTTGGCCTCGTCCGGCGTCGTCGCGAGCTTGACGCCACCCGCCTTGCCCCGGCCGCCCGTCTTCACCTGCGCCTTGACCACGACGGCGCCCCCGATGTCGCGGGCCACGGCCTCGGCCTCCTCGGCCGTGACCGCGACCGTCCCGCGGGACACCGGCACGCCGTGGGCATCGAACAAGTCCTTCGCCTGGTGCTCGTAGAGGTCCACGCTGCGGCATCTCCTGTCTGACGACAACGTCAAGAGCTGGTCGACTGTATGCAGTATGGAACGAATTTGTCCAGACCACTTGTGCCGCAGCTCACAACATCGCATGATCGTGCATACAGTATGGAGGGAGTCGTCATGGGTGAGCCGGATCGCAGTGTTGCTTTCCAGGAGGTCCGCGACTGGTATGGCCGTAGCTACCGCGTCGGGGAGGACCCGATGGACCTCATCGGGCGTCCGCGATCATCGGTGCTCCGACAGGCGTGGGTCCCGATGGCAGCCGTGGGTGTGCTGCAGTACGGCTACGGAGCTGCGGTGCCCGCCCTCATGGGGCGCAACGGGTGGGGTCTTGCCGGCGCCTTCTGGCTGCTCGCGGTGTGGACCGTCTTCCAGGCAGGAGTGGGCTTCCCGACCGCCTACCTCCGCGAGCGCCGTCGCCTCGGGCCCCGCACCGTCATGATCACAGGCGCCGCGCTCAGCGCGCTGGGCCTGGTCTCCCTGGCGCACACCACGAGCCTGTTCGGTGCGTTGCTGGGCTACTCCGTGCTGGGAGGCACCGGCGCCGGGCTTGTCTACGCGGCGTGCACCTCCACCGTGGCGAAGTGGTTCCCCGAACGCATGGCCGGGCGGGTCAGCAGGGTGACCGGGGCGTTCGCGTACGGCTCCGTGCCCTTCATCGTCGCCGCAGTCATCGGGCTCGACGCCTCCAACCTCGCCCTGGTCTTCGACGTGGCCGCCGTCGTGCTCTTCCTGCTCGTGGCGGGCACCGGGATGTACTTCCGCGACCCGCCGGCTCGGTGGTGGCCCGCCGAGGTCGATCCGCGGGCATGGGGTCTCGGGCAGTCCGGGAACCCCGGGCGGCGGAAGAACCCTCCGGCGATCCGCGAGTACTCGGCCCGGCAGGCAATGCGCACCCGGGTCATGCCGGTCATGTACGCGATCCTGATCGGCGCCGGGGCCGTCTCGTTGTTCAACGCCGCGTTCGTGGTGGTCTTCGCCACGGGCTTCGCCGCAGGCGCGGGCGTGATCGCACTCGCCGCCGGCGTACTCGCCGGGGTGAACGGTGCCGGACGGGCGGCGTCCGTCGGCATTTCCGACCGCATCGGCCGCTGCGCGACGCTGAACATCGTGCTGCTGGTGCAGGCGATCGCGCAGGTGCTCTTTGCGCTGTCCGCAAGCACGGGTTCGACGATCGCGATGGTCATCGCTGCGGCACTGGCCGGCCTGGGCGGCGGCGGCTTTTACCCGCTGTTCGCCAGCATTGCGAGGGAGTACTTCGGGGAGCAGCGCGCCCTTGAGGTGCACGGGCTCGTCTACAGTGCAAAGGCCGGGGGAGGCCTGCTCGGAGTGGGTCTGGCCGCACTCGCCGTGACGTCCTGGGGCTTTGCCGCCACGTTCCTCGTCGCGTCGTTCGTATCGCTCGGATCGGCATGGGCCACGGGGGCGCTGCAGCGCCCGGGCCTGCCGAGCACCCTGCCCTTGGGGCGGGTACCGAAGAGCCGACCAGCTCCTTCGCGCTACGCCACCTGACGCCACCATCCCTGGGCAGCTCCGTGCGGGGAGCCGCCCAGGGATGGAACCCAGGCCTGCGATCAGGAGGCGCGCGAGTAAGGGCCCTCCGCCTGCGTCGGCCTCGTCGAGGTCTGGATCGGCTGGACGTCTGCCCCGCGGGCCCGCTGGGCCTGCAGTGCGGCGGCGAGCCCGAGCCCTAGTGCCCGGCCGTCGGCGTTGAAGCCGCGCGGCATCGTGGACAGGGAGTGCACAATCTTGCGGAGCGTTCGCATTCTCATCACCTCTGTGATAGGTCTTTCCCGTTCTGCGGTCCGGTAATGCGCGGCCGCAGTTGCGCCGTCGAATCGGCGAGGTGGAAGCAGGTACCGCGCAGCAATGCGCGTCGCGCACCGATGCACGTGATGGGGTATCCCCGTGGCTCGATCAGGAGCGGGGGGCGTGGCGAAGCTCGGCGTCGACGCCGATGACACAGCAGTCATCGTCGACCGAGGGCCCGTCGACAACGACGGGGAAGGTGATACAGCAGTCGTCGTCGACCGACGGCCCGTCGACAACGACGGGAAAGGGTGGTGCGCGGTTCGGTCTAGGGCTGGCGGGCCGTGACCGGACGCGCTGGCGCCCCGGCGTCAGCGCCGGGCTTGTCGAGGTCCTGCTGCTCGAGGTACGAGAGGCGCGTGTGCTCGGTGTGCGCGTGCATCACCTCGGCGGCGCGATCCCCATCGCCTGCGGCGATCGCGTCGATCAGGGCCGAGTGCTCCGTCCAGCTCTGGGCGCCACGGTGCCGCGCCACCGGCGTGTAGTACCAGCGCACCCTCCGGTCGACCTGGCTCGCGAGCTCGACCAGTACGTCGTTGCAGGAGAGCCCCATCACGGTGGCATGGAGCTCGGCGTTGAGGGCGACCATGGTGCCCACGTCCTCGGCCTTCAAAGCCGCGTGGCCCTGGCGGCACAGCTCCCGCAGGTGCTCGACCCCGGCCTCGGTGGCGTGCTGTGCGGCCAGCCGTGCCGACTCCGTCTCCAGCAGCCTGCGTACCGCGAGCAGCTGGTCGGCCTCCTCGACCGTGGGCGTGTGGACGTACGCCCCGAGCCCGGGCCGGAGATCCACCCAACCGTCGTTCTTGAGCCATTGGAGCGCCTCACGCACCGGCTGGCGGGAGACGCCCAGCATCACTGCGAGCTCGCTCTCCACCAGGTGCTGCCCCGGCTGGAGGTTCCGACTGACGATCATGTCCAGAATCGCGTTGTAGACGCTCTCGCGGAGCGGGACCGGCCGGGCGATTCGGCGCGCGCCGGTAGGCTCGTTCTGCGTTTCGGACAGTGCCATCGTGGACTCCAGGTGGGACGGTGGGTCGGTCCGGCTCCCTTCCGGGGGCACTCCTGTCTTGTCGACTGCCCACAGCATACAAAGTGCCGTGCCACTTTGTCGCAGGTACCGGGCGGTGAAGCCGCTCACGTACTCCGCCCGATCTGTCCGATGTGGGGACGAGGGCGTCTCGCCGGCCCGGATCCTGCGGCATGCTGACCGGATGGCCGATGGCGACCTGCCGGTGCGCGGATCGCTGGTGCTGCCCGAACGGGAGCTGCACTGGCGGTTCTCCCGTGCGTCCGGCCCCGGCGGACAGGGTGTGAACACCACGGACTCGCGAGTGGAGCTGTGGTTCGACCTCGCCCGGTCTCCGTCGGTGCCGGAGCCGCTCCGGGAAAGGGCGCTGACCAGGCTCTCGGCACGGCTCGTCGACGGTGTGCTGACGGTGGTGGCGTCCGAACAGCGCAGCCAGCTGCGCAACCGGCAGGCCGCCCGTGAGCGGCTGGCAGAGATCCTCCGGGCGGCAACGGCGGCGGACCCGCCGAGGCGCAGGCCCACGCGTCCCTCGGCGGGGGCGAAGCGGCGGCGTCTCGACGCGAAGACCCGGCGCGGGGCGGTCAAGCGGCTGCGCGGTCGGCCAGAGGACTGACGTTGTGCTCCCCGGTTCGGATCGCAACGCGGCGCGCTGTCGGCCCCTGCCGCGCGCGTCGACGATGCTGGTGCGCCCGGGGCATGTATGCCCGCGGCGTCGGCCGGGACGGATTCGACCCGACCGATTGAGGCAGCGGCGCGCCTACGCTCCTGATCGGGCAATGGCCCCGTGACCGTGGAAGGATGGCCACCCGATCACCGACAAGCCGAGCAGCACGTGCAGGAGGACCGCGGTGGCCAGCCCGACCAGCTCCAGCGGCGCGGACGTTCCGCCCGTGCTGCCCTCGATCCCGCTCTCGCGCGAGCCGGTTAGGTCGCTGGAGGAGCAGTCGATCGGCAGTCTCGTCCGCGAGGCCACCGAGCAGGTATCCACGCTGGTACGGGCCGAGGTGGAACTGGCCCGCGCCGAGATGACGGCCGAGGTGAAGAAGGGCCTTCAGGGCAGCATCTTCTTCGTCGTGGCGCTGACGATCCTGCTGTTCAGCCTGTTCTTCGCGTTCTTCGCGCTCGGTGAGCTGCTCGCGCTCTGGCTCAACCGGGCCGCCTCCTTCGCGATCGTTTTCGGGATCATGCTGGTCGTCGCCGGGCTCTTCGGGCTGCTCGGCTTCCTGCGCGTGCGGCGGATCCGCAAGCCGGAGCGCACGATTTCCAGCCTCAAGGAGTCGGTGGAGGTCCTGTCGCACCGTGGTCGTGGCGAACCCCGTAGTGCGGCGCCGCACGAGCTCAACGGCCGGCCCGCCTCCTCCGCACGCTGACCGGATTGCGCAGGGCCGCGCCGGATCCGTCGTCGGTGCGCCTGCCCGGTCCCTGGACGCACCGCGCGGTATCGGCGAACGGTATCCGCCTGCACGTCGCCGAGTGCGACGGAGGTGGTCCGCTGGTCGTTCTGCTGCACGGGTTCCCGGAGTTCTGGTGGTCGTGGCGCCACCAGCTCAGCGACCTCGCCGACCAGGGCTTCCGGGCCGTCGCCGTCGACCTCCGCGGCTACGGCGACTCAGACAAGCCCCCGCGCGGGTACGACCTGTGGACCCTGGCCGGTGACGTCGCCGGACTCATCCGCGCGCTGGGCGAGTCGCGCGCACACGTGGTCGGACACGACTGGGGTGGGCTCATCGCCTGGACTGTCGCGGCGCTGCACCCGCGGCTCGTGCGGTCGCTGGCCGTGATCGCTGCTCCGCATCCGCTGGCGGTGCGCGCTGCAGTGCTGCGCGACCCCCGGGGCCAGGGTCGGGCGACACTGGGCTACGCCCTCGGCTTCCAGGTGCCCCGTTGGCCGGAGCGCTCGCTGCGGGCCGAAGACGGCGCCCGCGTCGGCCGGATCATGTGCGCCTGGGCCGGGCCGGCCTGGGCGGCGTCGAGCGACTTCGCGGACGCGGTGGAGTACTACCGCCGGGCGATCCAGGTGCCCGGGGTCGTGCACTGTGCGATGGAGTATTACCGCTGGGCCCTGCGGTCCCAGTTCCGTGCCGAGGGGCCGCGCTTCGCTGCTGCGGTGTCCCGGCCGTGCGCGGTTCCGGTACTGCAGGTCCACGGCGCGCTGGACCCGTGCCTGCTCGTCAGCACGGCGGTGGCGTCACAGCGGTGGATCGGCGGGGACCACCGGCGCCAGGTCCTGCCCGCGACCGGCCACTTCCCGCACCAGGAGCTGCCGTCAGAGACGACTGCCCTGATCGCCGGCTTCTTGTCCTCCTGAAGGCGGAAAGAGGGCGCCTCGCGGGCGGGAAACGGGCGACTCGCGGGTGGGCGGGGGGCGGGTTACTGGGCCTCGCGGGCGGCTACTGCGGTGTCCGGGTTGTCAGCGAAGACGCCGTCGACGCCTGCGGCGAAGAACGCCGCGTACTCGGCGAACACGTTGCCGTAGTCGACGGCCGACCCGGTGCTCCGCAGGTTCGCCGGCAGGAAGTGGTTCTCGTTGCGGAACGTGTACGGGTGCACCAGCAGGTTCACCGCATGCGCGTTGCCGACGAGTGGGGTGGGTGCGCCGAGCGCGCCATCGGCGTTGCGCGCCACGACCATGTTCTTGTCCGGTCCGATGGCGTCGGCGTACGACGCGATGTCGGCGAGTCCCGCCGGCGTCGCGAGGTCGGCGTAGGTGCGGGGGTCTCCTGCTGCCGCGAGGTCCGCGGGGCGGCCGTTCGCCTCGAGCAGCTGCACCAGCGGCACGTGCAGCTCGTCGTTCAGCCTTCGCAGGTTCGACGTCTCGAAGGACTGCACGAACACCGGTGCGTCCTTCCGGTTGAGCCCCGCCCGGTCCAGCGTGGCGACGAGCGCGGGCTCCAGCGGCTTGCCGATCGAGGCGAAGTAGGTGGGGTGCTTCGTCTCCGGATAGACGCCGATCACGCGCCCGAGCTCCTCGGTCAGCCGCTCGCAGAGCTGGAGGATCTCATCGAACGTCGGGATCTGGAACCGACCGTCGTAGATCGTGTTCTCCTGGCGGAAGCCTGGGATCCGCTCCTTGGCCCGGAGCGTCTTGAGCTCCGCGAGCGTGAAGTCCTCGGTGAACCAGCCCGTGCGCAGGACGCCGTCGATCGTCTTGGTGGTCCTCCGGTCGGCGAACTGCGGGCGGTTCGCGACGTCCGTGGTGCCGCCGATCTCCGACTCGTGGCGGGCGACGAGCACCCCATCGGAGGTGCTGACGAGGTCGGGCTCGACGAAGTCGGCACCCATCCTGGCTGCGAGCTCGTAGGAGGCGAGCGTGTGCTCCGGGCGGTAGCCCGATGCGCCGCGGTGGCCGATCACGAGCACATGCGCTCCTGACTTCTCCCGGGCCTTTCCGGCAGCCGCGGAGGCGCCGGTAGGGGCGGTGGTCAGGGCGGAGGCGGTGAACGCGGACGACACGTTGCCTACCTTGCCCCGATCGAGGGAGCCCACCGCCACCGGGAGGTGGCTGTTGCGGGTCCACCCGGTGAACGGCATGTGCGATCCGCAACCGTGACCGGCATCTGCGGTGGAACCACGGGTCGCGACCGATACGATTCTGTTTCGTGCGAGTCCTCGTCGTGGGGTCCGGTGCTCGTGAGCACGCCATCGTCCTCGCCATGGCGCAGGACCCGGAAGTCACCGCGCTCGCCTGCGCGCCGGGCAATGCGGGCACGGCCGCGGTGGCCGAGCAGCGTGGGCTCGACGTGCTGGATCCGGTTGCGGCAGCGGAACTTGCGGTGGAGTGGAAGGCCGACCTGGTCGTCGTCGGGCCCGAGGGGCCGCTCGTCGCCGGCGTAGCCGATGCCGTGCGTGGTGCGGGGATCGCGTGTTTCGGTCCGAGTGCAGAAGCCGCCCGCATCGAGGGCTCCAAGAGCTTCGCGAAGGACGTCATGGCGGCGGCCGCTGTGCCTACCGCCACGTCCGAGATCGTCGACAACCCGGCGCACCTCGACGCAGCGCTCTCCCGTTTCGCCCCGCCCTATGTCGTGAAGGACGACGGGTTGGCGGCAGGCAAGGGCGTGGTGGTGAGCTCCGACCTCGACGCGGCCCGCGCGCACGCCCGCACGCTGTTGGACGACGGGCACCCCGTGCTACTGGAGTCGTACCTGGACGGCCCGGAGGTCTCGCTGTTCTGCCTCGTCGACGGGGAGACGGTGGTGCCGCTGCTGCCGGCTCAGGACTTCAAGCGCGTCGGCGACGACGACTGCGGTCCGAACACCGGCGGAATGGGCGCCTACGCACCGCTGCCCTGGGCGTCACCCGCCTTGGCCGATGAGCTCGTGGCGACCGTCGTGGCGCCCGTCGCGGCGGAGATGGTGCGCCGCGGCACCCCATTCCAAGGATTGCTCTACGCCGGGCTCGCCCTGACGTCGGCGGGTCCCTCGGTGATCGAGTTCAACTGCCGGTTCGGCGACCCGGAGACACAGGTCGTGCTGGCGCTGCTGCGCACGCCGCTGGCACGGCTGCTGCACTCCGCGGCCACGGGCGCGCTGGTGGCCCATCCTCCGCTGGAGTGGTCCGACGGCGCGGCCGTCACGGTCGTCGTGGCTGCGGAGGGCTACCCGGGCCTGCCCCGCCTGGGCGATGTGATCAGCGGATCGGAGGCCGACGGGGTGCTGCACGCCGGCACCCGCCGCCGGGACGACGGGGCTGTGGTTTCCACGAGTGGGCGGGTGGTTTCTGTGCTCGGCACCGGTGCGGATCTCGCGCTGGCCCGCGACGACGCCTACCGTCGGCTCGAGGGCGTGCATCTCGCCGGTTCGCACCACCGCACCGACATCGCCCTGCGCGCTTCG
Organism: Pseudonocardia sp.; assembly: GCA_035695525.1. Classification (GTDB taxonomy): domain Bacteria; phylum Actinomycetota; class Actinomycetes; order Mycobacteriales; family Pseudonocardiaceae; genus Pseudonocardia. The sequence goes on along the minus strand of DASRSC010000109.1, from coordinate 966 downwards.
CGGGGCGAGGTGACGATCCCGCAAGGCGCCGAGGTTGTCACTCGATCGGGTGACGTTGGTTGAGCGGTGCCCACGTGTCACCGCCCTAAAGGGCGAGCGTATTGCCCTAATGGGTCAGTAGATCTCCGTTCTGTCCTCAATTACTGCGACTTGCGTCCGAACGGGTGGCAGTAGAGGGTACGCCTGCCTGGTCAGATCCACGTCGTCGTCGCTCCCCGTGATGGCCGAGATCGAGGGTCTGCTCCGGGGTCATCCGTCCGCTCCCCCGAGAACCGAGGACTCGCATGACGAAGAACGCACGTCCGAGACACGCCACCCGCAGCCGCACGTCGCGCATTGCCGGCCGGGCCGCGCTCGGTGTCCTGGGCGCGCCGGTGGCGCTGCTCGCCATCGCAGGCCCGGCCAGTGCCGCCGAGGCCGACCTGAGCGGTCACTACACCGACGACGAGACCGCCGGCAGCATGGACGCCGGCCTCGACAACGCCCAGGCGCTGCCCGGCTTCCCCGGCACGGACGTCGCCGCGTTCCCCACCAACGGCCTGCCCACCGACGGGCTGGACCTCCAGGGGATCGACCTCGGGCTGCTCAACCTCGGTGGTGGAGGCGCCGGCCTCCCCCAGCTGCCCGTGGGTGCCCCGGACCTCAGCGCTCTGCAGCTGAACCTGCCGGCTGTGGACACGCTGCCGTCGCTGCCCAGCACCGACGCGCTCCCGTCGCTGCCCAGTACCGATGCGCTGTCGTCGCTGCCGGTTGTCGGCGACCTGCCGTCGCTGCCGTCGCTGCCGTCGCTGCCCAGCACCGACGCCCTGCCGTCGCTGCCGTCCTTGCCGGTCGTCGGCGCCCTCCCGTCGCTGTCGTCGCTGCCGGTTGTCGGCGACCTGCCGTCGCTACCGAGCACGGACTCCCTGCCGTCGCTGCCGGTTGTCGGCTCGCTGCCGTCGCTGCCGTCGCTGCCGTCGCTGCCCA
>DASRSC010000108.1:0-10248 GCA_035695525.1 Pseudonocardia sp. | reverse complement strand
CGCGCGCTCTCCCCGGCGCAGCGGCGCACCCTGCAAACGACGACGGAGGGAGCAGGAGATGGCGGCGATGAAGCCCCGGACCGGCGACGGTCCCCTGGAGGTGACCAAGGAGGGTCGGGGCATCGTGATGCGCGTCCCCCTCGAGGGCGGCGGCCGCCTGGTCGTGGAGATGTCGGCCGAGGAGGCCAGCGACCTCGGTGACGCGCTCAAAGCCGCCTCCGGCTGACGAGTACGAGCCCCGGCGTCGGGGCCTGCGGTTCCCGAACGGCACTGACGAACGGCACCCGCCGTCCGCCGGTGCCGTTCGTCGTTCGACCCGTCCGTGGTGCGCGACCTGGCACTCGCCGGATGCTCGTCGGCTCGGCATCGGAAGGCCGGTCGTGTGCTGCTGCGAATCCCCGAACTGTCGATCAATACGGGGTGGTCACGGACTCGGGCACGGCCTCGGCCTGGGTATGCGTCGGCCCCTCCAGCGTGACGAGCTGGATCGACATCGTGCCGCAGACACAACGCCGGTAGCGCACCCACCCCTCCGACGTGTGGTGGGTGGACAGCACCTGCGCCTCATCGGCGGGCCGCGCGCCTCCGGCACCCGTGCGCGGTAACGAGTGCCAGCGCACTAGTTACCGCGCACGACCCCGGTCAGCTCAGCGCAGGGCCCGGTAGATCTCCACCGTGCGCGCTGCCGCCTGCTCCCAGGCGAACTCCCGCTCTGCCCGCACCCGGCCCGCCGCCCCCATCGCCATTGCCCGGGCCGGGTCGGCCAGCAGCGCGTTCACCGCGTCAGCGAGCCCGGTGCGGAACTCCTCGACCGCGTGCTCGTCGAAGTGCACCAGCAGCCCCGTCTCGCCGTCGGCGACGACTTCGGGGATGCCTCCGACGTCGGAGGCCACCACCGCGGTACCGCAGGCCATCGCCTCCAGGTTCACGATCCCGAGCGGCTCGTACACCGAAGGGCAGACGAACACCGTGGCCGCCGACAACAGCTGTCGCACCTCTGCCGTCGGCAGCATCCGGCGGACCCACACGACCCCTGGACGCGTCGCGCTCAGCTCGGCGACGGCCTTCTCGGTCTCCTCAGCGATCTGCGGGGTGTCCGGCGCCCCGGCGCACAGCACGATCTGGGCGTCGCAGTCGATCCGGTGGGCGGCCGCCACGAGGTGCCCGAGGCCCTTCTGCCGGGTGATGCGCCCGACGAACACGACGCTCGGGCGCCCGGGGTCGATGCCGGCCGCGTGCACGGCGTCCCGCGCCGGGTCGGGGTGGTAGAAGGCGGTGTCGATGCCGTTGTGCACCACGTGCACGCGCGCCGGATCCAGCGCGGGGTAGCAGTCGAGGACGTCGCGCCGCATGCCTTCGCTCACCGCGATCACGGCGTCGGCATGCTCGTAGGAGGTGCGCTCCACCCATGAGGAGAGCCGGTATCCGCCCCCGAGCTGCTCGGCCTTCCACGGCCTGCGCGGCTCCAGTGAGTGCGCGGTCACCACGTGCGGCACGCCGTGCAGGATCTTGGCCAGGTGGCCGGCCATGTTCGCGTACCAGGTGTGGGAATGGACCAGGTCGACGGCGGGGGGAGCGGCGAGGGCAGCGACCATCGACAGGTCGACGCCGAGGGTCTGCAACGCCGGGTTCGCCTCGGCCAGCGCGGTGGGAGGGACGTGCGCATGGGTGTCCGGCTGGTCGGGCCGCGGCTCGCCGAAGCAGTGGACGTTGACGTCGACGAATTCGCGCAGCGCCGGCACGAGGTGCTCGACGTGCACGCCGGCTCCGCCGTAGACGTCCGGGGGGTACTCGCGGGTGAGCAGGCCGATGCGCACACGGCGACGGTAAGGCATCGATGTGTGACGCGCCGGGGGGTACGTCCGATGCGTGAGTTCGCCGGTTCGACGCTCGGTTCCGGTGGCCTGCCACGGTAGGAGAGCACTAGGGTCGGCAGAGTGACGATGCTGCCGGCACGCCAGGGCCCGGTGCCCACGATCGGAGCGCCGGAATGACAGCGGCCCGCCTGTCACCCGCCTCGCCGCGTGCGATGGCCGCCAACGTCCTCGGCATCGTCCTCGCCGGAGGCGAGGGCAAGCGGCTCTGGCCACTCACCGCCGACCGGGCCAAGCCCGCGGTGCCGTTCGGCGGCAACTACCGCTTGATCGACTTCGTGCTGTCCAACCTGGTCAACGCCGGGATGCACCGCATCTGCGTGCTCACGCAGTACAAGTCGCACTCGCTGGACCGCCACATCTCCACCACGTGGCGCCTGTCCAGCGTGCTCGGCCAGTACATCACCACTGTCCCGGCCCAGCAGCGCCTCGGCAGGCGCTGGTACACGGGCAGCGCCGACGCCATCTTCCAGAGCCTCAACCTCGTCTACGACGAGCGGCCGGACTACATCGCGGTCTTCGGTGCCGACCACGTGTACCGGATGGACCCCGGCCAGATGCTGGCCCGGCACATCGAGAGCGGCGCAGGCGTAACCGTGGCGGGCATCCGGGTGCCGCGCGCGGAGGCCAAGGCTTTCGGCGTGATCAACTCCGACGCCGACGGCCGGATCATCGACTTCCTCGAGAAGCCGTCCGATCCGCCCGCCGTACCGGACGACCCCGATGTCACCTTCGCGTCGATGGGCAACTACATCTTCACCACCGAGGTGCTGCTCGACGCGCTGCGGGCCGATGCCGAGGACGGCGACTCCGACCACGACATGGGCGGCGACATCATCCCGAGGCTGGTCGGACAGGGTGACGCCGCGGTGTACGACTTCGCCGACAACGTCGTGCCGGGTGCCACCGACCGCGACTCCGGCTACTGGCGCGACGTCGGCACCGTCGACGCCTACTACGAGGCACACACCGACCTCGTCTCGGTGCACCCGATCTTCAACCTCTACAACGACCGCTGGCCCATCCGCACGGCGATGGCGCCCCTGCCGCCTGCCAAGTTCGTGGAGGGTGGCATCGCCCAGGACTCGATCGTCGGGGCCGGCACGATCATCTCCGGCGCCATCGTTCGGCGGTCGGTGATCAGCCCGAACGTGCGCATCCAGGCCGGTGCCGAGGTGTCCGACTCGGTGGTCCTGCCCGGGGCCAGGGTCGGGCGCGGCGCCGTGGTGCGCGGCGCGATCCTGGACAAGAACGTCGTCATACCGGACGGCGCACTCGTCGGCGTGGACCTCGGCCTCGACCGGGCCCGCTACACGGTGAGCCAGGGCGGCGTCGTCGTGCTGGGCAAGGGCGCCACCGCCCTGTAGCGCAGGCGTTCCTGCCTCACCCGGATGTCGTGCGCTTGACCGCTGCCAGCAGGCCGCCGCCGAGGGGGAGTAGTACCGGGATGAGGCGGTCGTCCTCCCGCGCCTGGCGGGCCACCTCGCGCAGCGCGACCGAGCCGGCGTCGGAGACGTCCGGGTTGAGGACGCCATCGGTGAGAACGCCGTGCAGCGCGATGATGCCGCCGCCGCGCAGCAGCCGCACGGCCTCGTCGAGGTAGCGCGGGTAGTCAGCGGCGCCTGCGTCGACGAACACCAGGTCGTACCCACCGTCGGTGAGCCGGGGCAGCACCTCGAGGCCCATCCCGTTGATCAACCGGAGTCGGGGCGCCCCGTACCCGGCCGCGGTGAACGCCTGGCGCGCGGCGCGCTGGTGTTCCGGGTCGATGTCGATCGAGGTGAGCACGCCGTCGGCCGCCATCCCGCCCAGCAGCCACAAGCCGCTGACGCCCACGCCCGTGCCGACCTCGACGACCGCTCTGGCCGCGATGGTGCCGGCGAGGAAGCGGAGCCCAGCGCCCGCTGCGGGGCTCACCGGGGCGCAGCCGCGCTGCGCCGACGAGGCTCTGGCGGCGGTGAGCACGTCGTCCTCGGGGAGGTAACCTTCGACGTTGTCGCGCGACGCCAACGGGTCGGAGGCGCTGTCCGGGCGGCCGGTCATGGTCAAGAGGCTACTGCGCTGGTGCTCACCTGCAGTGTGGGCCCGAGGATCGGCCCTTCCCAGACGTGGGTGCCCGGTTTCACAGGCTTCTCTCAGTCGGTTCTCACGCGACGTTCACGGCCATGAGGCACGGTAGGTTGCATCGGTCGGGGTCGTCGGCCGCTGATGGGCCGGGAACACCAACCTCCGGTCCTTCGTTGGTCGGAGGGCACGACCCGCCGCAGGAGGTTTGACCCGCCATGACCGACGGCTCCACCACGCTCCTGAGCGGTACGGTGCTGCCCGGTGAGGGGGCCGAGTGGACCCCACCGAGCTGGGACGACATCGTCCGCGAGCACGCGGACCGGGTCTACCGTCTCGCCTACCGCCTCACCGGCAACCCACACGACGCCGAGGACCTCACCCAGGAGACGTTCGTCCGGGTGTTCCGGTCGCTGGCCTCCTACAAGCCCGGCACGTTCGAGGGCTGGTTGCACCGCATCACCACCAACTTGTTCCTGGACATGGTCCGCCGCCGCTCCCGCATTCGGATGGAGTCGCTCCCGGAGGACTCCGACCGGCTGCCCGGCCTCGGCCCGGAGCCGGAGCAGGTGTTCTCCGAGACCCACCTCGACCCCGTGCTGCAGGCGGCTCTTGACGAGCTGCCTCCCGAGTTCCGCGCCGCGGTCGTCCTGTGCGACGTGGAGGGGTTGTCCTACGAGGAGATCGGCGCCACCCTCGGCGTGAAGCTGGGTACGGTGAGAAGCAGGATCCACCGCGGACGGGCGGCTCTGCGCAACGCGCTGGAGCGCCACCGTGCGCTTGAGGTGCACGGCGTCGCGGCCGCGAAGGCTTCCGCCGACGTGTTGCTGGAGGAGGTTCACGGGTGAGCGACGGGCGCTGGCGCATCACGGTGAGCCCCCCTGACTGGGGGCAGGATCACCTGTCGTCCGACGCCATCGTCGCCTACGTGGACGACGAGCTGGACCACGGGCCGCAGGAGCGAGCCGCCCAGCACATCTCCCAGTGCGCCGAGTGCGAGGCGCAGATCGTCGCCCAGGTACAGACCCGCTCCGCCCTGCGCGCCGCGGAGGGGCCCGTGCTGCCCTCGACGCTCCTCCGCAACCTCCGCTCGATTCCGGAGAGCGCCGAGCTGCCGCCTCCGCCGCCGGGGCTCGCGATGACCCCCGAGGGACAGCTCGTCTCCGTGCTCCGTCCCGGGCCTGACTCCCGACCGGTCCCGAACGGGGCCGACCTCCGCACCGGCGGCGCCGGTACCCCGCGTGGCGTGGCCGCACCGCGGAGCCCCCGCCACGGCAGCCTTCCGGAACGGTCCCCGGTGCAACGACGCATCCGCGTCGGCACGGGCGTGGCTGTGTCCGGGCTCGCGCTCGGTGCGCTCGCCTTCGGTCTGCCCACCGCGACCGACCCGACATCCCCGGCCGTATCCGGCCGCGGTGTGCTCGGCGGCTCGCTGCTCGGCGGTACCGGCGTCGCAGACACCGCCACCGCCAGCGGCACCGGCACCGGTGCCGGCCTGGTCGACGCCCAGCTCCGACTGGAGCGGAGGGTCCCGCTCGCGCGCGACCCCGAGGCTCAGCCCGACATGGTCGAGGGCCGGCTCGACCTGCGACCCGGCTCCTTCTACGGTCTGCCCTGAGCGGGTCGCAAGCCCGGCTACGCGGACTTCACGACCGCTGGGGCAGGCTGGCCAGCGGTATGGTCCGCCCACCCCAGGAGCCTCCAGCGCGATGAACGAACGCAGCGCCCCCGCCACGCGTTCGAACGATGGCGCGAGCGCTGACCCGCCGCGGCTCGGTCCGCGCCCGTTGGACCGGCCGCCCGTCGACCCAGACACAGCTGAGGTTTTCGGCCGACCGAGCGGCGTGGAGGGCGGCTTCGCCGCCCCGCGTGGCGGAACGCCGACCCCTACCCCCGCCACCGTCGCCGCACCACCGCCCGCAGCGCTGGCCAGCGCCTTCGGTCGCCCCGTTGCCGATGCACCGCCGTTGCAGCGGCCCCCGACCAACGGAGCGGGTGGCGACGACGTTGATGGGGCCTTCTGGGTCGAGGGTGCCGACCGCGACCCGTGGCGCGACCCGGACAGTGCCGTCGAACTCGGTCCGCCCGCCGCCGCGGACCGGCCGGTTCGGTCCCGGCCACGTGGTGAGGGCGCGCGGCTCAGCCTGCGGGAGCTGGTCTTCGGCCGGCGGGTCGATCCGCGAGCTCTGGCCGGGCTCGCCCTGGTCGCGGTGCTGATCGGCGCTGCAGGCGGGCTCGTCGGGCGGCTGACGGCCGACGGCGCCGCCGGGCTCACCGATCCCGACCCGACGATCACGCAGGCCGTCGCGGCGAAGGAACGCCCACCCGGCTCGGTGGCCGACATCGCCGCCCGCACCGTCCCGGCTGTCGTCTCGATCGAGGTCAGGGTCGGCCAGGAGGGCGGGACGGGCTCGGGCGTCGTCATCGACCCTGCCGGCTACGTCCTGACGAACAACCACGTGGTCGCCCCCGCCGCCGAAGCCACCGGCGCGCAGATCGAGGCCATCTTCCACGACGGCACGCGCAGCCCCGCGCAGATCGTGGGCCGCGACCCGAAGACCGATCTGGCCGTCGTCAAGGTGAAGGTCGCGAACCCGGTGGTCGCCACCATCGGCTCCTCTGCCGGGCTCGCCGTCGGCGACGGCGTACTCGCCATCGGTTCACCGCTGGGCCTCGTCGGCACGGTCACCGATGGCATCGTCAGCGCGCTCAACCGGCCGGTCCGGCTCGACGGCAGCGGCACCGACGCGAGCGCGGTGATCGACGCGATCCAGACGGACGCGGCGATCAACCCGGGCAACTCGGGTGGTCCGCTCGTCGACTCCACCGGTGCGGTCGTGGGGATCAACACGGCCATCCGCAGCCTCGGGGCCGGTGAGGGTGGCTCGATCGGCCTCGGCTTCGCCATTCCCATCGACAACGCGCGGGCCATCGCCGAGGAGCTGATCCGCACCGGCGTCGTCACCCACGCCGAGATCGGGATCAACGCCCGGTCGGTCAACGACGGCACCACCGACGGCGCCCAGGTGCAGAACGTGCAGCAGGGCGGGGCCGCCGCGGCAGGCGGGATCGTGGAGGGAGACGTGATCGTCCGGGTCGGGAATCGGCCGATCGCGGGTGCGGATGAACTCGTGGTCGCGGTCCGCGAGCGCAACCCGGGCGACACAGTGCCGGTCGAACTGATCCGGGACGGCAGGCAGCTCACGCTGTCTGTGGTCCTGACCTCCGACTGAACACCTCGGAAATACCGGGCGCCGGCGGTCCGATCTCGCTGGCCGGGCGGTGCCGAGGACCTCATGGCGCGTGTCGCCCCGTAGGATGAGGTCGTGTTCGACAGCGTCGGCTGGGGCGAGATCGTCGTGTTGGTCGTGGCCGGGCTGTTCATCCTCGGTCCCGAGCGGCTTCCGTCTGCTGCCTCATGGGTGGGCCGATCTATCCGGCAGGTGAGGGAGTACGCCAACGGGGCGCGCGAGCAGCTCCGCGGCGAGCTCGGCCCGGAGTTCGACGAGCTGCGCAAGCCGCTGGAGGAGCTCCGCGGGCTGCGGGACTTCAACCCGCGCAACGCGGTGCGGCGCACCCTCTTCGACGACCCGGCGCCGGCGAAGCCCAACGGCTTCGCTCCCGGTCCGAACCTGACGAAGAGCAACGATTCGCCGCAGCAGCACCCGGCGGCCCCTCCGGCCCCGGAGACCCTGGCCAGGAACGAGCGGCCGCCGATCGACCCCGACGCCACCTAGGAGCGCGCTCCTAGGGTCGGTCCGTGGACGGCTGCCGCAGATGCCAGCTGGTGGCCTGCTGGAACGCGTGCGCGGCTGCCAGCACCGCGTTGTCGGCGTGCCGGGGCCCCACGATCTGCAGCCCGACGGGCAGACCCCGTGACGTGAACCCGCACGGCACGCTCGCCGCAGGCTGCTGGGTCATGTTGAACGGGTAGGTGAACGGCGTCCATGACGTCCAGCGCTTCCGCGGCCACCCAGCCGGCACCTCCACCCCCGCCTCGAACGCGGGGATCGGCAGCGTCGGGGTGAGTAGCAGGTCGTAGCGGGAGTGGAACTCGCCCATCAGGGTACCGAGCGCATTGCGCACTCCCATGGCTTCCAGATAGTCGAGCGCGGTGGCCTCGGCCACCTGTTCGGCGCTCTCGCGCAGGCCCGGGTCCAGCACCGCGCGCTCGGCCGGCCCCAGATTCTCGATCGACTTGGCGGCGCCGGCGAACCACAGCAGCTCGAACGCCTCCACCGGGTCACCGAACCCCGGGTCGGCCTCGTCGACGTCGGCGTCCATCGCGCGGAACACCTCGACGGCGGCGGCGAACGCCGCCGCCACCTCGGGGTGCACATCGACGTACCCGAGAGTGGGGCTGGCGGCGATCCGCAGACCGGCGACCGGAGCTCCCAGCGCGGCAACCGCCGAGCCGGTGGGTGCCAGCGCCCACGGGTCACGGGCGTCTGTGCCGGAGACGACGTCCAGCAACAGCGCGGCGTCGGCCGCGGTGCGGGCCATCGGCCCCACGTGCGCGAGCGTGCCGAACGGGCTCGCCGGGTGGTGCGGCACCCTGCCGTAGGTGGGCTTGTGTGCGGTGACGCCGGAGAACCCGGCCGGGATCCGCACCGAGCCGCCGCCGTCGGTGCCCAGACTGAGGGGGCCCATCCCGAGCAGGACCGCGGCCGCGCTGCCGCCCGAGGAGCCACCCGCGGTGCGGGTCGGATCCCACGGGTTGCGGGTCACGCCGGTCAGCGGGCTGTCGGTGACGCCCTTCCACCCGAGATCGGGGGTGGTGGTCTTGCCGAACAGGACGCCGTTGTGGCCGCGCACCCTGGCTACCGGTGGACCGTCGACGGTCCACGGGCCGGCGGGGTCGACCGTGCGGGAGCCGCGCAGCGTCGGCCAGCCGGTGGTGAGGAGGACGTCCTTGATCGAGACCGGTACGCCGTCGAGAAGCCCCACCGGCTCGCCGCGTGCCCACCGCCCCTCGGACCGGGCCGCGCCGGCAAGCGCCGTGTCCGCGTCGACCAGGCAGAACGCGTTGACCTCGCCATCCCGCTCCGCCACTCGGTCGAGCACCGCCCTCGTGGCTTCGACTGGCGAGAGCTCCTTGGTCCGGTAGGCGGCGAGCAGTTCGGTGGCGGTGAGGTCGGCGGCGGAGCGCGCACCGTCCCCGATCGCGCCGTCGCCGACGGCGCCGGCTCCGGTGGTCGTGCCGGTCATGAGGTCCCTCCGGTGACGTAGCCCCGCGTCTTGTCGACGACGTTGAGCAGCGGCTCCCCCGCGCGGTAGCGGGCGAGGTTGTCGGCGAACACCTCGACGAGCTCCTCCCGCCAGCCGAGGACGTCGCCGGACATGTGTGGCGACACGATCACGCCGGGCAGGTCCCACAGCGGGCTCTCCGGGGGGAGCGGCTCCTGGGCGAACACGTCGAGAGCCGCCCCGGCGAGGCGGCCGCCACGCAGCGCGTCGACGAGGTCGGGTTCGACGACGAGCGCGCCGCGTCCCACGTTGATCACGCGGGCGGACGGGCGCAGCGCGGCGAGCGCCGCCGCGTCCAGCATCCCGCGGGTGGCTTCGGTGAGCGGCGCGGCGAGCACGAGCCAGTCGCCGAGGGGCAGGAGACCGGGAAGCGCTTCGGCCGCGTGGACGCCGTCCGACGCCTGGCGCCCGACCAGCTCCACCCGCATCCCCACGGCACTCAGGAGGCGCGCGGTGGCTCGCCCGATCGGTCCGCCGCCCACCACCACGGCGCACGTGCCGGCCACCCGCTCGCTCTCACGGTGCCGCCACTCCCGCCGCGACTGCAGGGCGAGGGTGCCGGGCAGGTCCTTCGCCATGGCCAGCACGAGCCCGAGCACGTACTCGGCCATGGGCACGTCGAACACGCCTCGGGAGTTCGTCAGCGTCACCGGCGAGTCCAGCAGCTCGGGGAAGACCAGCCGGTCGACCCCCGCGCTCGCGGTGTGCACCCAGCGCAGCGCGTCGGCGGCGGGCCACGCCTCGCGCACGGCATCCGAGGTGAAGTCCCAGACGAGCAGCACCTCGGTGCCGGGCAGCGCGTGTGCCAACGTGTGGTCGGTGGCGAAGCGAATCCGGTCACGAGTCAGGCCGGGCGGCCGGTCCTCCGCGTGCAGCACGGTGATCGTGGGATACGGCCGCTGATCTGCGTAAACGGGCAAGTGGGACGCAACCTTCCGGAGCGGGGGCCGAGTGTTGACACGGTAGGAAGGCTTCGTATGATTGTCAACAATCCGCGGTGCTGCGGGATCCGTCGGATGGGAGTCGTGCATGTCGAAGTTCCTCCGCATCACGCTGGCCCGCC
>DASRSC010000107.1:0-1914 GCA_035695525.1 Pseudonocardia sp. | reverse complement strand
ACCCGGCTCGATGTCCAGATCGATCCCCTTCACGGCCTCGAACGGCTCTCGGCCGCGGGCGGTGTACGTCTTGCGCAGGGCCTCCAGCCGCAGCCGCTGTGCCTGCGGGGGGGCGTCGACGGTGGCGGTCATCGGGCTCCTCCTGCGAGCTGGGCGGGCTCGGGCCTGCACGCGGCGCCGAGCCGCGGGGCAGGCTCCCCCGCACCGAAGACGTGCACGTTCGCCCAGTCGGCCACGAGAGTGACGGAGTCACCCTCCCGCGTCCGATGGTCGGCCGTGACGGCGATGACCTGCACCCCCGCGACGTCGATACTGAGCTCCACGGACCGGCCCAGTCGCTCGGCCAGCACCACCCGCCCGCGCAGCACCAGCCGGTCGTCCGGGGCCTGCCTGTCGACGATCTCCAGGTCGCGGGGCCGGATCCCGAGCCGGACGGCGTCGCCCGCCGGCACCTCGGGCCCCACCCCCACCACGACACCACCGCCGGGGGTGCGGGCTGCCCCGCCGTCGACCACCGCGTCGAGGAGGTTCATCTCCGGCTGGCCGATCGTGCGCGCCACGAACGTGTCGACCGGCTCGGTCCATACCTGCGTGGGCGTCCCGACCTGTACCAGCCTGCCCTCGCGCAGCACCCCGATCCGGTCGCCCAGTGCGAGCGCCTCCTGGTAGTCGTGCGTGACGTACAGCGTCGTCGTGCCCGAGAGGTCGCCAAGCTGCTTCAGCTCCGCCCGCATCGCGGCCCTCAGCTTGGCGTCGAGGTGCGACAACGGCTCGTCGAGCAGGTACACCTCGGCGGGCCGCACCAGCACCCGGCCGAGCGCCGTGCGCTGTCGCTGCCCGTTGGACAGCTCACGCGGGTACCGCCCCAGCAGGTGGTCGATGCCCAGCGTCGTGGTGACCTGCCGGATCCGCTCGGCCTGCTGCGCAGGCGTCCACGTTCCGTTGCGGCCTGACCGCAGCGGCGAGGCGAGGTTCTGTTCCACCGTGCGCTGTGGGTAGAGCGCGTAGCTCTCGAACGCCATCGCGACACCGCGGTCGTAGGGCTCGACCCCCGTCATGTCGCGCCCGGCGATGCGCACCTCCCCCGCTGCTCCGTCGACGAGCCCGGCCACGCTCTTGAGCGTGGTGGTCTTCCCCGCCCCGGACGGACCGAGGACCACGAAGAACTCTCGGTCGGTGAGCTCGAGGTCGATCCCGTGCAGGGCGACGGTCTTCCCGTAGCGCGCCGTGAGCCCCCGGATGGCGAGCGAACCCACTACGCCTTCACCGCCCCGAAGGACAGGTTCCGCACCAGGTAGCGCTGGATCGACAGCGCGACGAGCAGCGGCGGGAGGGCGGCGATCAGCGCCGCGGCGGCCGTCAGGTTGTAGTAGGCCTGGCCGCCCCCGCCGAGGAAGCGGGTGACCGCCACCGTCACCGGCGTGTGCCGGCTCCCGGTGAGGATCAGCGGGAACACATAGTTGTTCCACGCGAAGACGAACGCGAGCAGCGCCGACGCAGCGATCCCCGGCCGCACGAGCGGCAGCGCCACCATCATGAACGCGCGGCGGCGGGTGTACAGCGGCACGATCACCATCAGCTCCGGCGCGAACCGGAACGACAGGATCGTGAACATCACGTCGTTCGAGCCGCGATACTGCCAGCGTCCCGCGGGGTAGGCGGCGGGGATGCCGATCACCAGCGAGACCAGTCGATGGGGACCGGGGCGGTCGGGACGGCGGCGGGCGGGACGGCGACCGCCGGGACATTGAGGCTCAGCAGCGTGGGCCGCTGCGACGGCTCGGGCGGCACGCGCAACTGGGTGATGCTCGCGTTGTCCAGCCGCGGCAGCACGTCGCGGTAGCGCGAAACGGGGATGCCGAGCCAGGCGCACAGGGCCAGGCGCAGCGCGGTGTTGTGCCCGACGACCAGCAC
>DASRSC010000106.1:0-1813 GCA_035695525.1 Pseudonocardia sp. | reverse complement strand
GGGGGAGCGGCTACGGCGCCTGCATGGGTGAGGATGGGGGCCGGTGACGCTCGACGGAGAGGGATCGAAGTGCGCGCGGTGCAGGTGGTGCGGTTGGACGGCCCGGCGGCTGTCGAGGTGCGGGACGTGCCGGAGCCGGAGCGGCGGAGGGATCAGGTGCTGGTGGAGGTGCGTGCCGCCGGGGTGAACTTCCCCGACGTGCTGCAGACCAAGGGCCTCTACCAGTACAAGCCCGACCTGCCGTTCACTCTCGGCTCCGAGGTGACCGGCGTCGTTCGTGATGCACCCGACGGGTCGCCGCTGCGTGCGGGCGACCGTGTCGCGGCGTTCGCCAGCACTGGCGCATTCGCCGAGGTCGCCGCGGTGCAGGCCGACCACGTCCTCCCGCTGCCGGACGAGGTGTCCTTCGCCAAGGGCGCCTGCCTGCCGATGAACTACCTGACCGCGCACTTCGCGTTGCTCGTGCGCGGGCACCTGCGGAAGGGCCAGACGGTGCTCGTGCACGGGGCGGCCGGCGGGGTCGGCACCGCGTGCGTCCAGCTTGCTGCCGCGCTGGGTGCCCGGGTGGTCGCGGTGGTCTCCACGGAGGAGAAGGCCGCGGCCGCGCGGGCGGTGGGGGCGCACGAGACCGTCCTCGCCGAGGGGTTCCGCGACGCGGTGAAGGAGCTCACCGGCGGGGCCGGTGTCGACCTCGTCGTCGACCCGGTGGGCGGTGACCGGTTCACCGACTCGCTGCGCAGCCTCGCGCCGGAGGGCAGGCTGCTCGTCGTCGGTTTCACCGGCGGCGACATCCCGACCGTGCGCGTGAACCGGCTGCTGCTGAACAACATCGACGTGGTCGGCGTCGGCTGGGGCGCTTTCGCGCTCGCGCGGCCCGGCTACCTGGCCGGGCAGTGGGCGGATCTGGAGCCGCACCTGCGCTCGGGTGCGCTGGACCCGCTGATGTCCGCCACCTTCCCCCTGGAGCGGGCTGCCGAGGCGCTGGCCCGGATCGACGAGCGGCAGGTCACGGGCAAGGTCGTGCTCGAGACCTCCTGAACCACCTGAACATGCGGCCGCGGGACCCTGCTCGGGCCCCGCGGCCGTTCTGCCCTGTCAGGTGCGGGCGGGTGGCACGCCGTCGCCCGCCGCCCCGTTGCTGCCCCCCGCGGCCTCGGCCGGTGGGCCGCTCGGGTCCTCCGTCACGCCGGGGTGCGGCTTCACCGAGACCACGAACTCGTCGCCGTAGTTCTTCGTCCCGTACTCGACCGCCTGCTCGACGGCCGCCGCGGAACGCCGGTCGCGCAGCATGAGCGGGTCGTTGCGCAGGTCCTTCGCCAGCGCCACGCACAGCACCACCATCACCACCGCGAACGGCGCGGCCATGATGATCGTGATGTTCTGGATGCCGGTGAGCGCCTCACCCTCGTCGCCCACGAGCAGCATGATGATCGCGATCGCGCCCATCACGACTCCCCAGAACACCACCACCCAGCGGGACGGGGCGATCGAGCCGCGCTGCGAGAGCGTGCCCATCACCACCGCTGCCGCGTCGGCGCCGGACACGAAGAAGATCGCGATCAGCACTATCGCGATGACGCTGAGTACGCCCCCGAGCGGCAGCGTGTCGAGCAGCCCGAACAACTGGGCCTCCGTGGGCAGGGAGGCGAGGTCGGTGCCGCTGCGCTGCAGATTGATGGCGGCGCCGCCGAAGATGGCGAACCAGATCAGGCTGACGAGGCTCGGGATCAGGATGACGCCCGTGACGAACTGCCTGATCGTGCGACCGCGGCTGATCCGGGCGATGAACATGCCGACGAAGGGGGTCCAGGAG
>DASRSC010000105.1:0-7965 GCA_035695525.1 Pseudonocardia sp. | reverse complement strand
CGCGGCGGCCAAGGCGGCGCTGCACGGCCTCGTGCACAACCTCTCGGCGAACGTTGCCGGTTCCGGCGTCACCATCAACGCGATCGCCCCGGCCCTGATCGCCGGCACCCGGATGCTGCC
Organism: Pseudonocardia sp.; assembly: GCA_035695525.1. GTDB lineage: Bacteria > Actinomycetota > Actinomycetes > Mycobacteriales > Pseudonocardiaceae > Pseudonocardia. The sequence continues at coordinate 7,845 of DASRSC010000105.1, read as the reverse complement.
GCTCGGGCCGGACGAGCCGGTTCCCGCACGAATTCCCGCCGGCCGCCTGGGCACCACCGAGGAGGTGGCCGACCTCTCGCTCGCGATGCTCCGCAACGGCTACCTGACCAACAAGGTCATCGGGCTCGACGGCGGGGCGTACCCGGACTGAGGCGTCTCCCGCCGGTCAGGCCACGGTCTCAGGGGCCTCGCCGCCCGTGCCGGTGGCCGCGCCGGGCTCCCCCGGCGTCGCGGACCATCTCTGCTCGACGTGCCCGAGCCTCCAGATCGCGAACGCGACAAGCCACGCCAGGGCGAAGAGCGCGACGATGCCGTACCCGGCGTCGTTCAGCGGGATCGAGGCGACGGCCGCGAGCGGCCCGGAGTCGATCCCCGCCTGCTGGGTGATCACCGACACCAGTTCGATCGTCCCGATGACCAGAGCGACCGCGATGGACAGCGCCGTGATCGTGATGTTGTAGAACACCTTGCGGACCGGCCTGGCGAATGCCCAGCTGTAGGCAAAGTTCATGAACACGCCATCGAGGGAGTCGAGCAGGCTCATGCCGGCCGCGAACAGGATCGGGAGCACGAGGATCGCGTAGAACGGCAGACTGAACGCTGCCGCGCCGCCCGCCAGCACGAGGAGTCCGACCTCGGTGGCGGTGTCGAACCCCAGCCCGAAGAGCACCCCGACCGGGTAGATGTGCCATGGTTTCGCGATCGACCGGGTCAGCCCGCTGAGGAACCGGTTCATGAACCCGCGCTTGTTGAGCTGTTCCTCGAGCTCCTGCTCGTCGTACTCTCCGGCCCGCATCCTCCGGAAGATCCGGATGATCCCGATCAGCACGACGAGATTGAGGATCCCCAGGATCCACAGGAACGTCCCGGAAACCGTGGCACCGATGGTCCCGCCGATCGAATGCAGCCGCGATCCGCCGTTCTCGACCTCCCCGACCAGCGCCTTCACCCCGAAGGCGAGCAGGAACGTCAGCCCGAAGACGACGGTGGAATGGCCGAGGGAGAACCAGAACCCGACCGACAGGGGCCGCCTGCCTCCGTCGGCGATGAGCTTGCGCGTGGTGTTGTCGATCGCCGCGATGTGGTCGGCGTCGAACGCGTGTCGCATGCCCAGCGTGTACGCCAGTACTCCGACCCCGATCCCGTACGTGCCGGTGCTGCCAAGGTCGTAGTGCGCAGGAACGACGACGGCGATCAGCACGCCGAATCCGACAACATGCAGGAGAACGACGAAACCGGCCATTCCGCCGATTGCTGCCCGATCCTCACGGGTGAGCGTCGTACGCAGCTGCGCCCACCGCGATGGCGCCGCAGGAACTGTCCGGGATGTCATGACACACCTTTCACCGAGAACGCTCCTGCAACATATCGGCAATTGCCGTATCGATGCCGGTGGCACACATCACCCGCAGGCCACCCACCTGAGCGCCACGCCTCGCCGGATGGGGACCCGTGCTGCCGGCGTCGTCGCGACCGCTCCCGGCACGGCGCGGCTTTGCCTTTCGGCCGTGGCGCCGGTATTCCTGTCCGGTGCTCCTGCGCCAGCTGGAATATCTCAGTGCTCTCGCGCGGGAACGACATTTCGCGCGGGCCGCTGCCGCGTGCCATGTGTCGCAACCTGCGCTGTCTGCGGCGATCCGGCGACTGGAGGCGGACCTCGGGGTGCAGATCGTCCGGCGGGAGCGCCGCTTCGGGGGGTTCACCCCGGAGGGCGAGCGGGTTGTGGTCTGGGCGCACCGGATGCTCGCCGACCAGGACGCGCTTCGGCAGGACCTGGACCGGATGGCGGGCGGTCTCACCGGCAAACTCCGCATCGGCGCGATCCCCACGGCACTGACCGCGGCTCCCCTGCTCACCGCCCCGTTCAGCGAGCGTCACGCGCGGGTGCGGATCTCCTTCGAGTCGATGTCATCGCGCGAGATCGTGCGCAAGCTGGCGGACTACGAGCTCGACGTGGGCATGACCTACGTCGACGGGGAGCCGCTTGGCGGCGCGGTGCGGACCGTCCCCCTCTACCGGGAGCGCTACCTGCTGCTGACGCCCGACGACTCGCCGCTCGCGGACCGGACCACCGCAGCCTGGGACGACGCCGCGACGCTGCCGCTGTGCCTGCTGCCACCGGTCATGGAGAACCGCCGGATCCTCGACCGCGCCTTCGCGGCGGCCGGCGTCGCCGTGGAACCCATGCTGGAGGCCGACGCGGTGTCCGTGCTCTACGCCCACGTCGCCACCCACCGCTGGTCGACGATCATCTCCCACGCCTGGCTGCACCTGTTCGGCGTCCCGGACGGGATGCGCATCGTGCCGATGACCACTCCGCGGCAGAGCCACCGCATCGGACTGGTGCTCCCCGACCGCCTTCCGGAGCCGATGCTCGTGCGGGCCGTGCTCGATGTCGCGGGCGGGTTGGACCTTCGAGCCGAGCTGGACGATTTACTCGAAAGGCACGTACACGGCAGCTCATAGGCGCCGATTATCAGGGGATAACAGAGATTGCTTTGACCTGAACCACCTCAGACCGGGACAGTCGCCGCATGACGACGGACGTCACGGACCTTGCGGCAGTGCGTGCTGAGCACGTGCGGCACATCGCGACCACGCTGCGGGACGTGCGCGGCCCGCTCCTGCCGATCCTCCACGCAGTACAGGAGGATCTGGGGTACGTCGATCCCGCGGATGTTCCGGTGATCGCCGACGTGCTCAACCTCTCGGTCGCCGAGGTGCACGGCGTCGTCACCTTCTACCGCGACTTCCGCCGCGCGCCCGCCGGCCGCACAACCGTGCGGATCTGCCAGGCCGAGGCGTGCCGCTCCGTCGGTGCCGAGGCGCTCGGCGAGCACGCGAAGCGCCGCACAGGCGTCGGCTTCGGCGAGACCACCTCCGACGGCGCCATCACGCTCGACGAGGTGTTCTGCCTCGGCAACTGCGCGCTCGCTCCAGCGGTGCAGGTGGACGAACGGCTCCACGGCCGGGTCAGCCCCGCCCGCTTCGACGCACTGCTGGGAGAGGCCCGATGAGCGAGCTTGCGAGCGAATCACGGACACGGCGCGTGGATGCACCAGTGCGGGTGTTCGTCCCGCGCGACGCCGCGGCGGTGTCGGTGGGAGCCGACGAGGTGGCCGAGCGGATCGTCGCGGCTGCCGTCACCACGGGACGCGCGGTCGAGGTGGTCCGCACCGGGTCGCGCGGCATGCTCTGGCTGGAGCCACTGGTCGAGGTCGAGACGCCCGCGGGCCGGGTCGGGTACGGGCCGATCGCACCCGAGGACGTCGACGGCCTGGTCGCGGCGGGCCTGCTGGACGGCACCCCGGGCGGACTCGGGCTCGTCGAGGACCTGCCGTGGATGCGCCGCCAGCAGCGGCTGACGTTCGCCAGGGTCGGGATCGTCGATCCCCGCTCGGCCGACGACTTCGAGGCCCACGGGGGCAACGCGGGGCTACGGGCCGCGCTCGCGATGGAGCCGTCCGCCGTGGTCGAGGAGGTTGTGGGTTCCGGGCTGCGCGGCCGGGGCGGCGCCGGTTTCCCGACCGGGATCAAGTGGCGTACGGTCCTCGGCGCCACGGCCGACATCAAGTTCGTCTGCTGCAACGCCGACGAGGGCGACTCCGGCACATTCGCGGACCGGATGCTCATCGAGGGCGACCCGTTCACCCTGATCGAAGGCATGACGATCGCGGCCCACGCGGTGGGCGCCACCGAGGGGTACGTCTACCTGCGCTCGGAGTACCCGGACGCCGTCGAGACACTGACCGCCGCCATCGAGACGGCCCGGGCGCGGGGCTGGCTCGGCGAGCGGATCCTCGGCTCGGACCTGACGTTCGACCTCCACGTTCGGGTGGGCGCCGGCGCCTACATCTGCGGCGAGGAGACCTCGATGCTCGAGAGCCTCGAGGGCAAGCGCGGCACCGTGCGCGCCAAGCCGCCGATCCCCGCACTCGAAGGCCTCTTCGGCCGCCCGACCGTGGTCAACAACGTGCTCTCGCTGGCTACTGTCCCGACGATCCTGGCCAATGGCGCCGTCGCCTACGCGGCCTACGGCATGGGCCGCTCGCTCGGCACCAACGTCTTTCAGCTCGGCGGCAACATCGCCCGCGGCGGGATCGTCGAGACGGCTTTCGGGATCACCCTGGGCGAGCTCGTCGAGGACCTCGGCGGCGGCGCCGCGTCCGGGCGCCCCGTGCGGGCGGTGCAGGTGGGCGGCCCGCTCGGGGCGTACCTGCCGGCCGCGCAGTTCGACCTGCCGATGGACTACGAGTCGTTCGCCGCGGCCGGGGCGATGGTCGGCCACGGTGGGATCGTCGTCTTCGACGACACCGTCGACATGTCCGCGATGGCCCGCTTCGCCTTCTCGTTCTGCGCCGAGGAGTCCTGCGGCAAGTGCACCCCCTGTCGGGTGGGTGCGGTGCGCGGCGTCGAGACGATCGACCGCATCCGCGCCGGCGAGGACCGCGCAGGCAACCTCGTCCTGCTCGACGACCTGTGCGAGCTGATGACCGACGGATCGCTCTGCGCCATGGGCGGCCTCACCCCGCTACCGGTGCGCAGCGCGGTCCAGCACTTCGGTGAGGACTTCGGCATACCCGTCACCAGCACGGCAGGCACGACCAGCACGGCGGCTACGACCACGGAGGGCACGTCATGACCCTGCTCAAGGAGCCCGACTTCGGAACGCCCGCCCGTGAGGGCGCGGCCACCGTCGAGCTGACGGTCGACGGCGTACCCGTCGCTGTGCCCCCGGGCACGTCGGTGATGCGCGCGGCGAAACACGCCGGGGTGGACGTCCCCAAACTGTGCGCCACCGACAGCCTGGAGGCGTTCGGCTCCTGCCGGCTGTGCGTCGTCGAGATCGACGGCGCCCGCGGCACGCCGGCGTCCTGCACCACCCCCGTCGCCCCTGGCATGGTGGTGCGCACCCAGACCGAGCGGCTCGGGAAGCTGCGCCGCGGGGTGATGGAGCTCTACATCTCCGACCACCCGCTGGACTGCCTCACCTGCTCGGCCAACGGCGACTGCGAGCTGCAGGACATGGCCGGGGTCACGGGGCTGCGCGAGGTCCGCTACGGGTCGGGCGTCGAGGCCGGCGCCAACCACATGGACGCGCCCACGGACACGTCCAACCCCTACTTCGACTTCGACGCCTCGAAGTGCATCGCGTGCTCGCGCTGCGTCCGCGCCTGCGATGAGGTGCAGGGCACCCTGGCCCTCACGATCGAGGGCCGCGGCTTCGACTCGAAGGTGGCTGCGGGCGCCGGCGTCTCCTTCATGGAGTCCGACTGCGTGTCCTGCGGCGCATGCGTGCAGGCCTGCCCCACGGCCACCCTGCAGGAGAAGTCGGTGGTGCAGCTGGGCATGCCCACCAGGTCAGTGGTCACCACCTGCGCGTACTGCGGGGTCGGCTGCTCGTTCAAGGCCGAGCTGCGCGGCGACGAGTTGGTGCGGATGGTGCCCTACAAGGACGGCGGCGCCAACGAGGGCCACTCCTGCGTCAAGGGACGGTTCGCCTTCGGCTACGCGAGCCACCCCGACCGCGTGCTCTCCCCCATGCTGCGCGAGTCGATCGCCGACCCGTGGCGCGAGGTCTCCTGGGAGGAGGCCATCGGGTTCACGGCGCGGCGGCTCCGCGAGATCCAGGCCGAGCACGGGCCAGGTTCGATCGGCGCGATCACCTCGTCCCGGACGACGAACGAGGAGGTCTACGTCGTCCAGAAGATGGTGCGCGCGGTGTTCGGCAACAACAACGTCGACACCTGCGCCCGCGTCTGCCACTCCCCCACCGGCTACGGGCTCAAGCAGACGTTCGGCACCTCCGCCGGCACCCAGGACTTCAAGTCCGTCGCCAAGGCCGATGTGATCATGGTGATCGGCGCCAACCCGACCGACGGCCACCCTGTGTTCGCCTCCCGGATGAAGCGGCGGCTGCGCCAGGGCGCCAAGCTGATCGTCATCGACCCGCGGCGGATCGATCTCGTCCGCTCCCCCCACATCGAGGCCACCCACCACCTGCAGCTCGCACCCGGCACGAACGTGGCGGTGGTCAACGCGATGGCGCACGTCATCGTCACGGAAGGCCTGGTCGACCGGGCGTTCGTGCAGGAGCGCTGCGAGGAGGTCGCCGCGTGGGAGGCGTTCATCGCCGGTCCGGAGCACAGCCCCGAGGCAGTCGAGGAGATCACCGGCGTGCCCGCCGCCGAGGTGCGGGCCGCGGCCCGGCTCTACGCGGAGGCCGGCAACGGCGCCATCTACTACGGCCTCGGCGTCACCGAGCACAGCCAGGGCTCGACGATGGTCATGGGCATGGCGAACCTCGCGATGGCCACGGGCAACATCGGCCGCGACGGGGTGGGCATCAACCCGTTGCGGGGGCAGAACAACGTGCAGGGCGCCTGCGACATGGGCTCGTTCCCGCATGAGCTGCCCGGCTACCGGCACGTCTCCGACGACGGCGCCCGCGACGTCTACGAGCAGCTCTGGGGCACTCCGCTGCTCGACGAGCCCGGCCTGCGCATCCCGAACATGTTCGACTCAGCCATCGACGGGTCGTTCCGGGCCTTGTTCGTGCAGGGCGAGGACATCGCGCAGTCCGACCCCAACACCCAGCACGTGCATGCCGCGCTCGCCGCGCTGGATCTCGTCGTCGTCCAGGATCTCTTCCAGAACGAGACGGCGAAGTTCGCCCACGTGCTGCTGCCCGGCACGTCGTTCCTGGAGAAGGACGGCACGTTCACCAACGCCGAACGGCGGATCAACCGGGTGCGCCCGGTGATGGCGCCGAAGACCGGCAAGCAGGAGTGGCAGATCATCTGCGAAATCGCGCAGGCGATGGGCTACCCCATGCACTACGACTCTTCGGCGCAGATCATGGACGAGATCGCCCTCACCACGCCCACCTTCGCCGGCGTCTCGTTCGCCCACCTCGACCGGGTGGGCAGCGTGCAGTGGCCGTGCAACGAGGCGTCGCCGAGCGGCACGCCGATCATGCACCAGGACGTGTTCGTGCGCGGCAAGGGCCGCTTCGTCGAGACGGTCTACGTGCCCACGCGCGAGCGCAGCACGCGGAAGTTCCCGCTGATCCTCACCACCGGCCGGATCCTGTCGCAGTACAACGTGGGCGCGCAGACCCGCCGCACCGCCAACGTCGCCTGGCACCCTGAAGACATCCTCGAGCTGCACCCGCACGACGGGGAGGTGCGCGGGATCAACGACGGAGACATGGTGACGCTCTCCAGCCGGGTCGGGCGGACTACTCTGAGAGCGGTGCTGGCGGAACGGATGCCCGTTGGCGTGTGCTACACGACCTTCCACCACCCAGTCACGGGGGCCAACGTGATCACCACCGACAACTCCGACTGGGCCACCAACTGCCCGGAGTACAAGGTCACGGCCGTGCAGGTGGCCCTGTCCCCCGAGCAGGCGGCCGTGCGCGAGGACCTGGCGCAGCAACCGGTCGCAACGGCAGGGGACTGATCGATGTCGACCACCACTGTTCCCCCGCACGTCCGGCTGGCCAACGACGTCGCGGCGCAGTTCGCGCACCGACCGCTCGACGTCGCGGCCGCCGCCGTGGCCACGCATGTGCGCGACTTCTGGGAGCCGCGGATGACGAGGGCGCTCTTGGCGCACGTCGCAGCGGGCGGCGACGCGCTCGACCCGGTGGCCGTGCGAGCGGCCCAGCTGCTGGGCCCCGCAGCCGGATGAGCACCGCGTTCGCTCCGCCGACGACGTCCCTCACCTGGGACGGCGCCCGGGAGCGCGCGCACGCGGCCGCGCTCCCGCTGCCCGTGCGGTCGGTCCCGATCGCCGACGCGGACGGCGCCGTGCTGGCCGCTCCCGTGGTGGCTCCGTCGA
>DASRSC010000104.1:0-8161 GCA_035695525.1 Pseudonocardia sp. | reverse complement strand
AGATCGCCGAGCAGATCGAGAGCTCGATCGTCGACGGATCGCTGGCCGAGGAGACGCAGGTGCCCTCGACCAACGAGCTGGCGGCCTTCCATCGCATCAACCCGGCCACCGCGGCGAAGGGCGTCAGCCAGCTCGTGGCCGACGGGTTGCTCTACAAGAGACGAGGGATCGGGATGTTCGTCGCGACCGGGGCTCGGACGCAGTTGCTGGAGCGCCGGCGGGAGGAGTTCGCGCGGCAGTACCTGGCGCCGCTGCTGGTGGAGGCCCGCAAGCTCGGCATCGACGTCGAGCACATCAAGAAGATGATCGATTCCTGGGGGGACGAGGGATGAACGTCGTCAGGATGAGCGGGGTGACGAAGCGGTACGGGCAGGTCACCGCCCTCGACGGGGTGAGCATGGAGCTTGCCGAGAACCGGATCCACGGCCTGCTCGGGCGCAACGGCGCCGGCAAGACCACGGTGATGCAGATCCTCACCGGCCAGGCCTTCGAGACCTCCGGAGGGGTGGAGGTGTTCGGGGAGCACCCGTACGAAAACGCGGGAGTGCTGGGCCGGATCTGCTTCATCAAGGAGAGCCAGCGATATCCCGACTTCTTCAAGGTCAAGCACGCTCTGCGGGCCGCCGAGCTGCTCTACCCGCACTGGGACGCCGGGTTCGCCGCCGAGCTGGTGGCCGACTTCGCGCTGCCGGCCGACCGGAACATCAGGAAACTCTCCCGCGGCATGCTATCCGCCGTCGGCGTGATCATCGGGCTCGCCTCGCGGGCACCCCTGACGTTCTTCGACGAGCCCTACCTCGGCCTCGACGCGGTGGCGCGCCAGCTGTTCTACGACCGGCTGCTCGCCGACTACGCCGAGCACCCGCGCACCGTCGTGCTGTCCACCCACCTCATCGACGAGGTCAGTGACCTCATCGAGCACGTCGTCCTGATCGACAAGGGGCGGATTCTCATCGACGAGGACGCCGAGGCGCTGCGCACCCGTGCGGTCACCGTCACCGGCCCCGTCGCCTCCGTCGAGTCCTTCGTCGCCGGGCGCACCGTGCTGCATCGTGAGCAGCTCGGTGGCTTCCTGCGCGTCACCGTCTCCGGCGTCCCCGACCGCCCGTCCGTCGGCGGCCTGGAGTTCGAAGCGGTGTCTCTGCAGCAGCTCGTCGTCCGCACCACCCAGATGAACGGTCTGCACAACGGTCAGCCGGTCGCCGCCGGCACCGGAAACGGGGGGAACCGATGAACCGCGTGCTCGACGTCGCCAGGGTCCAGGCGGTCAACTGGCGGGGGATCGTCGCCTGGCCGCTGGGGATCCTCGCTTTCACTCTCGTTATCAACGTGGCGATCTTCGGCGCCATCGGGGACGCCGCTCCGCCGGAGGGCCGAGTCACCGGAGCACTGTCGTCGATCTACATCGTGATGTTCGTGGCGCACCTGCAGACGATCACGCAGGTGTTCCCGTTCGCCCTCGGGTTGAGCGTCACCCGGCGTGCCTTCTTCGCGGGAACCGCGCTCGTGGTCGTGGCGCAGGCACTGTTCTTCGGGCTCGTCCTGCTCCTGCTCGAATGGGTGGAGCGGACGACCGGTGGCTGGGGTGTCGGCGTCAGGTACTTCGGGCTGCCGTTCCTGATCCAGGAGAACCCGCTCACCCAGTGGCTGGTCTACGTTGTGCCGTTCCTCGCGGTGTCGGCGATCGGGGTGTTCATGGGCGTGGTCTTCAAGCGATGGGGCCAGGCCGGCATGTACGTGCTGACCATGACCGCAGGCGTGCTGGCGGCCGGGTTCGCGATCGTCGTCACCTGGCAGCGCTCGTGGCCCTCGGTCGGCTCGTTCTTCACCGGCCAGTCGACGTTCGCACTGTTGGCGGGCTACCCGCTGGTGATCGCGCTCGTGCTCGGCGGGGTCGGCTGGTTCACGATCCGGCGCGCCACGCCGTAGCCGCTGCCGTTGTGCGGGTGCCGATCAGTACTCGTACGGATCGGGTGGCGGATCCACCTGCTCCAGCATCGTGACCGTCAGGGCCGGGACGTACCCGCTGGCCGCCGTCGCGCTGCCCGGGTGCGCGCTGCCCTGCACGCGCAGCCAGGTGTCGGGCGTGATCTCGCCGAGGTCGCCGACCAACCGCACCCGGTTCGGGCGGGCGTCGGCGGCGCAGCAGGAGATGGTCATGCGGGCGAGCTCCATGGCGGCACCGCGACGGACGGCGAACCCGATCAGTGTGACCTCGCGGCCCTCGACCGAGCCGCTGGTGTCCCACGCCGCCCGCTGCACGAACTCGGCGACGGAAAGCTCAGGCGCGTCACCCGGCGGGAGCGGCCCGAACAGGTCGGCGTCCTGCAGCGCCGCATTGCGTGACCCCGACCGGGAGACGGCGTCCGCGCCGAGCGCGGGTGGTGCCACCAGCACGATCACCAGCACCGGTGCGAGCAGCAGCCAGGGGACGTGCCGCTCGACTCCGGTGTGCTGGTGAGTGCCTTCCCCGGGGCTCACCGCGGCGGGGGCGCGGTCGCGCACAAGCGCCACGGCAGCGAGCACCACGATCACCGCGCCCGCCGCGAGCAGCAACCAACGGTGCGACGGGCGCACGTAGCGCAGGTAGGTGTCGTCGGCGGCGATACGCAGCAATGCGCCGCCGAGCAGCACGAGCAGGACGTGCTGGGTGTCGCGCCTCACGGCAGCACCACCAGCCCGGCCGCGACCGCGCACATCACGGCCACCACGAACGTCGCCGGCGCGAACCGGGCGGCGAACGCCTGCCCGAATGTGCCCGCCTGCAGTGCGATCAGCTTGACGTCCACCGCAGGCCCGACGACGAGGAACGCCAGGCGGGGCAGCAGCGGCAACATCGACAGCGACGCCGCCACGAACGCGTCGGCCTCGCTGCACAGCGCGAGGACCACGGCCAGCACCGCCATGACGACGACCGCGAGCAGCACCTGCCCCGCCAGCGCGTCCATCCACTCGGGCGGTACCAGCACCGAGAACGCCGCGGCCGTGAGCCCGCCGAGCACCAGGAAGCCGCCCGCCGAGACGAGGTCGTGCCGGGCGGTCTCGGCGAGCACCGCCCACCGTCCCGCACCGGACGAGGCCGGCGCGGCCCGCCTGGCCCGCGCCGCGATCCAGCCTGCGCGTCCGGCGCGCTGCCACAACCAGCCCATCACGCAGGCGGTGGCCAGCGATCCGATGGCGCGGGCGAGCACCATCCGGGGCTCGCCCGGAAAGGCCACCGCCGTGGCGACCAGCACGACGGGATTGATCGCCGGTGCCGCGAGCAGGAACGTGAGCGCGGCGCCGTCCGGCACACCCTGCGCCATGAGCCTGCGCGCCACCGGCACGGACGCGCACTCGCAGCCGGGCAGCACCAGCCCGGCGGCACCGGCGACGGGCACGGCTGCCATGGGGTGCGCAGGCAGGGCGCGGCGGAGCAGCGCGGGGGAGACGAACGCGGCGATCGCGCCCGACAGCAGCACCCCGAGCACCAGGAACGGCAGCGCCTGTACGCACACGGCGACGAACACCGTGGCCGCGGTGCGCAGCACCGGAGCCGACAGTGCCTCGGTGATCAGCGGGCGGACGAGGATCGCGGCTACCAGCACCGCGCAGAACACGTGCAGCGAGGTGATCCGGGCGCGGTCGATGATCGTCATCACGCCGGCCGATGCTGCCAGTCCCGACCACCTTCCGGAGGCAGAACGCGGCAACGGGCAGTGGACGGACGGCAGCCCGTGGACGAGGGTGGAGGATCAGGTTGATCGCGAGAAGAGCGGGGCCAGGTGGATGACGCCACAGGAGCGCGAGCAGGCGGTGACCGACGCGGTCTTGGCCAGCTTCGAGCAGACGAAGGACGACCGGCTGAGGGAGCTCCTGGAGAGCCTCACCCGGCACCTGCACGGGTTCGCCAGCGAGGTCCGGCTCACCCAGGACGAGTGGGAGACGGCGATCGGGTTCCTCACCCGCGTCGGGCACATCACCGACGACCGCCGCCAGGAGTTCATCCTGCTCTCCGACGTCCTCGGGCTCTCGATGCTCACCGTCGGGATCAACGCCCCGGTGTCCTCGGCGGCGACCGAGTCCACGGTGTTCGGCCCGTTCTTCGTGGAGGGCGCCCCGGAGGTGCCGCTCGGCGGGGACATCGCAGGCGGGGCGAAGGGCACGCCGTGCTGGGTGTCGGGCACCGTCAGCTCGACGGACGGCACTCCGATCGCCGGCGGCCGCATCGAGGCGTGGGAGGCCGACGAGGACGGCCTCTACGACGTGCAGTACGAGGGGAACCGCACCGCCGGGCGCGGGTGGTTGAGGTCGGGGCCGTCGGGGGAGTACCGCTTCTGGTCCGTGCGTCCGTCCGCCTACTGCATCCCCGACGACGGCCCGGTCGGCGAGCTGCTGGCCGCGGCAGGACGCGGCGCGATGCGCCCGGCGCACCTGCATCTGAAGGTCGATGCCCCCGGGCACCGCACCCTGATCACCCACCTGTTCGCCGCAGGTGACCCGAACCTGGACCGGGACGCCGTGTTCGGCGTGAAGGACAGCCTGATCGTGGAGTTCGTCGAGCACCGTCCGGGTACCGCCCCGGACGGTCGGATCCTCGACTCGTCCTGGGCCAGTGTCACCTTCGACATCGTGTTGGAGCCAGCGGCGTGACAAGGGATCTGCAGACGGACGTGCTGGTGATCGGTAGTTCCACCGTGCTCGCCCGCGGCTGATCAGGCCGGGGCCTGTGATGGGCAGGCGAAGGCCGTCCGACACATCCACGGAGATTCCTCGTTTCCGCTGTCGAACCGGCCGGGCCCCGTTCGTACAGAGGGTGGGACGCCGGTACGAGGCCGGCAGCCGATGCCGAGGAGGAATGCCGTGGGCACCCTCACCGTGGTCGAGAACCTGACCCAGCGCCGCATTCGCCAGACTCCGGCTCGTCGAGTGCGTTCCGACGACCACCGGTGTTCTGATCGCCACCTACCGGCCTGCCGACCGCTGATACCTGAGGAGGCGCTGTCTGCCATGAAGCAGTACCTGCTGAGCATCTACCAGCCCGAGGGCGACCCACCCCCGCCCGAGGTCCTGGATCCGGTCATGCGGAAGCTCGATGCGCTGAACGAGGAGATCAGGGCCGCGGGCGCGTGGGTCTTCGCCGCGGGTCTGCACCCGCCGAGCACGGCCACCGTGCTGCGCAGCCACGGCGACGAGGTGCTGATCACCGACGGCCCGTTCGCCGAGGGCAAGGAGCACCTGGGCGGCTTCACGATCATCAGGGCGCCCGACCTCGACGCCGCGCTCGCGTGGGGCCGCAGGCTCGCCGAGGTGATCACGCTTCCGATCGAGGTGCGGCCGCTGTACGGCGAGGACTGACCGTTCCCGGCTTGACCGGCGTCACCGGCACTTCTTGTCGACCGCCACCAGCGCGCCCGCGGGCCGGAAGCCCTCCACCCTGTTGTCCTCGATGCGGTTGCCGCAGCCCGACGTCTCCGGCTCGGTGATCACGTGCGTCTCGATGATGTTCTTCAGGGCGGGGGCGTTGCCGGTGGTGAGGTTGCCGGTGACGGTGCCGCCGTAGCCCTTCACGTCCACCACCGAGTCGGCGAAGTTCTCGCCGCTGATGGCAGAACCGTCGAAGCGGTTGCCGGCGATCAGGGTGCCGCGGGTCTCCTCCTTGACGTCCACGTTCTCCGCGGTGATCCGCTTGAACGTGTTGCCCACCACCCGGTTGTTCATCGACAGGTCCGGGCGGCCGTTGCTGTACTTCTTCCAGTTGCTCTTCGCGCTGCCGACGTAGACGCCCTCGCCGTACTCGGGCTGGTTCAGCCCGGTGTCGCGGATCGTCGAGCGTTGGATCGTGTTGTCGCTGGATCCGCCGCGGAAGTGCACCGCCTCGTCGCCGGTGTCGCTCACGGTGAGCGAGTCGAGCAGGAGCCCGGTGCTGCCGTCGGTCATGATCCCCTTGCCGCCACCGGAGACCGCGAAGCCGACGAGCTGCCAGTGGCTGCCCCCGTCGAGGTGCAGCGTGTAGCCCTTGCCGCTCCCCGTGATCACCGCGTCGGACGGGCCGGTCAGCGTGATGGGTGCGGCGGCGGTGCCGGAGCGGGTGATGACGACGGGGCCATAGCTGCCGGCGGCCATCCGGATCGTGTCGCCCGGTCGCGCGGCGACCAGTGCCCGTTCGAGCTCGGAGGTGTCGGCGACCTCGATGGCGGCGCCGCGGCCCCGGACCACAGCCAGCAGATCGCCGGCGAGTGCTGGACCGGCCGTCGCGGGCTTCTTCGACGGAGCAGGCGCCGAGGGCTTCTGCTCCGCCGGTGGCGTTTCCGCCGGTGCGGCCTCCTCCCCGCCGGAGTCGCGGGAGGGCTTTCGCTGCGCGGAGTCGGAACCGTCCTTCTCGCGGTCATCCCCGGCGCGGGCGACCGCATCCGCCTCGGCGACGTGGGCGGTGTCACCGCCGAGCGACGGCATCGCCCACACGACGACCGCCACGACGAGCAGCACCCACCGCTGAACCCGCATCTCATGACCTCCGCACTCGCGGATCGCTGTCCCTGTCGCTGCCTGTCGGCGCAGCGATCAGCACCTGGCATCGAGCAGGTGTGAGGCTAGGGGGCGGGATGGATGCCCCGCGGCGGTTTCGATCATCTCGCCGATGATCAGCCGGTCTTGATCGCCGACCGGTCACCGGGCCGGTCGACGCGGCCGAGCAGGCGGGACAGCGCGCGGTCGAAAATCGCCGGTTGCTCGAGGTTGGGCAGGTGGGCCGCGCGGTCGACGACCACCAGCTCGGCGTCCGGCACGAGCTCGGCGATCACGCGCGCGTCGGAGACCGGGGTGAGCTCGTCCTCCGACCCGACGACCACGGTCGTGGGCACGACGACGGACCGGAGATCGGTTCGGTGGTCCGGGCGGTCGGCGCGGGCGCGCTGGGCCGCGGCGGCACCGGTGGGGTCGGTGGCCCGCATCATGGCGAGCACGTGGTCGGCGACTGCGCTCGGGGCTCCCCGTGTGACCATCCGGTAGAGCATCTCCATGGCGTAGGGGTCCATGCCCTCGCGGAGCAGCCGGTCGGCCATGGCCAGTCGGTCCGCACGGGAACGCTCACCCGTCGCCGTGGTGTCGGCCAGCAGCAGTCCGGCCACGCGGTCGGGGTGACGCCGGTGCAGCTCCAGTGCGATCTGCCCGCCCATCGACAGCCCGGCCACGACGGCACGTGGTACGCGCAGGCCGTCGAGCAGGCCCGCGCCACCACCGTGCTGGCCCGGCAGGGGTGGGCACCTGCACCGGAGCGGGTGCTGTTCGCCGGCAACGGGCGGCAGGCGATCGCCGCGGCAGTCGGTGCGCTGGTACCGGTCGGTGGCAGGCTGGGCGTCGAGGCCCTGACCTATCCGGTGGTGCGGGCGGTCGCCGCCCGGCTGGGTGTGGAACTCGTCCCCCTCGCCATGGACGCCGACGGCCTGGTGCCCGGCGCCGTGCGGGCCGCGGGCCGGCTCGACGCCGTCTACCTGCAGCCGACGCTGCACAACCCACTCGGCACGACGATGTCGCCGGGCCGCCGGGCGGCGCTCGCCGACGTGCTCGCCGAGCGCGACGTGCCCGCCGTGGAGGACACGATCTACGCGTTCCTGCGGGACGGTCCCGCTCCGCTGGCGGCGCTCGCGCCGGAGCGGACCGTCCTCGTCGACAGCCTGTCCAAGCGCGTCGCGCCCGGGTTGACGCTCGGTTTCGTCGTTCCGCCCGCGGCGGTACAGGACCGGGTCGCCGCTGCGCTGCGCTCCGGTGGGTGGACGGCCCAGGCGTTCGCGCTGGAGGCGACCACCCGCTGGATGGCCGGTGGGGTGGTCACGGAGATCGAGTCGGCCAAGCGTGCCGACGCCGCGGCGCGCCAGGCGCTCGTCGCCGAACGGCTCGCCGGGTTCGCGGTGCGCGCCGACCCGGCCGCCTACCACTGCTGGTGGGAGCTTCCGGCGCCGTGGCGGGCGGAGACGTTCGTGGCCGCGGCCGCCCGGCGTGGCATCGCGGTCACTCCGGCCGCGGCATTCGCGGTGGGGGCGGCCCACGCGCCGAACGCCGTGCGCCTCGCACTCGCTGCGCCACCGGTGCCGGTGCTGGCCGCCGCGCTCGACGTCCTCGCCGGCCTGGCCAGGGGAGCACCGGGGGACGACGGGGTGGAGTGAGCGGACGGGAGTGATCA
>DASRSC010000103.1:0-8355 GCA_035695525.1 Pseudonocardia sp. | reverse complement strand
TTGACGTAGTTGAGACCCTTCGACTTCGCCTTCGCCTCCAACGGGTTCTCCGTACGCTCATCGACCAGCCCAGCATGGTCGGGATGCCGGAAACCGGCGTTCTCGTCGAGCGTCACCTTCCCGTCCAACGCGATGACCCTGTCCTGTGGATCACGGACCAGCGGGTTCACCTCAACGAGGGTCGCGTCCTCGGAGACGAATGTCTCCCACAGCTTCACGATCACGTCGGCGGCCTCGTCGGCCACTGCGGCCGGGATCTTCGCCTGGGCCACGATGTCGGCGGCCTTCGCCTTGTCCACGCCGGCGATCGCGTCGATCGGCACCTTCGCGAGCGCCTCCGGCCGCTCCACGGCGAGCTGCTCGATCTCCATGCCGCCCTCGGCCGACGCCATGGCCAGGAAGGTGCGGTTGGACCGGTCGAGCAGGAACGAGAAGTAGTACTCCTCCGCGATGTCGCTGGCCTCGGTGACCAGCACGCGGTGCACCGTGTGGCCCTTGATGTCCAGGCCGAGGATCGCCGCGGCCTTCTCCTTGGCCTCGTCCGGCGTCGTCGCGAGCTTGACGCCACCCGCCTTGCCCCGGCCGCCCGTCTTCACCTGCGCCTTTACCACGACCGCCGTGCCGAGCTCGGCAGCCGCCACGGCCGCCTCCTCCGGCGTCTCCACGGTCCGGCCCGGCAACACCGGGACACCGTGCGCGGCGAAGAGGTCTTTCGCCTGGTACTCGTACAGGTCCACTTGCTCTCCCTAGATGCCCACTGCGCTGCGCCGCTGCGGGCCTCCGGCCCGCGAATCTGCTGCCGACGCGACCCTAGCGACGCCCGCCGTACCCGCTCTGACCTGCCCTGGTGACCGCTGTCACGCCCCCGACAGGACGTGCTCGACGCCCCTTAGCGAAAACTCGGAACGGGCGCTACGGCCGTTTGTCACTTACCGTCGACACATGGCGCTGGTCCGCGCGGGGCTGGGCCGCCTGGCCGAGGTGGCCGCGGCGGCGCAGACGGCTGCCACCGAGGTCGGGCGAGTGGGTGCCTACATCGCGCGCACGTTCGGCGCCCCGGCCGGCCTCCGCGGTCTCGCCGTCGAGTGGGCATGGCTCGCGGCGCACCTGGTGATCTACCCGGCCGGGCTCCTCCGCGAGCAGCTCGCCGAACCCACCGGGTACCGGACGGACTCCCTGCCCCCGGTGCGGCGCAGCCTGCTCGTCACCGACGTGGAGGCAGCCGGGACGCCGATCCTGCTGGTCCACGGGATCATGGACAACCGGTCGGTGTTCACCGTGTTCCGCCGCTCGCTGCGCCGCCGCGGGTTCGGCGCCGTGCACGCCGTGAACTACAGCTTCTTCACCGGCGACATCCGCGCCGCCGCATACCAGCTCCGCGGCCACGTGGAGGAGCTGCGCGAGCGCACCGGCGCCGACAGGGTGCACATCGTCGGCCACTCGCTCGGCGGGATGATCGCGCGGTACTACGTGCAGCGCATGGGCGGCACGGCCGCCGTCGATACGCTGGTCACCCTCGGCAGCCCGCACAGCGGCACCCTCACGGCCCATCTGATGCCGACCCCGCTGGCCCGCCAGCTGAGACCGGGCTCCGATCTGCTCGAGGAGCTCAGCAGGCGGGCGCCCGGGTGTTCCACCCGGTTCCTGGTCGTCTGGAGCCGGATGGACCAGATGGTCGTTCCGCAACGCAACGCTCGGCTGACGCACCCTGATCTCGACGTCGAGGAGTTCGAGCTACGTGATGTCGGTCACTTGTCGCTCCCGATCGATCCACGCACGGTGCACTGGGTAGCCACCGCCCTCACCCGTTCGGACCAGACTCGTCACCCGTTCCGCAGAGGTCAGCAGCCAGTGGACGAGATGGAGGACACGGACGGTCAGACAGCGTCCCCGGCGTCCTGATCGTCGTCGGATCCGCGTCCGACACGCCGTGCCAGATTTGCCCGCTACGTGCGACCGCCGCTACGTTCGCACCGTCCGTGTCACAGGCCGGTCACGACAGCAGCAGCGGTGGCCCCGATCGCCGCTGTGGGATCCCCAGCCCGCGCTGTCGCGAGCGGGACGCGAACACCACCGGTTAGACGTCGAGAAGGGCAGGACTTGGCGCGCCACCGCTCCCCAAGCGGCGCCCAGGCGGACGACCCCGATCGCACGGCGCCCCTGCGCGTCGCCGCGGTCCCGAGCGGGCACCGTCTCCCGGCGCCACCCGCTGCGTCGCTGCGCGGCCGGGCCACAGTGGCCGCGGTCGCGGCAGGCGCGGTGGTTGCGGCTGGCCAGACACTCGCCTCTGCGTTCGGCGCCGATGCCCTCGCCCCGCAGACCGTGAGCGCGCTCGTCCCTGTCGCCGACGTGACCGAGGCCGCCGATACCAACGTCGCCGTCGACGCGATCGGTGGCGACCAGCTGCTGCCCGAACCGCTCGCACTGAACGCGTTGGACCCCGGCGCCCAGGTCGACGTGCAGAACCTGGCCAAGGCCGTCGACCTCGGCCGTGAGCTGACCCGGCAGGCGGCGATCATCGACGCCGCGCTGTCCAAAGGGGCTCCCGAGGCGCACCTGTACCGCGACCTGGCGTTCGTGCGCCCGGCGGTCGGTCGCCTCACGTCGGTGTTCGGCACGCGCTGGGGCGTGGCCCACAACGGCATCGACATCGCCGGACCCATCGGCACCCCGATCTACGCGCTCACCGACGGCGTCGTGGAGGAGGCGGGTCCGGCCACCGGCTTCGGCCTCTGGGTGGTGCTCCGCCACACCGACGGCACCCAGAGCGCGTACGGGCACGTGAACCGCATGTTCGTCGACGTAGGCGAGAAGGTGAAGGCGGGCGAGGAGATCGCCGAGATCGGCAACCGTGGCTACTCCACCGGGCCGCACCTGCACCTGGAGATCTGGGACAGCGATGGTACGAAGCTCAACCCGATCCCCTGGCTCAGGAAACGCGGCATCGACTTCTGACGCGGGGCCTCCCGACGCCCGTCGACCCCGGCTCACAGCTTCTGCAGCGGAACCCCACCGATGAGCATCAGCCGTACCGTGCCCGCACTCCCGAAGTCGATCGTGACGGTGGCGCGCGCCCCGGCACCGTCGGAGGCGATCACCGTGCCGAGACCGTACTTGTCGTGGTTGACGCGGTCGCCGACGTCGAGGCTGATCGTGGCGTTGAGCGAACGCTGAGGCACGTTCCAGCTGCCGCGGTCGGTGGCGGCGGGGCGCCGCCCGAATCCGAACCGGCCCACCGGCGCTGAGCGTTCCGGCTCCGACCGCCGCCAGTCGACCAGGTCGCCGGGAACCTCCGCGAGGAACCGCGAAGCCGGGTTGGCGTTGGGCTGCCCGAACGAGGAACGGATCAGCGCCCGGGTCAGGTACAGCCGCTGCTGCGCACGCGTGATGCCGACGTAGGCGAGCCGCCTCTCCTCGGCGAGCTCGGCGGGGTCGCCCATGGCGCGCATGTGCGGGAACACCCCGTCCTCCCACCCGGTGAGGAACACGACCGGGAACTCCAGGCCCTTGGCGGTGTGCAAGGTCATCAGCGTGACCATGCCCTCGTCGTTGTCCGGGATCGAGTCGGCGTCGGCCACCAGCGCGACGCGCTCGAGGAACGCGGCCAGCGAACCCGGTGCGGGTGCGCCCACCGCCACATCGGAGTCGTCGAGGTCGGCCACGGCAGCGTCGCCCGCGAACTCCCGCGCGACCGTGACGAGCTCGGCCAGGTTCTCCAGCCGTGACCCGTCCTGGGGGTCCTCGCTGGCCTCCAGCTCGGCCGTGTAACCGGTCTTCGCGTAGATCGCCTCCAGCAGCTCGGCGGTCTGCTCACCCTTCTCCACCAGCTCGGCGAGGTCGTCGAGGATGCGGACGAACGCCGCGATGCAGCGCTGCGAGCGGGTGGCCAGACCGGGGACACGTTCTGGCTGCTCGGCAGCGGTGCGCAAGGCGGCGGCGAACGAGATGCGCTCCCGGTCGGCGTAGGTGGCCACCAGCTCCTCGGCGCGGTCCCCGATCCCCCGCTTGGGGACATTGAGGATGCGCCGGAGGCTGACCGTGTCCTCCGGGTTGGACAGCACACGCAGGTAGGCCAGCGCGTCGCGGACCTCGCGCCGCTCGTAGAACCGGACGCCACCGACGACCTTGTACGGCAGCCCGACCCGCAGGAACACGTCCTCGAACACCCGGGACTGGGAGTTGGTGCGGTAGAACACGGCCACGTCGGAGTTGCGGGCCACGCCGGAATCGACCAGCCGGTCGATCTCCTGGGCGACGAACGCGGCCTCGTCGTGCTCGTTGTCGGCCACGTAGCCGACGACCTTCTCCCCGTCGCCCTGCTCCGACCACAACCGCTTGTCACGGCGGTCGGGGTTGCGCGCGATCACGGCGTTGGCCGCGGACAGGATCCGCTGGGTGGAGCGGTAGTTCTGCTCGAGCAGGATCGTCCGGGCGTCGGGGAAGTCCTTCTCGAACTCGATGATGTTGCGGATGTTGGCGCCGCGGAACGCGTAGATCGACTGGTCGGAGTCGCCCACCACGCACAGCTCCCCCGGTTGCGCACCCTCGGCCGCAGGAGTGACCAGCTCGCGCACCAGCGCGTACTGCGCGTGGTTGGTGTCCTGGTACTCGTCGACGAGCACGTGCCGGAAGCGCCGCCGGTAGTACTCCGCGACCGCGGGCAACCGCTGCAGCAGCGCGACCGTCTCCATGATCAGATCGTCGAAGTCGAACGAGTTGGCCGTGCGCAGCCGGGCCTGGTAGACGGCGTAGACCTCGGCGACCTTGCGCTCGTACTCGTTGGTGGCGCGGTCGGCGGCGTCGTCCGGGGAGAGCAGCTCGTTCTTGAGGTTGGAGATCTGGGCGGCGAGCCCCCGGGCGGCGAACTTCTTGGGGTCCAGCTCCAGGTCGCGGGCCACCAACCCGACGAGCCTGCGCGTGTCGTCGGCGTCATAGACGGAGAAGGCGCTCCGCACGCCGAGGTGCTGCGCCTCGCGGCGCAGGATCCGCACGCACATCGAGTGGAACGTGGAGACCCACATCGCGTTGGCGCGGCGGCCCACCAGCGCGTCGACGCGCTCCTTCATCTCCGCGGCGGCCTTGTTGGTGAAGGTGATCGACATGATCTCGCCGGGGTGCACCCCGCGCTCGGCCAGCATCCAGGCGATTCGGTGGGTGAGCACGCGCGTCTTGCCCGACCCCGCTCCCGCGACGATCAGCAGGGGCGAACCGGCGTGGACCACCGCCTCGCGCTGGCGCGGGTTGAGCCCCTCCAGCAGCGCCACGCCGCGTTCGGTGCGGGCATGGACGGGATTCTCGGTCGGCAGTTCGAACAGCGCACTCATCGTGTTCGAAGAGTACCGCCGCGCCCCGACGGGCCCCGGTGTGGCACACTGCGGACGTGCGACTGACCAGCCATCGATTTTTCTACGGGTACCGGACACCGGTGCCCGTGGCCAGCTGATCAGCCCCCACGACGCCCCGGAGTCCTCAGGACCCGGGGCGTTCTCGCGTCTCGGGCCAGGACACCAGACCTGGAGGAGAGCATGACCGTGACGACAGGCAACAACACCGCACAGGTGGGCGACGGCCCCGTTGACGACGTCCCCGCCGAGGACGAGATCCAGGAGCTGCGGGTCGAGATCGACCATCTCGACGCCGAGATCCTGCGCCTGGTGAAACGCCGCAGCGAGGTCTCGCAGCGGATCGGCAGGGCGCGGATGGCCGCAGGCGGCCCGCGCATCGTCTACAACCGGGAGATGGCGGTGCTCGCGCGGTTCCGCGAGCTCGGCTCCGAAGGCCGCGAGCTCGGAATGTTGCTGCTCCGGCTGGGACGCGGCAGGCTCGGCGGCCGCTGAGTCCACCCGGTGGGTCCACCCCCTCGACGTCGTTTCGTGGCACTGTTGACGTCATGGGGACCGTGTTCGGGATCGTCGCAGCGGTTATCGCTCTGGTGGGGCTCCTCGCCGCGCTGGGACACGTCGGTTACCTGGCCATGCTGAACAACGCGGCCAAGAAGCGCGGCCTGTCCGGCGGCACCACCACCGACTACGTCAACAGCCGCTGGAAGGTCGCGGGCGGCACTGCAGGCGTCGCGCTGCTCGCCCTGCTGATGACGACGTCGGACTCGGTACCGGTCGACGTGCTCGGCCTGCTGCTCGGCGGCGGCGCCGGCCTCTACGCGAAGCAGGCACTCGACTCCACCCGCACGCGCTTTCGCGGCCTGCCCTGATCGGCCTGCCCTGATCGGCCTGCCCGGTCGGCCACGCTCGTAGAGTTCGCCGGTGGCCACGCCCCTCGCTGATGACGTTCGCCCCCGCGCCACCGTCCGGACGGACGTCGAACGCGCGCTCGTCGTCACCGCCCATCCTGATGACGTCGACTTCGGCGCAGGCGGCACGGTCGCCGCGTGGACGGCGGCGGGCATCGAGGTCGCCTACTGCATCTGCACATCCGGCGACGCCGGCGGCTACGACGACACGCCGCGGGCCGCGATGGGTCCGCTGCGGGAGGCCGAGCAGCTGGCCGCGGCGGCTGCGGTCGGAGTACAGGACGTCCAGTTCCTCCGGTACCCCGACGGCCGGCTGACAGCGAGCATCGAGCTGCGCCGCGACATCAGCCGCGAGATCCGTAGGTTCCGTCCCGACCGGGTACTGACACAGTCACCGGAGATCTGGTGGCGTCGCCTGGGCGCGTCGCACCCCGACCACCGCGCGGCGGGCGAGGCGGCACTCGCCGCTGTCTACCCCGACGCG
Organism: Pseudonocardia sp.; assembly: GCA_035695525.1. Classification (GTDB taxonomy): domain Bacteria; phylum Actinomycetota; class Actinomycetes; order Mycobacteriales; family Pseudonocardiaceae; genus Pseudonocardia. Next base: position 1,621 of record DASRSC010000103.1, on the reverse strand, counting down.
CGCAACCCCTTCGCCCACCCGGAGCTGCTGGCCGAGGAGGGACTCGACGCGTGGACGGTCGGCGAGCTGTGGGTGATGGGGGCGCCGGACGAGCGCGTCGACCACGTCGTGGACGTGACCGAGACGTTCGACCACAAGATCGCCGCGCTGCGCGCGCACCACTCGCAGACGGGACACTGGCCCGACCTGGACGGCCGTATTCGCACCTGGAACGCGGACTGGGCCGCACGCTCCGGGCTACCGGGCGGGAGGCTCGCCGAGGCGTTCCAGGTCGTGCCGATCGGATGAGCGGTAGATAACAGTCGACGAATGGAATACTCCATTAGGGTGAAAGATGACGAGCGGACGAATGACACTTGGTATGGGAGTTACGCATCCGGTAGACATCTGCTCGTCCGTTCACTCAAAGGGAGGACGTTGCACAGTGGCTCAGATGGTGTCCCGAGGTGGCCCACGAATGACTCCTGTCAGTGTGGTCACCGTCGCCGATCTGCTGAGTCGTAACGCCCCGGCGCCTGCGAAGCTCGAGGCGGACGACGTCCCCACCACCGGCATATCCGTCGGCAGCCTGCTGCGCCGCGAGGGCCGTGCTCCGCACGCGCTCGACCGCCCCATGCAGCCGCGGGCGCACCAGCCCGCCGCCCAGCAGCCCACCGAGCAGGCCGACGAGCACGCTGCCGAGCCGACCTCGAAGCGCGTGCTGGTGCGTCGCAGCGCTGTCGCGGCAGGCGCGCTCCTCGCCGTGGGATCAGTGCTCGGCGCTGCAGCGCTCACTCATGTCGCGCCCACCGGCAACGAGGCTCAGGGCAACAGCTACCCGGGACAGGGTCTGCTCGACCCGAGTGGCACGGCACCCGTCCTCCCCGGAACCGCCGTGATCGACCCCGCTGCCGCCACCGGGGCGCTCGACCCGGGCACGGCACCCCCGGCGTCGTGGGTGCCGGTTGCGTTCCCCAGCGCGATCGCGGGCATCCCCGCCGCGGTGGGCGCCCCGGCCACAGGCACCGTGAAGAGCCCTGCCTCGAACAGCACCGGTGCGGGTGTCTCCGGCACGAACGGCACCGGCAGCGGTGCTAGCGGATCGGGCGGTGGCACACCGTCCACGAACAGTGGCGGCGGAAGCACCGCGACCAACACCCAGGGTGGATCGTCCGGTGGGGTGGTCCAGGACGTCGGGTCGAGCGTCGGTGGCACCGTCGAGAACGTCGGCGGGGCACTCCCGGCTCCCCTCGACCAGTCGGTTCAGGACGTCGGCGGCGTCGTCAGCGACACGGCCTCCACAGTCGACCAGCTCACCGCCCCGCTCACCTCTCTGCTGAGCAACCAGTCCAGCAACGACAACAGCAGCAACGACAACAGCAGCAGCAACGACAACAGCGGCAGCGACAACGGCGGCGGGAATTCCTCCGGGCTCCTCAGCGGCGTCGGCAATGTTGCCGCTGGCCTGCTGGGCGGCTGACCCCGGAAGGTCGGACCGGTAGCTACACGAGCCGCCGGTCCGACGCCCACCGCGACAGCTCGTAGCGGTTGGACAGCTGCGTCTTGCGCAGCACGCTCGACACGTGCGTCTCCACCGTCTTCACCGAGATGAACAGCTCCCCGGCGATTTCCTTGTACGCGT
>DASRSC010000102.1:0-16421 GCA_035695525.1 Pseudonocardia sp. | reverse complement strand
ACTGCGCTCTGGCCTCCTCGCCGACCGTCGCCGTGATACCGGTACGGCCCGTGTACCCGGCGGCGAGCCGCTCCACATACTTCGCGACGACGTCGACTTCCAGGTTGACGGTATCCCCAACCTGGCGCAGACCGAGTGTGGTGTGCGACAACGTTGTGGGGATCAGCGCCACCGTGAAGCCGTCAGGTGTGACGGCGGCCACTGTCAGCGACACGCCGTCCACAGCGATGGAGCCCTTCTCCACTACGTACCGGGCAAGGTCCGGGGCGAGACTGAACCGCAGCTCGTCGCTGCGCTCCCCCGGTGTGCGGGAGAGCAGCGTGGCCACCCCATCGACATGGCCCTGCACGATGTGGCCACCCAGCCGACCGGTCACCGGCACCGCGCGCTCCAGGTTCACCCTGGCCCCCTCGGCCACGGCGGAAAGACTCGAACGTTTCAGCGTCTCGGGCACGAGCTCGACTGTGAAGGTGCCGTCGCTGCTGCCGGCCGGGTCGATCACGGTGAGGCACACGCCGTTCACGGCGATCGAGTCACCGTGGCCCGCGTCGGCGGTGACGGTCCGCCCGCGCACGGTCAGCACCACGACCTCGCCGCTCTCGCGCACGGCGAGCACCTCACCGATCTCCTCGACGATTCCCGTGAACATCTACGAGCTCCCATTCCAACGCCCGACCGACACGGTCTGAAACCGTGAACCGCCGCGAATCGTTACCCGGCCCGTCGCGATCATCCTCGACGCCCGGGGCGGGTGATCACTGGTTCCACCGACGGTGCGCCGAGGCCCCGAGCACCTGCTCCCGCAGGGCCTGCACCGCGCGCGCCGGATCGTCGGCGCTGTACACGGCCGATCCGGCCACGAAGCAGTCGACCCCGGCCTCGGCGGCCGCCTCGATCGTCTCTGCGTTGATTCCGCCGTCGATCTCCACGAGCAGCGTCAGGTGCCCGGTGTCCACCATCCGCCGCGCCGCACGCACCTTGTCGAGCACCTCGGGCATGAAGCTCTGCCCGCCGAACCCGGGCTCCACACTCATCACGAGAAGGGTGTCGTAGTGCCGCAACGTCTCCACGTACGGCTCCAGCGGCGTGCCCGGCTTGACCGAGAGGCCCGCGCGCGCACCGGCTGCCCGCAGATCCGCGGCCAGTCCCACCGGGTCGCGAGCGGCCTCGACATGCACCGTCACGTTGTGGGCGCCCGCCTCGGCGTAGCCCACGGCCCAGCGGTCCGGGTCGTCGATCATCAGGTGGCAGTCCAGGGGGATCGTCGTGGCCCGGATCAGCGATTCCACGACGGGCAGGCCGATCGTGAGGTTGGGCACGAAGTGCGCGTCCATCACGTCGACGTGGAGCCAGTCGGCGCCATGACCGGGCTCCCCTGCCACGGCGGCGGCCTCGTCGGCGAGCCGCGCGAAGTCGGCCGCGAGAATGCTCGGGGCGATCATCGGGTGCACCCGCGGAAGGTTACGCCGAGCAGAACCAGCCGCCGTCGGCTCCCAGAACTGTCGGTGCCCTGCGGTCCACTTCACCCATGCCCGCACCTGTGTCCATCGACGAGCAGCTCGATCACCTGCTCGTCGGCGAGCTGCCTGCCGTCGCCGTACTCGTCCGCCGGCTCCGCGCGGTGGTCCGCATCGCCCATCCCGACCTGCGCGAGCGGGTCTACCCGGGGTGGCACGGGCTCGGTTTCCACCACCCGCGTGGTGGATACGTGTGCGCACTGTTCCCGCGCGACGGCGGCGTCAATGTCGGTTTCGAGCACGGGGCCGACCTGCCGGATCCACACGGCAGGCTGCTCGGCGAGGGCCGTCGTATGCGCGATGTCCGCATCGAGGTGGACGCAGGTCCCGACGAGGAGGAGCTGGTTGTCGAGTACCTCGACCTGGCCGTCGACTGGGCGCTCGACCGGGCCTCGGGCACCAGAGGCCGGTGAGCCCGGTCATGCGGTCCGGCGCAGCAGCGCGAGGAACATCGCATCCGTCCCGTGACGATGTGGCCACAGCTGCACCGTCGGGCCGGCACCGAGGTCGGGCATGTCGGGGAGGTATTCCCTGGCGTCGAGCTGTTCCACGTCCGGATGCCTGCGCAGTACCCCGGTAAGCACACCCACCGTCTCCGCGAGGTGCGGAGAGCAGGTGACGTACGCCACCACTCCGCCGGGCCGGACGTGCCGCAGGGCTGCGGTGAGCAGCTCGCGCTGGAGCTTCGTCAGCCCCGACACATCCTCCGGCCGCCGCCGCCAACGCGCCTCCGGCCGCCGCCGCAGCGCGCCGAGCCCGGTGCACGGCGCGTCCACCAGCACGCGGTCGTAGGTCCCCTCGGGTAGCGGCGCGGCGCGGCCGTCGGCTTTGTGGACGGTCACCGGGAGCCCGTCGGTGGCACGGCGCACCAGATCGGCGCGGTGCTCGCTCACCTCTACGGCATCCACAGATGCACCGTCCAGTGCGGCGATGCCGCCCAGCAGCGCCGCCTTCCCGCCCGGACCGGCGCACAGGTCCAGCCATCGGCCGGTGTCGGCGCCGGCGAGCGCGGCCCGCGACAGGGCGAGCGCCATCAGCTGGCTGCCCTCGTCCTGCACGACGGCAAGCCCTTCTGCCACCGCGTCGATCTCCGCGATGTCGCCACCGCCGGGTTCGAGGTGCACGCCGTACGGGGAGTACGGCGCCTCCTCGCCGCCGGTCACGAGCGCCAGCTCCGCGGCGGTGATCTCCCCCGGCCGCGCCAGCAGATGCACGGTGGGGCGCGCGTCGTCGGCCGCGAGCGCAGCGTCGAGCTCCTCCGGGGCGCCGAGCGCGTCGGCGAACGACTGGGCGATCCAGCGGGGGTGGGCGTGCGCCATCGCCGCGTGGCCCACCGGGTCTTCATCCGCGGGCGGCGCCAGGCGCTCCACCCACGCCTGCTCGTCACGTTCCCCGACCTTGCGCAGGATCGCGTTGACGAACCCCGCGGCCCGGCTGCCGGCATCGCCGCGCACGAGCTCCACAGTCGTGTCCACAGCGGCGTGCGCCGGGATCCGGGTGCGTAGCAGCTGGTAGGCCCCGAGTCGGAGCGCGTCGAGCAGCGCGGGCTCGACGCGGATGAGCGGCCGGTCCGTGCATGCCTCGATCACGGCGTCGAGCAGGCCGCGGGCCCGCAGCGTGCCGTAGCCGAGCTCCGTGGCCAACGCGGCGTCCCGGTCGTGCAGCCGGTATCGCCGCAGGATCGACGGGAGGGCGAGGTTGGCGTAGGCGTCACGCACCCGCACCGCGGTGAGCAGGTCGAGTGCAGCCTGCCGCGACGGATCCAGCTCCGGTGGGCGCGGCGGCCCGCTGCGCCCACGCGGCGGCCCGGCCCGGCGCGCAGCGTCGGCCCCTCCCGCATCGGCCCGCCCGGGCGCCCCCGCCCCCCGGCGTGGCCGCCGGCGCGGCGTGCTCACACGATCCTCCGCACTGCCGGAGCCGCCGTGCTCGCCAACCTGGCCGCGCGCTGTGGTCGGTGCCTCATGTCAGCAGCTCTCCCGGCTCGATACGCACTCCGCGTGCCCAGTCGGGCGCCGGCATCGCTCGCTTGCCCACGGGCTGCACCTCGCCCAGCTCCAGCGGGGCGGCGGCGGTGCCGACCAGCACCCGGCGCTTCTCCACGTGCAGTTCGCCCGGCTTCAGCACCGGTAGCCCGGCGTCCCCCCCGGGGGCGTCCGTCGTCGCGCCGACCGGGCCGAGCCCGAGCCGGTCGGCGCGGAAGGTGGTCCAGGCGCCGGGTTCGGGGGTGACCGACCGGATCAGCCGGTCCACTGCCAGGGGCGGCGCTGCCCAATCGACCCTGGCGTCGGCCGTGGTCACCTTGGGGGCGTGCGAGACCCCGTCGGACGGCTGCGCCCGGGGCCGCAGCGTGCCGTCGGCGATGCCGTCCATCGTCGCCAGCAGCAACCCCGCACCGGACACCGCGAGCCTGTCGAGCAGGTCGCCCGCGGTGTCCTGCGGGCCGACGGCCTCGGTGACGACGCCGAAGGTCGGCCCGGTGTCGAGGCCCGCCTCGAGCAGGAACGTGGTAGCGCCTGTGACCTCGTCGCCGTGGCGCACCGCAGCCTGCACGGGCGCCGCGCCGCGCCACGCCGGCAGCAGGGAGAAGTGCAGGTTCACCCAGCCATGGCGCGGGATGTCCAACGCGGCGCGCGGCACGAGCGCGCCGTAGGCCACCACCGGGCAGCAGTCCGGCGCGAGCTCGGCGAGCTGCGCCAGGAACGCCGGGTCAGACGGCCGGGCCGGGGTCAGCACCGGGATACCGGCCTCGTCCGCGAGCGTGCCCACCGGCGACCGGACGATCTTGCGACCCCGGCCGGCTGGGGCGTCAGGCCGGGTCACCACGGCGGCCACCTCGTGGCGAGGCGAGCCGAGCAGCGCCCGCAGGGACGGCACCGCGGGCTCCGGCGTGCCGGCGAACACCAGCTTCACGGGCCGCTACCTGGCCTTTCCGAAGAGCGGGTGCGGGCTGACCTGCACCCGCGGCTCGGATCCGCCGAACCACTCGGCGGCGCGGATCTCCGCCATGGCCTGTTTGCGGGTCTCCGAGTCGAGGCGGTCGACGAACAGCACACCGTCGAGATGGTCGATCTCGTGCTGGATGCAGCGGGCCAGCTTCTCGCTGCCCTCGACCGTGACGGGCTCGCCGTGCTGGTTCCAGCCGTGGGCGACCACATGCAGGTGTCGCCGGCAGTCCCAGCTCAGCCCCGGGATCGATAGGCAGCCCTCCGGCCCCAGCTGCTCCTCGTCGCCCACCACCTCGAAGGTCGGATTGACCAGATGCCCGGCGAACCCTTCGCAGTCGTAGGTGAAAACGCGCAGCCCCACACCGAGCTGGGGCGCAGCGAGGCCGGCTCCGCCCTCGTCGTGCATGGTTTCCGTGAGATCGGAGACCAGCTTGCGCAGCTCCGCGTCGAAGGTGGTCACCTCGACGGCGGGCGTGCGCAGCACAGGGTCACCGAAGAATCTGATGGGCTGGACGGACACAGATCTCCTCGCAGCAGCAAATGGCGGGCGGAAGCGGGCGGCGGTGGGCGTGTGCACCGGTATGCGCGACAACCGTCAATTCTGCCACGCGGGTACCCGCGCGCCGGACCGCGCACCACTCCTCCCGTCCAGGTCAACCGATCTCGACGGGGTCGAGTCGCACCCGGACCGGATCGGACTCCTTGCGTGCGGTGCGCACCGCCTGCGCGGCATGCAGGGCCGCGGCCATGGTCCGCCCGTCGGCGCGGGGCACCCGGAGCAGCGCGCGTTCCCGGATCTCCGGCGGCTCGTCCGCCGTGTTGGCGAACGAGCCGGACCCTGTCCCGACCGGGTCGAGCTCGACGGGCCCGAGCACCTCGACGACCTCCGGCAGCTCCGCCAGCACGTCGGCGACGGCGGCCGCCGTGCCCTCGACAGCAGCCATCCGTACCGCGGGCGGGAAACCGACCTCGGCGCGTGACGCGAACTCCGCTGCGGCGTGTCCGGCCGGATCCCAGCGCACCAGGGACTGCACCACGGGGATCGCGGCGTCGGCCATCACGACGACGCGGCCACCGTCGGTGTGCGGGACGACGAGGGCTGCTGCGCCGAGCCAGCGCCGCAGCGTCTCCTCGGCCACGCGCAGGTCGGGCCGGGACAGCAGCGCCCATCCGTCGAGCAGCAGTGCGGCGCCATAGCCACCCGCCGCGCGCGGCTCGGCGCCGGGGGTGGCGACGACCAGCTCCGGCCGGGCCGCCACCTCGGCGAGCACTGGCGCGCCCCCGCCGGAGGACCGGACCGTGGTGCCGGGGAACGCGCGCCCGAGCTCCTCCGCCGTGCGCCCCGACCCGACGACCCCGGCCCGCAGCCGACGCGACCCGCACGCCGGGCAGCGGAACGCGCTGTCGGCCCGCCCGCACCAGCGGCAATGCGGCAGCCCGGCCGAGCCGGCGTGCGGCGGCGTGCCGGATGCGTGAGGCGTGGGCCCGAACACCGCGCCGCCCGAACGGCCGCGCGTGCCGTGGCCGGTCAGGCCGAGTGGACCGGCGCAGTGTCGGCAGCGAGCGGTCTCGCGGCAGGTGCCGCAGGCGAGCCACGGCAGGTACCCCGATCGCGGGACCTGCACCAGCACCGGCCGCCCGGCGGTCAGCGCGGAGCGGGCCGCCTCGAAGGCGAGGTGCGGGAGCCGGGCAGCACGGGAGTCGGGGTCGCGGGCGAGCTGGCCGTCGGTCTCGCCGAGCGCGGTGACCCGCGGCATGACCGCGCGCACCGTGGCACGCTCGGCGATGACCTCCCTGGCCCAACCGGACTCGACGAGCAGGTGCGCCTCTGCCGTGCGGGCGTAGCCGCCCACCAGCAGCGCCGCCCCGGCAGCGTGGGCCCGCAGCACGAGGACGTCGCGGACCCGTGGGTACGGCGCCCGCGGTTCGGCGTGCAGGTCGTCGCCGTCGTCCCAGACGGCGAGTAGGCCAAGGCGCTCGACGGGCGCGAACGCCGCCGACCGGGTGCCCACGACGACCTGGACGTGCCCCCGGCGCACGGCGAGCCATCGGCGGTACCGCTCCGCCGGCCCCAGCTCGGCGGTGAGCGCCACGACAGCGTCGGCGCCGAGCAGCCCGGCGCACGCACCGTGGAGAGCGGCGACGTCCCGCTGGTCGGGCACCACCAGCAACGCGCCACGCCCGGCGGCCACGGTGGCCGCGGCGGCCTCCGCGAGCCGCTCCGGCCAGCACTCCCCCGGCAGCGCCTGCCACACCGCGTGCGCAGAGCGGCCGCCGGCGAGCGCATCGAGCAGGGCGGGCCCGCGGGGATAACGGCGCCACGCCCCTGGCTCGCCGGGTGCCGCCACCGGGCCGGCCCGCTGCGGCGGCACCTCGGCCTCCGCCTTGGCGTGCCGGGGCGGGACCGCGAGGCGCAGCACATCGGCGAGCACGCCCGCGTACCGGTCGGCCACCGCTCGGCACAGCGCAGCCACCTCAGCGGTGAGGACGGGCTCGGGCGAGACCACCTTCTCCACCCAGGCAAGCGTGCCGGGGTGAGCGGACTCGGCCAGCCGCTCCAGCAGGAAGCCGTCGACCAGCCGGCCGGCGAAGCGCACCCGCAGCCGCACTCCCGGCACGGCGACCGCGTCGAGGTGCTCGGGCACGCGGTAGTCGAACGGCCGGTCCAGGTGGGCGAGCGCTACATCCACCGCGACTCGGGCCACCGGCAGCTCGGCAGCAGCCTGCCACTCACCGCGGTTGCGGCCCGGTCGCACCACGGCACCTCCTTGCTGCCGGCCGGCCCGGCCGCCGGACACCCTGAGGCGCGCCCGCGACGGCGAACCCGAGACGGCACTGCTGGTCACCGTGTGGTCCAGGCGCTCCGTGACGGCCTGCTCCGCGTGCTCACAACCGGCATCGTGCCCCGAACCCCCGACGGTCCGGCCGAGTGCCCGACAGGGCAGCGCGCCTCTGCCTTCGAGGCTTCCCGCCCCGCCTGCCCCGGGCCTCAGCCGCCCGCCGCCGCCTTCAGCGCGTCGGCCCGCGAGGTGCACTCCCACGGCAGCTCGACATCGGTCCGGCCGAAGTGTCCGTATGCCGCGGTCTGGGCGTAGATGGGCCGCAGCAGGTCGAGGTCCCGGATGATCGCGGCCGGGCGCAGGTCGAACACCTCGGTGATCGCCGACTGGATCTTCAGCGGGTCGACGTGCTCGGTGCCGAAGGTCTCGACGAACAGGCCGACCGGGGCAGCCTTGCCGATCGCGTAGGCCACCTGCACCTCGATGCGCTCGGCCAGGCCCGCAGCCACCGCGTTCTTGGCCACCCACCGCATGGCGTAGGCGCCGGACCGGTCCACCTTCGACGGGTCCTTGCCGGAGAAGGCGCCACCACCGTGTCGGGCGAACCCGCCGTAGGTGTCGACGATGATCTTGCGTCCGGTCAGGCCCGCGTCGCCCATGGGCCCCCCGACGACGAACCGCCCGGTCGGGTTGACCAGTAGCCGCAGGTCCGCCACGTCGAGACCGAGCTTCGAGATCTCCGGGTCGACGACGTGCTCCCGGATGTCGGGGGCGAGCATCCCGTCGAGGTCGATGTCGGCGGCGTGCTGGCTCGAGACCACCACGGTGTCCAGGCGGACGGCCTTGTCGCCGTCGTACTCGATGGTGACCTGGGTCTTGCCGTCCGGGCGCAGGTAGGGCAGCACTCCCGACTTGCGAACGTCGGTGAGCCGGCGCGCCAGCCGGTGCGCGAGCGCGATCGGCAGCGGCAGCAGCTCCGGCGTGTCGGTGTTGGCGTAACCGAACATCAGGCCCTGGTCGCCGGCGCCCTGGCGGGCGATCTCGTCTTCGCTCAGCTCGACGCGGCTCTCGTACGCGGTGTCGACGCCCTGGGCGATGTCGGCCGACTGCGCGCCGATCGCCACGTTGACCCCGCAGGAGGCGCCGTCGAAGCCCTTGGCCGACGAGTCGTAACCGATGTCGAGGATCTTCTCCCGAACCAGCGTGGGGATGTCGGCGTACGCGCTCGTGGTGACCTCGCCCGCAATGTGCACCTGCCCGGTGGTCACCAGCGTCTCCACCGCCACGCGGCTGCGCGCGTCCTGAGCGAGCAGCGCATCGAGCACCGTGTCGCTGATGGCGTCACACATCTTGTCCGGATGACCCTCGGTCACCGACTCGCTCGTGAACAACCGCCGGCCTGCGTTCGCCACGCCGTACTCCGTCCGTTCTCGCTCGATCGCCGCTGTCGCGACCGCAGCTCAGCTGATCTCCGGCGGGCCAGCCTAGTCGACCCCCGAGCGGGAGCTCCGAGGTGGACTGCGCCGGGCGGATGTGACGCGGCGTCACCCCGGACCCTCCACCCGTCGCTCCGTCAGCCTTTCCGGTGATCTCGTCCGTGGGACGGGTACCGGACACCCGGGCGCTCGTTGGGGCGGTGAGACCCCTGCCCTACGGAGGAAAGCCGACGATGAAGGCCTCCACCTCGCTCTCCTACCGACCCGGCCGCGCGGCCGCTGTCGTCGGTGCGATGGTCGCGGTCGGCGCGACCGGCCTGATGGCCCTGGTCGGCGGCACGGCCGCAGCGTCCGAACCCGGCCGCTGCACCGAGAACATCAATGTCCGCTCCGGGCCGGACGCCCACGCGCCGATCGTCGCGCAGTGCGAGGCCGGCTCCGGAGTGCGGGTGGGCGAGAAGCGTCAGGGGTTCGTCCAGCTGATCGATCTCGGCGGCTGGGCGTCGACGCAGTACGTGGCGGCAGACGGCGCCGCCCCGGTCCGACCAGTTCTCCGCGCACCGGAAGGCGTGGCTCCGACACCGGCGCCGCAGCCACCGGGGGCGCGGCCCGCCGGTGGCCCGTTCGGCTGACCGCCGGCTCCCGCGGGGCGGGCCGCGCCGGGTTTCCCCGGACCCGCTGACAGCGCCCGCCCCGCGGCCCGTCGCGCTCAAAGTCGCGAAGCGACCGCGTCCCAGACACGCGTGGCCAGCAGCGCCTTCGAGCCGGGCTTCAGCTCGGTCTCGCTGCCGTCGGCGCCGAGCAACCAGCCGGAGTTGTCCGGCACCTCGAACGCCTTGCCATCGCCCACCGCGTTGACGACGAGCAGGTCACAGCCCTTGCGGAGGAGCTTGGCGCGGCCGTGGTGCAGGACGTCGCCCGCGGCGTCGCCGGTCTCGGCGGCGAAACCGACCACGACCTGTCCCGGCTCCTTGGTCGTGACGAGCTCCGCGAGGATGTCCGGGTTCGTGGTCAGCACCAGCGGCTCGGGGTCGCCGCTGGTTTTCTTGATCTTGTGCTCGGCGAGCGCGGCGGGCCGGAAGTCGGCGACCGCGGCGGCCATCACCAGCGCGTGCGCGCCCCTGGCCGCCGCGTACATCGCGTCGCGTAGCTGCGCCGCGGAGCCGACGCGAACGACTTCCACCCCCGCCGGGTCACCCAGGTCTGCGGTGTGGGCGGCCACGAGGGTGACCGACGCTCCACGCTGGGCCGCGACCCTGGCGAGGGCGTAGCCCTGCCGGCCCGACGACCGGTTGCCCAGGAAGCGCACCGGGTCGAGGGCTTCCCGGGTGCCGCCTGCGGAGACCACCACACGACGGCCGGACAGGTCGTGCGGCAGCGCGTCGGTGCGTTCGAGCAGCAGGCGGGCGAACTCGGCGATCTCGGCAGGGTCGGGCAGCCGGCCCGGGCCGGTGTCCTTGCCGGTCAGCCGGCCGGACGCGGGCTCCAGGACGACGACGCCCCGGGAGCGCAGCAGCTCGACGTTGGCGCGCGTCGCGGGGTGCTCCCACATCTCGGTGTGCATCGCCGGGGCGAACAGCACCGGGCACCGGGCGGTGAGCAGCGACGCGGTGAGGAGGTCATCCGCACGACCGGCGGCCGCGCGGGCCAAAAGGTCGGCGGTGGCGGGCGCGACGACGACGAGGTCGGCCCCCTGACCCAGCTTCACGTGCGGCACCGACGGCACGTCGACGAACACGCCGGTGTGCACCGGCTGGCCGGACAGCGCCTCGAACGTGGCGGCTCCGACGAACTCCAGGGCCGAGGCCGTGGGGAGCACCCGCACGGAGTGGCCTGTCTCGGTGAGCCGGCGCAGCAGCTCCGCGCTCTTGTAGGCCGCGATACCGCCGGCCACCCCGAGCAGCACCCGGGGCGGCGTCAGGGAGTCCATGGCGACCTCGTTCGCGGGCTCGCTCGGCGTGTTACTGCTCGCCCTCGGTGTGCTCGAGCAGGCCGGCCTGGATCTCGCGCATGGCGATCGACAGCGGCTTCTCGCGCGGTCCCGGCTCGACGAGCGGGCCGACGTACTCGAGCAGGCCCTCCCCGAGCTGGGAGTAGTAGTCGTTGATCTGGCGGGCGCGCTTGGCAGCGTAGATCACCAGCGCGTACTTGGAACTCACCTGGCCCAGCAGGTCGTCGATGGGCGGGTTGGTGATGCCCTCGGGCGTGGAACCGGCGACAGCACCGGTCAGAGGCATGCTCACGAAGAAGACTCCTGGGGATGGTCGGGCGTCGGGACCGTGTCACGGAGAAGCGGGCCGACCAACAACTGTACCAACCGCGCCGCGACGTCCTTCAGCTCGTCGTTGACCACGACCACGTCGAACTCGCTGCGGGCGGCCAACTCCTCGCGCGCGGTCTCGAGCCTGCGCTCGTACTGCTCCTGCGACTCGGTGCCTCGCTCGCGCAGCCGTCGGGCCAGCTCATCGAACGACGGCGGCTCCAAGAAGACGGTGATGGCGTCCGGCAGCACCGCCTTGATCGCCCTGGCTCCCTGCAGGTCGACCTCGACGAGCACCGGACGGCCGGCGTCCAGCGCCTGCTCCACAGGCTCGCGCGGCGTGCCGGAGCGCTGGAGGCCACCATGAATCTCGGCCCACTCGAGGAGCGCACCGCGCTCGATCAGCCCGTCGAATCCCGCCGGGCCCACGAAGCGGTAATGCACGCCGTCGACCTCTCCGGCGCGTGGGTTCCGGGTGGTTGCGGAGACACTGAAGAACAGCGAGGGCAGCTGCGCACGGAGCGCCGTGACCACGCTGCTCTTCCCGACGCCGGAGGGACCGGCCAGTACGACCAGCCGGCCCCTCCGCCCGGGCGGGCCCGGTGTGCTGCTACTGATCCTGAGCTCGCAAAGCTCGCTCAGGACTCGAAATCGGCCAGCAGCGCCTTGCGCTGCCGGTCGCCGAGGCCACGCAGTCGCCGCGACGGCGCGATCTCGAGCCGCTCCATGATCTGAGCCGCCCGGACCTTGCCGACGCCTGGCATCGCCTCGAGCAGTGCCGAGACCTTCATCTTGCCCAACACCTCATCGGTGTCGGACTGCTTGAGAACCTCCGGGAGGGTGGTTCCGCCGCGCTTGAGCCGGTCCTTCAGCTCGGCCCGGGCCCGGCGCGCCGCAGCCGCCTTCTCCAACGCGGCAGCACGCTGTTCCTCGGTCAGCTGGGGAAGGGCCACGGTCTCCTCCGTCTTTCGTCGTGCGGCCTGGAATCAGGACGCATCGTCACCACCGTCGCGGTCGTGTCCGCGGCTATCACCGAACGTACTCACGCCTCCCCCGGAAGGGGAATCGGGGGTGCCACCTGGAGGTTCTTTGGCGGACGCCCCTTGATGAGTGATACCACGCGAAACTGCCGGATCGTGTATACGAACCGCCCGTTCAGCGCACAGGAAGGACCGTCCCCTGACGAGCACCGCTTCGCCTTCATACTGAAGAATCGTTGCCGGCAGCCGTTCTTTCCGCCCACAGGAACGCAGGAGGCTGCGAGCGGCCGTTCGCCCTCTCCCCGCAGGGGCCCTCAGTGCTCTGCTGCCAGCTCGTCGCGGAGCGCCTCGGCCGCCGACCGGACCGCTGCCGCATCCGGTCCGGCCGTGAGCACCGACCGAGACGCCGAGGGCAGCACGATCCCGCTCACCCCTGCGAAGCGGGCCACGATGTCCGCGGGACCGGCCCCCTGGGCGCCCAGGCCCGGGGCGAGCACAGGGCCGCCCAGCGCGGACAGGTCGAGGCCGTGGTCGGACGTCGCCCCCACCACCACGCCAACGTCCCCGAGCGGCTCGGCGCCAGTATTGCGGGCGGCAGCTGCGTCGACCATCGTCTGCCCGACGCTGCGGCCCGCCCACTCGGCGAGCTGCACCGGAGCGCCCTCGGGGTTGGAGGTGCGAGCCAGCACGAAGGCGCCGCGCCCTGCGTCGACGGCGGCGTCGAGGGCCGGGCCCAGCGAGCCGAACCCGAGATACGGCGACAACGTCACGGCGTCGGCGCCCAGCGGCGCGCCGATGGCGAGATAGGCATCGGCGTACGCGTCCATCGTCGACCCGATGTCCCCACGCTTCACGTCGAGCAGGGTGAGCGTCGGACCGCCGGCGAACGCCGCGAGCACCCGCTCCAGCACCGCGATCCCGCGCGACCCGTGCCGCTCGAAGAACGCGGACTGGGGCTTCACCACGGCCACGTGCCCGACCAGCGCCTCGACGCAGGACATCGCGAACCGCTCCAGCCCGTCCGGGTCGTCGGTGAGCCCCCATTCGGCCAGCAGCCCCGGATGCGGATCGATCCCCACGCACAGCGCTCCGAACCGGGAGACCGCCGCATCCAGGCGCCCCCCGAACGTGGCGCGGACCACGCTCGTCACGGGCGGGACTTCCGTAGCGCCGCGTGAGCGTCCTGCAGCGACCGCACCCCGATCGAGCCACCGATCATCGCCTCGATGCCCTGCACCGCCGCCGCGGCGCCCTGCACGGTGGTGACGCACGGGATGCCGCGCGACACCGCGGCAGCGCGGATCTCGTAGCCGTCCACCCGCGGCCCGGAATTACCGTAGGGCGTGTTGATGATCATGTCGACGTCTCCCGCGAGGATCCGGTCGACGATGGTCTCCCCGCCTTCGAAGTGCTTGCGCACCACCGTGGTGGACACACCGTGGCGGCGCAGCACGTCGGCCGTGCCTGCGGTGGCCAGCACCTCGAAACCGAGGGCGGCCAGCCGCAGCACCGGGAACACCATCGCGCGCTTGTCCCGGTCGGCCATGGAGACGAACACCCGCCCCGACGTCGGCAGCGAGCCGTACGCCGCTGCCTGCGACTTGGCGAACGCCGCCCCGAAGGAGGCGTCGAAGCCCATCACCTCGCCGGTCGACTTCATCTCCGGGCCGAGCAGCGAGTCGATGCCCTGGCCGTCCCGGGTGCGGAACCGGTGGAACGGGAGCACCGCCTCCTTCACGGCGATCGGCGCGTCCGGCGGCAGCTCGCCACCGTCGCCCTCAGCCGGGAGCAGGCCCTCCTCGCGGAGCTCTGCGATCGACGCACCGAGCATGATCCGGGCAGCCGCCTTGGCCAGCGGCACGGCGGTCGCCTTCGACACGAACGGCACGGTCCGGGACGCGCGCGGGTTGGCCTCCAGCACGTAGAGGGTCTCGCCGTGCAGCGCGTACTGGACGTTGAGCAGCCCGCGCACACCCACGCCGTGCGCGATCGCCTCGGTCGATCGGCGCACCTGCTCCAGCACCGAGCGGCCCAGCGTGATCGGCGGCAGGGTGCAGGAGGAGTCGCCGGAGTGCACGCCCGCCTCCTCGATGTGCTCCATCACCCCGCCGAGGAATACCTCTTCGCCGTCGCACAGCGCGTCGACGTCGATCTCGATCGCATCGTCGAGGAACCGGTCGACGAGCACCGGGCGCTCGGGGCTGATCTCGGTGGCACGCGAGATGTACCCGGCGAGCGTCTCGTCGTCGTAGACGATCTCCATGCCGCGACCGCCGAGAACGTACGACGGCCGCACGAGCACCGGGTAGCCGATCCGCTCGGCGATCTCCCGAGCCTGGTCGAACGAGGTGGCCATGCCGAACGCCGGCGCCGGGAGGCCCGCCTTGCGCAGGACCTCCCCGAACGCGCCACGGTCCTCGGCCAGGTCGATCGCCGCTGCGGACGTCCCGACGACCGGCACGCCTGCGGCCGTCAGCCGCTGCGCCAGCCCGAGCGGCGTCTGGCCGCCCAGCTGCACGAGTACACCCGCGACGGTGCCGCTCTGCCGCTCGGCGTGGACAACCTCGAGTACGTCCTCGAAGGTCAGCGGCTCGAAGTACAGCCGGTCGGCCGTGTCGTAGTCGGTGGACACCGTCTCCGGGTTGCAGTTGACCATGACGGTCTCGAACCCGGCCTCCCGCAACGCCATCACCGCGTGCACGCAGGAGTAGTCGAACTCGATGCCCTGCCCGATCCGGTTCGGCCCCGATCCGAGGATGAGCACCTTCGGCTTCTCGGTCTGGGGCGCGATCTCCGACTCGGCGGCGGGATCGGTCTCATAGGCGCTGTAGTGGTAGGGCGTGCGCGCCGCGAACTCCGCGGCGCAGGTGTCGACGGTCTTGTAGACCGGGCGGATCCCCAGCCGGTGGCGCAGGGTGCGCACCCCGTCCTCGCCGGCGAACTCCGGGCGCAGCGCGGCGAGCTGGCGGTCCGAGAGCCCCGCGCGCTTGGCCCGGCGCAGCAGCGGCTCGTCGAGCACCGGGGTGTCGAGGATCTCCTGACGGAGCTCGGTGAGCGCGAGGATCTGGTCGAGGAACCACGGGTCGATGCCGGAGCGCTGCGCCACGTCCGCCACGGTCGCCCCGCCGCGCAGGGCCCGTTCGACCGCGTAGATCCGGCCGTCGAGCGCGGTGCCGACGTCGGGCTCCCCGTCCGGATCCGGTGTGGTCCAGAACCCGGCCGCCGTCGTCTCCATCGAGCGCAGCGCCTTGCCCAGGGCTTCGGGGAACGACCGGCCCAGCGCCATCGCCTCGCCGACGCTCTTCATCGTCGTCGTCAGCTGCGGGTCGGCCCCCGGGAACTTCTCGAACGCGAACCGCGGGATCTTCACCACGACGTAGTCGAGCGTGGGCTCGAAGGCCGCGGGCGTCTCACCGGTGATGTCGTTGCGGATCTCGTCGAGCGTGTAGCCGACCGCCAGCTTCGCCGCGATCTTGGCGATCGGGAAACCGGTGGCCTTGGACGCCAGCGCCGACGACCGGGAGACACGCGGGTTCATCTCGATCACGACGAGGCGACCGGTGGCGGGGTGGACCGCGAACTGGATGTTGCAGCCGCCGGTGTCGACGCCGACCGCCCGCAGCACGTCGATGCCCACGTCGCGCATGTGCTGGTACTCACGGTCGGTGAGGGTCATGGCGGGGGCGACCGTGATCGAGTCGCCGGTGTGCACGCCCATCGGGTCGAGGTTTTCGATCGAGCAGACCACCACCACGTTGTCGTGGTGGTCGCGCATCAGCTCGAGCTCGTACTCCTTCCATCCGAGCACCGACTCCTCGATGAGCACCTCGGCGACGGGCGACGCGGCGAGCCCACCGCCGGCGAGCCGTTCGAGGTCGGCCGTGGTGTGGGCCATGCCGGAGCCGAGCCCGCCCATCGTGAACGACGGCCGGATGACGACCGGGAGACCCAGCTCGACTACCGCGGCGCGCACCTCGTCCATCGAGTGGCAGACGGCGGAGCGAGGCACGTCGCCGCCGACCGACTGCACGATCTCCTTGAACTTCAGCCGGTCCTCACCGCGCTGGATCGCGTCGATGTCGGCGCCGATGAGCTCGACGCCGTAGCGCTCCAGCACGCCGTTCTCGTGGAGCGCGACCGCAGTGTTCAGCGCGGTCTGCCCGCCCAGCGTCGCGAGGATCGCGTCCGGCCGCTCGGCCGCGATGACCTGCTCCACGAACTCCGGGGTGATCGGCTCGACGTAGGTGGCGTCGGCGAACTCGGGGTCGGTCATGATCGTGGCGGGGTTGGAGTTCACCAGCGAGACGCGGATGCCCTCGGCCTGCAACACGCGGCAGGCCTGGGTGCCGGAGTAGTCGAACTCGCACGCCTGGCCGATGACGATCGGTCCGGAGCCGATCACCATCACGTGCCGGATGTCGTCGCGCTTGGGCATCAGGCGCCTTCCCCGTGTGGAGCGTCAGCGAAGGGCGGATCAGTGCCCAGCGGAGTGTCGGCGGGGTG
>DASRSC010000101.1:0-3233 GCA_035695525.1 Pseudonocardia sp. | reverse complement strand
GCAAGCAGTTTCTTGATCTCGTCGTCCCGGCTCGCGATCGTGGTGGAGAGGCGGGACAGCCCGTCCAGCGCACCCCGGACCTCCGGCGCCGTTCCCCGGAAGGTGTCCGCCAGCGTGGTCAGGCTCTGCGCCAGCTGCTTGGTGTTCAGCTGGTCGATCGTGCCGGAGAGCCCGTTGAACGCCTCCACCACGTCGAACGGGGACGCAGTGCGCGCCAGTGGGATCACCGCACCGGGCTTTAGAGCGTTGTCGCCCTGCGGGTCCAGTGCCAGGTACTTCGCGCCGAGCAGCGTCTTGATCTCGATCGAGGCGGAGGTCTGGTCGCCCACCCAGGCGTCGGAAACCGTGAAGGTGACGAGAACCCGGTCGCCGGCCAGCACGACGGAGCCGACGCGCCCGGCCTCGACGCCCGCGATGGTCACGAGGTCGCCGGAGGTGAGCCCGGCCGCCTCGCTGAACTCGGCGCGGTAGGTGGTGCCACCGCCGAACAGCGCCTGCGCGTTGAACGCCAGCACGACGACGAGCACGATCACCAGCAGGCCGATCACCGCGGTCCGGACCGGGTTGTGCTGTCCGGGCATCAGCGCACTCCCGGCAGCGACAGTGCAGGTGGCAGCCCCGGTGGCCCCGACCCGTCGGGGGCGACCGGCGGGATCCCGCCGAGCGCTTTGGGACTCTGGCCCTGCACGCCGCTGGGGTCCGGCCCACATCGCGGGGAAGCGCTGCTGAACGCGGGGATCTCGGCTGCGGGGAGGTAGGGCTCCATCCCGACGGAACCGGTGACACCGCACAGGTAGAACTGGAACCAGCTGCCGTAGCTGCCCGCCCGGGACACCGTCTCCAGCTTCCCGGGCAGGTTCAGCAAGGTCTGCTCCAGCTTCGGCGCCGAGTCGTTCAGGTTGCCTGCGAGGTCGCCCAGCGCGGCGATGTCCTTTTGCAGGGCCGGCCGCCCCTCCTCCACGAAGCCGGAGGTGACCGTCGTGAGCTTGCCGATCGAGACGATCGCGTCCCCGATCGGCTTGCGGTCATCGGCGAGGCCGGAGACGAGCGCCTGCAGGGAGCTGATCAGGTCCGACAGCTCCTTGTCGCGGGAGTTGACCGTGTCGAGCACCGCGTTCAGGTTGTCGATGACCTGCCCGATCACCGCGTCGCGGTCGGCAAGGGTGTTGGTCAGCGACGACGTGCTGGCGAGCAGGCTCTGCACCGTGCCGCCCTCCCCCTGCAGGACCTGGATGATCTCGAGGGACAGCTGGTTGACCTGCTGCGGGTCGAGCGCCGCGAAGAGCGGCTTGAACCCGTTGAACAGGGTGGTGAGGTTCAGCGGCGGGCGGGTGCGCTCCACCGGGATCGTGCCGCCCGGCGGGAGGGTCTCCCCGGTGGGCCCGGTGCCCAGCGCGAGTGACAGGAAGCGCTGGCCGATGAGGTTCTTGTAGAGGATCGCCGCGGTCACCGACGCCGGGATCCGCTGGTCGCGCGAGACGCTGAAGGCCACCTCGGCAACCCGCCGGTCGACGATCCGGATGTTGTCCACTGTGCCGACGACCACCCCCGCGATCCGCACGTCGTCCCCGGGGAGCAGCCCGGAGGCGTCGGTGAAGCGGGCGGAGTAGGACGTGTGCTCGCCCGGCGAGGCGTTCGCGATCGTCAGCGCGAGCACGGTGGTGGCCAGCGCGACGATGACCGTCAGCACCGTGAACTTGATCAGTGGCGCGAGCGGGATCCGGTTCACGTCAGGGTCACCTCGGTCCCGCGGTAGAGCGGGCCGACCAGCATCGTGCTCCAGTTCGGCACCGCAGCGGGCGAGCCGCCGTCGCGGGCAGCGGTGAGCTCGGCCACGACCTGCTGCTCGGCCGGCGAGTTGGGCACGCCCATGCCGGCGTAACCGCCCGTACCCGAGTACGCGGCGGGGATCGCCCCGAAGTCCTCGGCACTGCCCTTCGGTGTGCCGACAGGCGCGGGTGTCGGCTTCGACCCGTCCTTCAACGGCCCGTCTGGCGGCTGCTGCGGGCCCAGCGGCTGGATGGGGTAACAGCGCGGCCCGCGGTCGTCGAGGTAGCGCGGTTCGTCCTGGTGGGGCACGTACTTGCCCCTGTTGACAACGATCTCGAGCGTGACGTGGAGCCCCGGGTGGTCGGTGCCCACGCCGAACGCCTGGTCGACGCGCGGCACAAGCCCGGCGAGCTGGCCGGTCAAGCACGGGAACTCCGGCGCGTAGCGCGCCAGGCTCTCCAGCGTGGGGCGGCTCGATGCGGCCAGCCCGATCAGGTTCTCGCGGTTCTCCATGAGGAACGCATTCAGGTCGTCCGACGCCTGGGTGACTCCGGTGAGGAGGTCGTTCAGCTGCTGGCGCTGCTCCACGATCGTCCGGCTGGTCACACTGAAGTTCTGCAGCGCGTCGAGCAGATCGGGGGCCGCCTGGTTCACGTTGTGGGCGAAGTCGGCCAGCTGCGTGATGTCCGCCTGGAGGTCGGGGACCGCGGGACGCAGGCCGCCCGTCAGCTTCTGCAGCTGCACCAGGGTCTTACCGAGGTCCTCACCGCGCCCGGACAGGGCCTGCGACAGCGCGCCGAGCGTGGTCGCGAGGTCCTGCGGCGCCACGGCCTGCAGGAGCGGGAGCAGCCCGTCGAGCACCCGTTCCACCTCGCGCGCGGCCGCGCTGCGGTCCTCCGGGATCACGTCCCCCGCAGCCAGCGGCGGACCCGGCGGCCCGCTGGGCGGCACCAGTGACACGTACCTCTCCCCGAACAGGGTCTTGGGGAGCAGCTGGGCGGAGACGCCGCCCGGGATCTGCGCGATCTTGTCCCGGTCGAGGGAGAGCTGCACCGTGGCGCCGGACCCGTCCGTGCTCACCGACGTGACGGTGCCGACGTTCAGACCGCGGACCTTCACGTCTGCGCGCGGGGCGAGCTGGGTGCCCACCCGGTCGACCTTCAGCGTGACCGGCACGCCGTTCGAGAAGAACCCGGCGTAGTCGCCGACGGCGACCCCGGCCATCGCGAGCAGCACCACGACGAAGGCGAGCCCCTGCAACCTGCGCTTCACGACGCGCCTCCGCCGAGCGACTCCGAGGCCGTCATCCGGCCACGCTCACCGACGTCGAGGTGCCGTAGATGACCAGCGTGAGGAAGAAGTCGAGGATCGCGGTGCTGACGATCGACAGGCGCACCGCTCGCCCGACCGCGATGCCGACCCCCGCGGGCCCGCCCTTGGCGTTGTACCCGTAGTGACAATGG
>DASRSC010000100.1:0-8030 GCA_035695525.1 Pseudonocardia sp. | reverse complement strand
CGCCGGGGCCGCCGGCGTGTCTGCTGTAGAGGGAGACTGACCTTCGCCAGGCCGCGTCGCGTGATCGAGGATCTTGTTCCGGACTCGCTATGGCAGCGAGTGACACCGCTGCTCCCGGCGCGCCCGCCGCCGCGTCACCGGTTCCCGGGGCCGCTCGCCGACGAGCTGGTTCACTGCCGCGCTGGATCGCCTCCTACCGGGTGCCGCGGTGCCCCACGTCCAGCACCGAGATCCAGCGCTACATGCTGCGCGAACGCCTGCTCGCTGAGCAGCAGAGCGCGACGCGTTCAAGAGCACTTCCCCAGCAAGAAGGCGCTGTTCTTCGACCGCGCCGCCGACCAGGAGGAGGCCCTGGTCGCGGCCGTTCGCGACCGCGACCAGGCGGTCCCGCTGCTCGCTGCGCTGCATGCCTTCACGCTCGGGAACAGTGCAGCCGTCACCGAGGCGATGAAGGAATCGGGCCACCTGCGCTTCCGGCAGCTGGTCATGGAGAGCCTAGCCCTGCGGGAGTACGCCGGCAGGATGTGGGCGCGGCACGAGCGCGCCCTCGCCGAGGCGATCGCCACCGACCGCGGGGAGGACCGGCCGAGCCCGCAGGTCAGGGCGCTGGCGCACATCGTCTACGAGATCCCGTCGCTGATGCAGGGCCCGGGCGACGATCCCACGGCGCTGCGCGAGGCGGTGTTCGGGGTGCGCGAGCCCAAGCGGGACAACCTGTCGTTCCGCGGGTGTTCGCGGGCCGATCAGCCCTGGCCTGCCCGTCGGGACCCGCGCGTGTCCGCCACCGCTTCGACGAGGTCCTCCCGGGCCCGGGCGACCCTGGACCGGATGGTGCCGACCGGGCAGCCGCAGATCTCGGCGGCGTCGGCATAGCTCAGATCCAGCAGTTGGGTCAGCACGAATGCCTGCCGCCGGTCGAGGTCGAGCCGGTCGACGAGGCTGCGCAGAAGCACTGCCTCGTCGCCGGCGGAGCGGACCAGCTCGCGGCTGCCGGTGGCCGCGGCGAGCGCCTCCCAGTCGTCGACGCCGCTGGTGCGGGGCCTGCGGACCGCGATCCGTACGGCATCGGCAGCGGTATGACGGGCGATCGAGAGGAGCCATATGCGCGCGGTGGAACGATTCGCGAACCTCGGCAGCGAGCGCAGCGCCTGCAGGTAGGTCTCCTGGGCCAGGTCGTCGGCGTCGCCGGGGCCGCTGAGGTACGTCACGAAACGGTGCACGTCACGCTGGGTGGCCCGGACGAACTCGGCGAGCGCTGTGCGGTCCCCGCGCCCGGCGGCCAAGGCCAACGCGGTGATGCGTGCGTCGTCCGGACGTTCGACCATGCGTAGAACCATATCGTGCAAGTGCTCTGGAACCACGAGGCCGCAACGCGCGACCATACCTGCATGGGGTGCGTGGATTGTCGCGACGCGATCTCGGCGCGGTTGGACGGGGAAGATCTCCCAGGCGAGTCCGAAGCGATCGACGCCCACGTCGCATCGTGCGCCGACTGCTCCCGCTATGCCGACCGGGCCGCCCGGATTACGCGGCTGACCCGTACCCGGGCCGCCGAATCAGGTCCGGATCTGGTCGCGGTGGTGCTCGACGCGGCGCCGCCGACTCCGCGTCGACGCCTGCACCCGGGCCCAGTCCGCCTCGCGCTGGGTGTCGTAGGTCTCGGTCAGTGCGCCCTGGCGATCAATGGCATCCTGGCGGTGGGCGCCCACCACGGGGTAGTGGAACTGGCCGGGGCAAGTGCTGCGCACCTGTCGCACGAGAGCTCGGCGTGGAACCTGGCACTCGCCATCGGATTCCTGTGGGTCGCGACAGGGACCGCGCGGCCGGCGGGGCTGGTCCCGTTGGTGGGGGCCTTCGTCGGAGTGCTCACGGTGCTGAGTGTGCTGGATGTCCTGCGCGGCGGTGTCGATCCATCCCGGCTGTGGACCCACGGGCTCATCGTCCTCGGGTTCGTGCTGCTCCTCCTGCTGCAGCGGATCACCCGCCACGGCGGCGGGGGAGCGATCCGGTCCGGACCGCTGGACAGGCAGCTCGCCGAGCACCGACCGCCCGAAGGGGTGCTGCGGAGCCTGCACGGTGGTCAAGACGAGGAGAACGGTGGCCTCCAGCCGACCGCCCACGGCGCGGCGTGAATGTTGCAGGTTCCCGAGCCCTTTGGTGGTTGGCCATCTGTGATGCCTGCGGGCGCCGGATGCAGGGGACCTGGCACCACCAGCGCGCCTACTACCGATGCCGTTTTCCGAACGAGTACCCGATCGCGAACAACGTGATCATCGTTTGGCAAGCACGTGCCTGAAGAGAAGTGACCGCGTACCAACAGTTGTGTCCGCGCGGACGTGAACTTCCCCTACGCCGTTTCTTGCCGATCTCGCACAGTCCGCTGGGCGCCGGTTGAGCACTGGGTTTGGGGTTGGGCGGGTACGTGCGTCGTGCCCTGTTAGCAAAACGCGACGCGGATCGTGGCTTTGCCCGGCGTCCTCGTGGCGCGCTCCGGGCCCTCGAGTCGACGCGGCCGCGCGGAGTGGCCGCCTCCCTCGGATGGCAGCGCGCGGGCGGCGGAATGCCGACGGTTAACGAGTGGGCTCGCGAGATCGAGAAGCTCATGGTCGACCGGCGCGAGAAGGGGCTCGTTTGAACATGACGACAGCTGTGGACTGGCAGGCGCGGGCCCACGGGCTCGTCGAGAAGCTCACCGAGGCCGGTGTGCTGGACGATCCGGCGTGGAGGGACGCAGTCGAGTCGGTGCCCCGACACGTGTTCGTGCCGACGTTCTACGTCCAGCAGCCAGGCGGGGACTGGTCGGCGACCTCGGCCGGGTCCGACGGGTGGCTTGACGCGGTGTATGACGACCGCCCGTTGGTGACTGCGCTCGCCGAGAACGCGGCCGGTGGGCGGGTGACGATGTCCTCCTCGTCGCAGCCCGCGTTGATGTTGCGCATGCTTGCCGCGCTGGACGTGCGCCTCGGGCACCGTGTCCTGGAGATCGGCACCGGCACCGGGTACAACGCCGGGCTGCTGGCGCACCGGCTCGGCGATGGGCAGGTGTTCTCCGTCGACATCGGCGCCGCGCTCGTCGAGGCTGCCCGGGAACGGCTGGCCGGCCTCGGGTACGCGCCGACGCTGGCGGCGGTGCACGGCGCCTTCGGTCTGCCCGATCAGGCACCGTTCGACCGGATCATCGCGACCTGCTCGGTGCCGGTGGTGCCGTGGGCGTGGGCCGAGCAGCTCCGGGACGGCGGGCTGGTGCTCGTCGACGTCAAGCGCAGCGCGCACACCGGGAACCTCGCGCTGCTGCGCCGGTACCCCGACCGGTTGGAGGGCCGGTTCCTGCCGAAGTGGGCAACCTTCATGGCGATCCGCGACACCGACGCCGCCCCACCGACCCTGACCGGCGTGACCATGCAACCCGAGGTCGGGTGGCGCTCGTCGACCCAGCTCGACCCGCAACCGTGGACGGCGGTGGTGCCGTGGTTCCTGGCGAGTTCCCGGCTACCGCAGCGGCTGGTGTTCGGTTACCGCGGGCGTACCGAGACCGGGTCGGAATGGGCGACGTTCCGCGGTGGTGACGGGTCGTGGTGCATGGTGCGGATGCTGCCCGATGAGCGGGGGCGCCGCGAGGTGTGCGAGGGGGGACCGATCGGGATCTGGACGCAGTTCGAGCGCGCCCACGACCAGTGGGACATGCTCGGCCGGCCCGGATGGGATCGGCTCGGGTTGACCGTCCGGCAGGACGGGAGTCACCGGGTGTGGCTCGACGAGCCCGACGGGGCGTGCAGCTGGCTGGTCACGGGAGGCCGGGATGCGGCTCGGTAGGGCAGCGGATGCTCTCGCGAGCTCCGGCGTGGGCCTGTACGCCCTCGGGTGCAATCCCGGCCCCGCCCGACATACCACGGCCCTCGACCGATGATCTGGGCGGGGGGCCGTTCTTTGTCTGATCAACGCTGGGGAGATCGGTCAGGCTATTTCGCTGCCCGTTCGCCGACCACCGCCCACCAGGCACGGCGGTCTGTCAGTATCCCTGGGTGGATCTCCGGCGCCTGCTCCCCGCCCTCGCCCTCGGTGCTCTACTAGCCGGGTGCGGGGGCGGTGGTGTTTCCGCTGGCCCGCTGGCGCCTCACGCGCTGGACGGCCCCGATTACTCCGGCTACCTCGCCGCCGTCGAGGGAATCCCGTTTCTTCGGGGGCCCCACGCCGCCGCCACCGCTGCCTGCGAGCGGAAGGCGCGCGACATGACCCGCGAGGAGGCGATCGACTTGGTGGCCCGGGCGATGGCCGGTGTCGGGTTCGGGCGACCGGAGGCACAGCGCACGATCGACGCCGTAGACGAGTTCAACGTCTGCCCCAGCTCGACGACGTGGGAGAGCTGACCTCACCGGCAGGGCGGAGTGGGCTATGGGGTGGGGGCGGGTGGTTCGACGAGGCGGTGTTGGTAGGCCAGTACGACCAGCTGAGCGCGGTCGCGGGCGCCGAGTTTGGCCATGGCGCGGCTGACGTGGGTCTTGGCAGTGGCGTGGCTGATGGTGAGGGCGGTGGCGATGTCGGTGTTGCTCAGGCCGTGGGCGACGAGTCCGACGATCTGCTTTTCGCGGGTGGTGAGTTGAGCCAGGGCGTCGGTGTTGAGTCGTGGGCTCGTGGTTCGGTTGGCGAGTTGGGCGATCAGCCGGCGGGTCAGTCCTGGGGACAGGAGGGCCTCGCCGCCGGTGACGACGCGGATGCCGTGCAGCAGTTGGCGGGGTTCGGTGTTTTTGATCAGGAAGCCGGCGGCGCCGGCACCGAGTGCTTCGATGACGTACTCGTCGTGGTCGAAGGTGGTGAGGATGAGCACGTGGACGTCGGCGAGGTCGGGGTCGGCGGCGATCTGGTGGGTGGCGCGCAGCCCGTCGACGCCGGGCATCCTGATGTCCATGAGCACGACGTCGGGGCGGGTGTGCCGGGCCAGGTCCACCGCGGTGGCTCCGTCGCCGGCTTCGCCGACCACGATCATGCCGGGCTCATTGTCGATGAGTACTCGGAAGCCACCCCGGACGAGGGCTTCGTCGTCGGCGATGAGCACGCGGATGGGCTCGGTCACCGCTGAGCGCCCTGGGGTCTCGCCGGTCGCGGCCGTGGCGGGCGGGTGAGTCGGGAGCGGGTCGGGTGGGCGCACGTGGGCATCATCGCGGGTGCGGGACAGGCAGCTCGGCGCATACCTCGAAGCCGCCCTCGGGGTGTGGGGTTGCGGTGAGCTGACCGGACAACGCGCGGGCACGCTCGCGCATCCCGTCGATGCCGTGCCTGTAATGCCCCGCCGCGGTGTGGTGGGTGTCCGCGCTGGTAGTAGGCCCGTCGTCGCGGATCCGGATGAGCAGCCGCGACGGTTCGTGCTTCAGCGCCAGCCGCACGGTGCGAGCCTCGGCGTGGCGTAGCACGTTGGTCAGCGCTTCTTGGATGATCCGGTAGGCGGCCAGATCGACCGGGGCGGGCAGTGGCCGCGGGTCGCCGTCGACGTTCAGCTCTACCCGTAGGCCCGCCGCCTCGGCCGTGTCGAGCAGCTCGGTGAGCCGGTCGAGCCCGCCCCGGGGCGCACGTGGTTGCTCGGGCTCCTCCTCTGTGGAGGTGTCGGCGCGCAGGATGCCGAGAATGGTCTTGACGTCGGTGAGGCCGTCGTCGCAGATCTTCTTGATCGCGGCGAGTGCCTCGCGGGCTTGTCCGGGGCGTTGTTCGATGACGTGCAGACCTACACCGGCCTGCACGCTGATGGTGGCCATGGTGTGCCCGAAGACGTCGTGCAGCTCGCGTGCGATGCGCAGCCGTTCCTCGACCGCGATCCGGCGCGTCCGCTCCTCGCGGCTCTGGGTTTCCCGAGCGAACTGGGCGCGGGTGGCCGCGAGCACCGCCCGGTTGTAGCCCACGGCCGCGCCGGCGCTGCCCGCGGTGGCCACCAACAGCGCCACCTCGGGGACCACACCGGCGGTCTCTGTATCGCCGAGCACCACTCGGATCGCGATGATCTGGATCAGCGCGGTGGGCACGGCGCCTGCCAGACCCCACCGCCAGCCCCGGTAGGCCGCGAGCGTGTAACAGCCGATCAGCGGGGCCAGCGTGATCAGCCGCCCGGGATAGGCGCCGAGGAACCAGACGAGGGGGACCGTGTTGAGCACGACCAGCGCCGCGATCGGGTAGCGGCGGCGCACCGCGACCGCGACGGCGACCGTCGCGGCCAGCGCGACCGCTCCGGCGTCCAGCGGGCGTGGGCTCGCGGCCGCCGCGGGTCCGACCCCGGCGAAAGCGGCGGCGAGGAGCCCAAGCGCCACACCGACGCCGAGACTCGCGTCGGCCACAACCGGCGAGAGCTCGCCGCGGCGCACCGCCTCACGCATGGTGCTGACCATTCTCCCGCCCTCGATCCGAGCTCAACCGAGAGCACGCCGCCCTGTCCCATGTTGCGCGTGCGACCGCGGGCGTGCATCCACCTGGCGCAGTGTCTCGGCAGTACCACACCGGTCGAATGCGTCTACTACCGGCGGCTGACCGTACGCCGAGGGCATCAGCCGGGAAACACCACCGTCGCGCGACGCGCAGGCCCCAGCCCGGCAACCACCATCGACAACAGATCCTGCTGCAAGACCCCGCAGGCAACGTCGTCGAACTGTTCCAACCGCTACCCGATGACGCCACGACTCAAGCGAGGGGATCCTCAATGTCCGTCCGTCACCTGATTGCCGCCGCCGATGCCGCCCTGCTCGGCGGGTTCGGGCTTGCCGCACCGGCGGCCGCGCACGTCTCCGTCGCAGCCGGTGTCATCGGCACCGGCTCCGGGCGGCTCGGGGCCATCGTGGCCGCGGTGGTGGGGCTGATCGGCGTGGTCATCGGTGGGCTGGCTCTGGCCCGCTCCGCCGGTCGTATCGGCACCGGCTCCGGGCGAAGCGGGGCCATCGTGGCCCTGGTGGTGGGGCTGATCGGCATGGTCCTCGCTGGGCTGCATCTGGCCACCTCCACCGGTGGTATCGGCACCGGCAACGGGCGAGCCGGGGCCATCGTGGCCCTGGTGGTGGGGCTGCTCGGCGTGGTCATCGGTGGGCTGGTTCTGGCCCGCTCCCGCCGCACCGCCTGACCGGCAAACCCGACCATGGCGCCGGGTCAGTGCCCGTCCCCACCGACGGCTTCAGCCGGCTACCTCGGCCGCAAGACCGGCCGCGGCTTCTGTGACTACAGCTGAGCTGTGTCAGTCCAGGCAGAACTCGTTGCCCTCGGGGTCGGTCATCACGATGAAGCCGGCGCTCATCGGGGGAGCGGGCTCGTAGCGACGTACCCGCGTCGCTCCCAGCGCGACGAGCCGGTCGCACTCGACCTCCAGCGCCGCCATCCGCACCTCGCCCTGCAGTCCGGGAGCCGCTCGGACGTCGAGGTGGATGCGGTTCTTGGCGACCTTCTCCTCCGGCACTTGCTGGAAGAACAGCCGTGGGCCGTGTCCGTCCGGGTCCTGGATGGCCGATCTCGTGTTGCGCTGCTCCTCCGGTACGCCGACCCGCGCGAGGAAGTCGTCCCACGCTGCTAGCGGGTCGGCGTCCTCGGGCAGGTCGACTCCGGGCGGGCCGGGGTGGACGTAGCCCAGTGCGTCGCGCCAGAAGGACGACAGCGCCCGCGGGTCGTGGGCGTCGAAGGTGACCTGGATGTGGCGGCTCATCGTACGTCCTCGCTTCGCTCGGCCGGCCCATCGTGAAACAACGCAGCGCGCGGGCGCTGTGCTGATGATTCGCTCGCAGGCTCGATCATCGGGTTGCTCCGTTCGTAGCGGGTTTCGTATGCAGGTAGTGGTCGCGCAGCAGGCAGACCTCGGACAGGTGGTGGATCAGCTCGCGGTGGACGTGCAGCACCAGATCGGCCATGGGCGCGTCGGGGAAGGGCTTCTTCGCGCCGACCGGGACCCGGAGCTCGGCCTCGCCGAGGCCGCGCACCCGGCCAGCCAGACGTCGAGCTGGGCCTCGAGCTGGTCGAGCGCGGTGGCCGCGCTGCCGGCGTACTCCCAGGTCTCGTACGACGCCGCCGGC
>DASRSC010000099.1:0-5210 GCA_035695525.1 Pseudonocardia sp. | reverse complement strand
CGCGCGACCGCACCACAGACCCCACCAACCGGTATACACCCGGCCGAGTACCCCAGGATTGGGCGTTGACGTCGACTGGATTACACGGTAGTCGCTTGTGAAGGCACGCACAAAGTTGCGATCTTGGATGCAGTCGTGCTCGCGTGGGTGCTCGGCACATTACTACCGGTGATCGCCCCACGACGCCCGCTCGTCGTGCAGCACAGTTGCCGGAGGGCGGCCCCGACGACCGCGACCGCCCCTGCGGTGTCGTGCAGAGCGAGATCAGCTTGCCGGCATGAGCACCTTGTCGATCACGAACACGGTGGCGTTCGAGGTCGGGACGTTGCCACAGAGAACCCTGGCCTGCGTGCCGTTTCCGCTGGTCAGCGTGGGCGCCTCAGCGGTGCCACCGATGGTGACGTCGCCCCCCGCGAGCTCGGTGGTCCGGCCCGCCTCCACCAGGCCGGCAGCGTCGTACCGCTTCGGGACCACGTGGTAGGACAACAGGGCGCCGAGCCGCTGCGGGTTGTTCAGCAGCGCGGTGAAAGCCTGGTCGCCAATCGCGGCCTTCAACTCGTCGAACGCAGCGTTGGAGGGGGCGTAGACCGTAACCCCCTGCTGCGCGTTGAGGGTGTCGGCCAGGCCGGGAACAGCCCGGACCGCACTCACCAACGTGGTCAGCAGCGGATTGGCGCTGGCGGCGTTCGCCACAGGCTGCGGCCCCATCTTGTTCAGGGAACCGGGCGCGTCGCCTCGCGGCAGCATGTTGCAGGCCGGACCGAACACATCGTTCGCGGTGGTGACGCCGTCGTCCGCGGACGCCGGGGCAGACATCGGCGCAGCGGCGGGGGCGCTGGCCGGTGCGCCCGCAGACGGCGTCTCGGGGCCGCTACAGGCCCCCAACGCCACGGTCAGGGCCGCCATGATGCCGACCGTGGCCAGTCTCGGAATCTTTCGCACGGAGGTTCCTCCCTCGGGCACGCCCGGCTGGTCCGGGGTGGTACCACACTTCGGTTTCGCGCCGAAGGTGGTTCACATCCCACAGATAACGCTTACATAACGACGCGAGCACCCCTCCACGGTCGTCCGGCGGCGCGGCCGAGGAGCGGCCGGATCCGTCGAACGGCGGACGCCGAGCGACCGGCGGTTCAGCCCGCGGCCGGGCTCGGGCTGTGAAGCGGTCAGGTGGCGGTGAAGATCGTCGCCGGCCATCCGGACGCGCCATCCGGGACCGGGTCGGCCTGCACCTCCGTCTGGGTGCGGCCGGCCGAGTCGGTGGCCCTGGTCTGGACGGTGTGGCTCCCCGGCCCCAGGTCGAAGTCAGCCCGCCACATCCGCCAGGTGTCCCCGCTCACCTCGGTGGCCAGCTCGGCCTCCCGCCACGCACCACCGTCCATCCGCACCTCGACCTTGCCGATCCCGGCCGGCTGCGACCAGGCGATGCCGGCGACCGTGACCCGCCCGGCCTGTACGGAGGCGAACCCGCGCGGGGTGTCGATGCGCGACTCCGTCTTTATCGGGCCCTGCGCGGCCCACCCGCGCTCGAGCCAATAGCTCTGCTCGGCGCCGAACGTCGTGACCGCCAGGTCGGTGATCCACTTGGTGGCCGAGACGTAGCCGTAGAGGCCGGGAACGACCATGCGCACCGGAAAGCCGTGCTCCGGCGGCAGCGCCTCACCGTTCATCCCGATCGCGAGCAGCGCGCCGCGGCCTTCCTCCATCACCACGGACGTGGGCGTGCCGGCGGTGAAGCCGTCGATGCTGGTGGTGAACAGCTGGTCGGCACCGGGCCGGACGCCCGCCTCGAGCAGGATCTCGCGCAGGTCCACGCCGATGAAGTTCGCCGTCGAGATCAGGTTTCCACCGACCGGGTTGGAGACACACGTCATCGTGATCGTGCGCTCGACGAGCGGGCGGGCGAGCAGGTCGTCGAACCGCAGCATGATCTCCTTGTCGACCATCCCGTGGATCCGCATCGACCAGTCCTCGGCCGCCCGCTCGGGGATCCGCAGGGCCACATCGATCCGGTAGAAGTCGGGGTTCGCGGTGAGGAACGTCGGGGTGCCCAGCTCGGGGAAGGCCGCAGTCGCCGGGATCGCGGAGGCACGTTCGGCGAGCCGGGCCCCGGCGAGCCGCGCCGTCACCCCCCGCCGGGAGTCGGCGATGCCGCGGCCGAGCAACTGGCCACCGACGGCCGCTGCGAGCGACATCACGCCCACAACCGCCGACGAGCCGATGAGCACCGTGCGCCGGGACACCCCGGTTCGGTGAACCGGCGCATCCTGCGCGTCCTGGAGCAGTAGGGCGAGCGCGTGCAGCCTGCGGAACACAGTGAGGCCTGCGACCAGCGACGCGAGCGGAGCGAGGACGTCGAGCGGGGCGAAGACCGGTGCGCTGACCACCGCGAGGAGGCCGAGCACACCCAGCGCGCCGATCACGACCACACCGGGGGTCCGGCTGTAGCGCGAGGTGATGCCCGCGACAACGGCCAGTATGAGGAGGACCACACCCACACCGACCAGCAGGACGGGCTTGTCGGACGTCCCGAAGGTGGTCTTGGCGAACTCGGTGAGGGACTGCGGCGAGAAGCGGATCACCGTGTCGCCGACGGCCAGGTACGGCGAGGACGCGGGCGAGACGATGCCGGCCACCAGGTGCCCGACGCCGACCGCCGCACCGACGGCCAACACCCCGATCAGCGCGGCGAACCCGCGTGGGATGCCGTGTCGCGTGGGGCGCGCAGGATGAGGTGGTGCGTCGGTCGTGCTCACGCAGGAAGTTTCGCCCGCCCGGCCCGTCCGGTTCACCCCGGAAGTGTGACGATCCGCTGACGGGCCGGCAGGATCAGGCCAGCGCAGCCCGAAAACGTGCTTCCTCGACCTTCCAGAAGCCGTGTTCGCGGCCGTCGATCATGATCACCGGTACCCGGTCGCCGTACTCGGCCTGCAGGTCGACGTCGGAGTCGACGTCGACGGCCACCCAGCCATGGCCGAGCTCGCCGCAGATCCGCGCCACCTCGGCCTCGGCAGTGGCGCACGCCGTGCACCCCGCCCGCGTGTACACGGTGACCCTCGTCGGCCCGGCCTGCTGCGGGGCGACCTCGTGCGGGACCCTCACGACTGTCCTGCCAGCTGCCGCCGCGCGACCTTGCCCGTGGGCGTCCGCGGCAGCGCGTCGGCGAACTCGATGACCGTGGGAACCTTGAACCGGGCCAGCCGCTCGACACAGTGCGCCCGCACGTCCTCCTCGGTGAGCTCGGCGTCCGGGACTCTCACCAGAACCGCCTTGACAGCCTCGCCGGTACGGTCGTCCGGCACCCCCACGACCGCGCCCTCCGCCACCCCGGGCAGCTCCACCAGCACCTGCTCCACCTCGCGCGGGTAGACGTTGAAGCCGTTGACGATCACGACGTCGGACGAGCGGTCGACGAGGTGCAGGTCGCCGTCGGCATCCAGGAAGCCGACGTCGGCGGTACGGAACCAGCCCTCGTCGTCCGGCCCACCGGCCCCGTCCGGCCAGTACCCGGAGAACAGGTTCGGCCCCCGCACGGCAACCAGCCCGGTGTCCTGCGCGTCGAAGACGTCGCTGTCGAGGCCGTCCACATCGTCGAGATCATCAAGATCGTCGAGGTCCTCGGGGTCAGGTTCGGAGCCGCTGTCGAGCGGCGTGCCCTCCCTGTCCACGAGCCGCAGCTCGACACCGGGCAGCGGGCGGCCCACCGATCCGGGCTTGGGGACGCCGGCCGTCGGGGTGGTGGTCAGCACCGGCCCCGCCTCGGTGAGGCCGTACCCCTCGACGATCGTCAGGCCGGTGGCCGCGCGGAAGTCCGCGAGCCACTCCGCCGGCAGCGGGGCGCCGCCCGACGTGCACAGCCGGACGCCCGCGGTGGCGGCGCGCAGCTCGCCTGCCGGGAGGTCGAGCAGCGAGCGGAACATCGACGGAACTCCCGCCAGCCCGCTCACCCGCTGCTCGACGAGCACCTCGGCGATGTGGGCGGGCTCGAACCGCTCGACGAGCACGACGGTGGCCCCCGCCCAGCACGCCTGCAGGAGCCCGGCAGCCAGGCCGAAGATGTGGAACATCGGCAACGACAGCAGCACCCGGTCCACGGGGATCACCGGCGCGGGACGCAGCGCCGCGGTCTGCGCACGGTTGGCGAGCAGCGCCCGATGCGAGAGCCGGACACCGCGGGGACTGCCGGTGGTGCCCGAGGTGTAGACGAGAAGCGCGATCTCCTCCCCACCCCGTCGGGCGTCCCCCTGCGAGGGCCCCTCGGCGCGCGCCCTCACGTCGGGCGGAACGATCACTGCCGAGTTGAGCGCGGCCGCACTCGCCCGAGCGGTGTCGTCACCCTCCGCAGCCACGACGACGGCAGGCCGGCAGTCGGAGAGCACGATATCCAGCTCCCTGGCCACGCCGATCGAGCCGAACGGCACGGTCACGGCGTCGGCCCGCAACGCGCCCAGCACCGCCACACAGAACTCCGCCCCGTTG
This sequence comes from Pseudonocardia sp., assembly GCA_035695525.1. Classification (GTDB taxonomy): domain Bacteria; phylum Actinomycetota; class Actinomycetes; order Mycobacteriales; family Pseudonocardiaceae; genus Pseudonocardia. Next base: position 734 of record DASRSC010000099.1, on the reverse strand, counting down.
CCGAGCCGCACCAGCACGCGGTCGCCGGCAGCCACTCCGACGTCGCGCAAGCGGGCGGCCTCGGCGGAGACGGCACCGTCCAGCTCTCGCCAGGTGAGTGTGATTCCGCTGGTCACGTCCACTATCGCGGGGTTGTGCGGCACCCGGGCGGCAGCCTGGGTCACCAGATCCGCCACGTGTGCCTGCGCCCACTCCTCGGGGCGGTGGGTCGGGCTGTCCACAGTTCTCCAGGGGTTGGCGCGAAGCGTCGGGGCGAGTCTGGCACGAACCGTGCAGCGCGGCCGCGACGACGCTCATCGCAACTCGTGCAGCCCGTCGCCGGACGACACGCACCCTGTCATGACGTTGACCGCGTGTAGTTGGCCGCTCACCGGAACATGCCGACGGCGAGCGGTGCTGCCTCCTTCGTCACAATGCTGCGGTCGTATGCTCCGCCGCTACACGCAGCTCGACGCCTCGACACTCGTGATCGCCCCCGAGACTCACCCAAGGGAGTGGCATGCAACCTGTTGCCGCCAGCACACCGCGGGTCGTCCCGCGGCGTCCTGTCCGTCACGGCTACAGGACCAGCCGGGAGTGACTCGATCCTCGCGTCAGCCCCGGCTGCTCCCCACCAAGACCGCCCGTTCCCCGGCGGCTGGAGAGGTAGAGATGCCCCCGACCACCGCTCCCCGCGTCGGCGCACCACCCGGGCCACCTCGGCCACCCCACGCCGACGGCCCACCGCTCCCCCG
>DASRSC010000098.1:0-6826 GCA_035695525.1 Pseudonocardia sp. | reverse complement strand
ATCGATGTCGAGACGGGGAAGGGCCGCGAGCAGCCCGGGGAGCACGACGCCGGGTGCAGCGAGGACGAGCTCGGGCGCCGAGTCAGCCAGGACATGCCCGAGCTCCCGTTCCCCCAGCCTCGGGTTCAGTGGCACCGCCGTGACGCCGGCCAACAACGCCGCGGTGATGCCGACCGCGGTGTGCAGGGTCGGGGTGGCGTGCACGGCCACCCGCTGCCGGCCGGCCAGCGCGGCGGCCAGTGCGCCCGCGGCGCCGGCCAGCTGCGCGTAGCTCAGCTCGGTGCGGGTCGAGTGATCGGCGCCGAAGCGCAGCGCGATGCGGTCCTGCGGATCGAGGAGGGCGGGGAGGAGACGGTTCACCCGACCACCTTGCCCGGGTTGAGGATCCCCTGCGGATCCAGGGCCGCTTTGATCGCCCGCTGCATCGCGACGACCTGCGGGCCGAGCTCGCGACGCATCCCCGGCAGCTTCAGCAGCCCGACACCGTGCTCACCGGTGACGGTGCCACCGAGCTCGAGCGCACCGTCCAGAATCTCCTCGAACGCCGCCTGGGCCCGCAGCTTCGCGGCCTCGTCGCCGTGCGGGGTGAGCATCAGCGGGTGCAGGTTGCCGTCGCCCGCGTGCGCGACGGTGGCGATCAGGGTGTCGTGGCGCGTCGCGATCTCCTCGATGCGGGCGAGCATCTCGGCGAGCCTCCCCCGCGGCAGGCAGACGTCCTCGGTGAGCATCGCCTGGCCGAGCTGCTCGAGCGCCGGGTAGGCGAGCCGGCGCGCGGCGAACAGCGCTTCGGCCTCGACCGGGTCGGTCGACAGCATCGCGTCGCTCGCCCCGGCCGCCACGAACTCGGCGTGGATCGCCTCGGCCTCCTGCAGCCCCGCGGGCTCGGGCAGGTCGGTCTGCGCGAGCAGCAGCGCTGCGGCCTCCTCCGGGAGCCCGGCGTTCTTCCACTGGTTGACCGCGCGCAGGCAGAACCGGTCGATCAGCTCGAACGCCGCGGGCTGCAGCCCCCGTGCCGTGACACGGGATACGGCGTCGCCCGCGGCAGCGAGGGTGTCGAAGAACCCGACGACCGTGCGTTGCGGGCTCGTCCGCAGCGGGCGCAGCCGCACCGTGATCTCGGTGATCACCCCGAGGGTGCCCTCCGACCCGACCATCAGGCCGACCAGGTCGTACCCGGCCACGCCCTTGGCGGTGCGCCTGCCCACGCGCACCACCTCGCCCGCCGCCGTGACGACCTCCAGCGCGAGCACGTAGTCGCGCGTGACCCCGTACTTCACGCAGCACAGGCCGCCCGCGTTGGTGGCGACGTTCCCCCCGATCGTCGACCAGGGGGCGCTCGCCGGGTCGGGTGGGTACCAGAGGGCGTGCTCGGCGACGGCGGCGCGCAGGTCGTCGTTCACGACGCCGGGCTGCACCACGGCGAGCCGCTCGGCCGCGTTGATCTCGATGATCTCCCGCATCCGCTCGGTGGACAGCACCACGCATCCGTCGACGGCGTTCGCGCCACCGGACAGGCCCGTGCCGGCGCCGCGCGTCACGACCGGGCGGCCATGTCGGGCGCACGCAGCGACCACCACGGCGACCTCGGCCGTGTTTCGCGGCCGGACCACGGCGGAGGCACTCCCGAACTCGGCCCACTCGGCCTCGTCATGCAGGAACGTGGCCACGACGTCGGGATCGAGGAGCATCCGGTCGGCGGGGAGTTTCGCAAGCAGGTCGGCGATCACGGGGTCGGTTACTGCGCGGTCGGGCACCGCGGGGTCGGACACATCGGCGGGTACGGCCATGGCAGCACGCTAGTCATCCCCCGGCGAATCTGCGCCTGACGGGAGGCGAATCACTCAGTGCGACCGGCCGGCGCCGAGGCGCGCAGCTACCGCCCGGCCCAGCAGCGTCCCGGACCGCCACGCCGTCTCGACCCGGGCGCTGCCCCATCCGTCGCCGGCGAGCGCGATGCCGTCGTCGCCCAGGTGGAACGGATGGTCCCGGTCGGCGGTGGGGGCGGCGTAGCGCCAGCGGTGGGCGTGGGTCCAGGCGGGCTGGGTGTGCAGGTCGAGGAGCTCCCGGATCGCACCGAGGACCGGCTCCACGGCACCGCGCGGCTCGGCGTCGTGCGCGCGGGCGACGTCGGCGGTGGTGTGGGCGACCAGGACCGGAGCGCCGTCGCCGCGACGGTCGCCGTCGTCGGCGATCAGGGACAGCACCGGGTGGTCGTTGACGAACGCGGCGTTCATCTCGGGCCACTCCCGCGACGGCCAGCCGGCGACAACGGTGACGACCGGCCGCCACTCGCGGCCGGTCAGCTCGGCCACTGCGGGCGAGGCCGGCTCGACCAGTCGCAGCGCCTGCGGGTCGGGCATCGCGAGCACGACGACATCCGCGGCCGTGCCGTCCACCACCGGCCCCGGCCCCACGTGCCGTACCTCGTGTTGCAGCTCGAGGCTCAGCCCGGCGGCCAGTTCCGCGACGAGGCTGCGCAGTCCGTGGGGCGCCGCCCAGCGCACGGGTCCCGGCGACCGGCCCCGGCTGCCGTCGCCGAGGACGGCGAGCTCGGACGTCCACGGCCGCGCGAGGCCGGCGGTCCGCCAGCGGGCCACGACCTCGGCGAACTCCGCATCCCGCACCGTGAAGTAGGCCGCCCCGATGTCGACGGGCCGACCCTCGATCGTGCTGCTGGCCATCCGACCCCCGACGGACCCTGCGCGCTCCAACACCCGGACCGGCACCCCGGCAGCAGCCAGCTCCACGGCGCACGCAACACCCGCCAGCCCGGCTCCGACCACCACCACCGACACGCCGATGACGGTATTGCCCCCGCCCCCACCCCGCCCCCGCGAGTCGCCCATTCCCGCCCACGAGTCGCCCGATCCCCGCCCACGAGTCGCCCGATCTCGGCCCCGCGAGTCCCGACCCCCACCGGCGAGTCGCCCGACCCCACCCCGCGAGTCGCCCGTTTCCACCCCACGAGTCGTCCATTCCCGCCGGCGAGTCGCACGGACGACGCCGGCCTTCAGATGACCGTCGATCACCTCGTCGGTCTCGGCCACCAGCGCATCGCCCACATCGACGGCAGCCGAGCCCCTGGCGCGACCGAACGCCGCCGCGGCTACTGCAACGCCATGCGCGCCCATGGCATCACCGAGCACGAGCAGGTCGTGCGGGGCGGCCTCACCGAGAACGACGGCGCCACCGCCGCACAAGCACTCCTCAACGGCAGGCACCCGACCGCGATCACCGTGTTCAACGACCGCTGCGCCACCGGCGTCCTCGACACCCTCCGCAACGCCGGGCTCGCCGTCCCATCCGACATCAGCATCGTCGGCAATGACAACAGCCGCCTGGGCCTCGTCCGCCGCAGCACCACGGCGAAGGGCCGCCCCCGCCCCTGACGACGCACATGCACCGCGGACTCGGCGAGGGGGCACCCGGGTCAGCTGACCTCGCCCTCACGGCCGATGCGACGCTGACAGGCCCACGCGTCAAGACGGCCCGGTGATCAACCGTCGTGCACGAGCTCTCGCATCCATTCGTGCCGCGGCTGCGAGTGCAGTGTCCAGTAGTGCTCGGCGATGTCGTCCGGGTCGAAAGCGGTGCCCGGCGCGACGGCGCCGGCCACCGTCACGGTGGCGACGTGGATGGCGGCCTTCCCATACTCCAGGTCCAGCAGCTCCACGAGGGTCCGAACGCCCGCCTTGCCGAGCGACAGGCTGACGTACTCCGGCTTCGGTTCCGGCATTCCTCCGGTGATGATGAAGGAACCACCGCCTCGCGCGGACATTCCGGGCAGGACGTGCGCCGCCGCGGTGAGGGCGCCGACCACGTTGACAGCCCAGGCGTCGAGCTGACCGCGCGCCGACAGCTGGCCCGGCGCGTCCGATTGGATGATCGCCGCGTTGTAGACGACGACGTCGGGGACGCCGAGCTCCTGGACCGCGACGTCGATCGCCGCACGCAACGCCCCCTCGTCGGTGACGTCGGCGGTCAGCGTCACGACTGGCCTGTCCTGCGCGGCGAGAACCGCAGCCGTCTCGGAGAGCGTCGCCGCGGTTCGGGCCACGAGCGAGACCGGCAGGCCCTCCCGTCCGAACCGGAGGGCGACCGCTCGGCCGATACCCGGACCTGCTCCGATGACCATGGCTCCCGACATCATTGCTCCTTCGACGTTGCCTGCCGGGAGGCTGAAGTCTGACATCAATGTGAAGGTCAAGGAGATCGCGGAGACTTGCATGCGGATCGGTGCGCTGGCAAGCAGGACCGGGGTCAGCCAGCGCTTGCTGCGCTACTACGAGGAGCAGGGCATGCTCGAGCCGGCGCGGCTGCCCAGCGGCTACCGGGAGTACTCCGAGGCGGATGTCGGCACGGTCCGGCGCATCCGCAGCCTGCTCGCTGCCGGCCTCACGACGTCCGTGATCGCCCAGATCCTGCCGTGCGCTCGCGAGGAGACCGACCGGCTGGTGCCGGTATGCCCCGAGCTGGCAGCGCGGCTCAATGGGGAGCGGGCCCGGCTCACCAGCACGATCACCCAGCTGCAGAACTCCCGCAGGATCCTCGACGGCGTGCTGGCCGAGAGCGAGAGCTGAGGCCGCGGGACAGCGGTCACCCCACTCCCGCCAGCACCCGTGCCAACCGATCCGTCCACCACCGGGTCCGCTCGGGCCCGGCGGCCACGGCGTCGCGGAGCACGGGTTCGGGCGCGCGGCGCGGCACGGGGAGCCATCCGTCGTGAGGCAGGAGCGGTTCGGCGACGACGTCGGCGGCGAGCAGCGCACCGGTGCCGAACCCGCACGCCAGGTCCAGGTCGGGCAGCGCGCCGGCCAGCGCGAGCTCTCCCGCCAGCCCGACGCTGGTCTGCAGCGCAGACGACACCACGCACGGCAAGCCACATGCCTCGGCGACGGCGAGTGCGCGCCGCACCCCACCCAGGGGGGCGCACTTGAGCACGGCGATGTCGGCCGCACCGGCAACGGCCACCCGGAGCGGGTCCTCGGCACGCCGGATCGACTCGTCGGCCGCGATCGGTACGTCGACCCGGCGGCGCACCGCGGCGAGCTCCTCGATCGTGCGGCACGGCTGCTCGACGTACTGCAGGCCGCCCGCCGCACGGTCCAGCGCCCGGATCGCGGTGACAGCCTCCTCGATCTCCCAGCGGGCGTTGGCGTCCACCCGTACAGAGCCGCCCGGGCCGAGTGCGTCGCGGACCGCCGCCACGCGTTCCAGGTCGGCCGGAAGCGAGTCGGGCGCGTCGGCGACCTTGACCTTCGCCGTGGAGCAGCCGGACGCCCGGACGATCTCCTGGGCCCGCTCCGGCCCGACCGCCGGGACGATGCAGTTCACCGGAACCCGGTCGCGAACGGGCTCCGGCCAGCCCTCCTCGGCCGCCTCGACAGCCGCTGCCAGCCACGGCGCCGACTCGAGGTCGTCGTACTCGGTGAAGGGGCAGAACTCGCCCCACCCTGCCGGCCCCTGCAGCAGCATCCCCTCCCGCGTGGTGATCCCGCGGAACCGGACGGTCATGGCGATGGAGTAGACGGCTGGGTCGGGCACAATCCGACCCTAGGCGAACGCCCGGACCTGGAGTCAGGCCAGCAGCTCGTGGTCGGCCGGTCGGACCTTCCGGGTGCGGCGGCGGAACGTGAAGGTGTGGCTCGGCCAGAGAGTGCGGTTCCTGCCGTGCTCGTCGAGATACCAGCTCGCGCAGCCGCCCTGCGTCCACACCGAGCCGGCGAACTCGCCCTGGAGGGTGGCGTTGAAGGCGTCCTGGCGGTCGCGGCGCGTGTCGATGGCGACCGCACCGTTCTCGTCGATCAGCCGCAATGCGTCGAGCAGGTAGTTCGTCTGCGACTCGATCATGTAGATCATCGAGCTGTGACCCAGGCCGGTGTTGGGACCGGTCAGCGTGACGAGGTTGGGGAACCCCGCGATCGTGGTGCCCAGGAACCCCTGCATGCCGCTCCGCCAGGCGTCGGCAAGGTCCACCCCATCCCGGCCCGTGATGCGGACCGAGCGCCCGAGGCCGTCGGCCACCTTGAAGCCGGTGCCGAGGATGATCGTGTCCACCTCGTGCTCGACGCCGTCGGCGGTGACCACGGCGGTGGGCGTGACGCGCACGACCTTCTCCGTGACGACCTCTACGTTGGGCTGCTTGAGCGCCGGGTAGTAGTCACTGGACAGCAGGATGCGCTTGCACCCGATGGTGAAGTCCGGGGTGAGCTTGGCCTTGAGGTCCGGGCGGTCGGCGAACTTGCGGTCGAGGTAGCCGCGCGCGAACTTCTCGACGACCGCCATCCGGCGCGGCTTGCGGAACCCGGTCAGGAGGCTCTCGTTGCGCGCGTAGATCAGGGCCCGCTGCAGCTTCTGGACGCCCGGCGCGGCCCGGTAGATCCGCCGCCACAGCGGCGACACCGCGCGGTCCGGCTTGGGCAGCACCCACGGCGCGGTGCGCTGGAAGACGGTGAGCCGGGCGACGCCCGGTTGGATCGCCGGCACGAACTGGATGGCGCTCGCGCCCGTGCCGAGCACGGCCACGCGCTTGCCCCGCAGGTCGTGGTCGTGGTTCCAGCGAGCCGAATGGAACACCGTGCCGGCGAACTCGTCGAGCCCGGCGATGTCGGGGATCGACGGCTCGTGCAGCGCTCCCGTGCCCCAGACCAGTACACGGGCGGTGATGCTCGTGCCGTCCGCCATCCGCACGGTCCAGTGCTTGCCACCCCACTCCGCGGCGACCACCGTGGAGCGGAAGCGGATGCGGGCGCGCAGGCCGTAGCGGTCGGCGATGTCCTCGAGATAGGCGCGGATCTCGGGCTGTTGCGCGAACAGGCGGGTCCAG
>DASRSC010000097.1:0-4926 GCA_035695525.1 Pseudonocardia sp. | reverse complement strand
GAACTTCCTGCGCGAGAACGTCGACACGGCCAACGAGATCGAGAAGAAGATCAAGGAGAAGCTCGGCATCGGGGCCCAGCTCGACGCCGAGGCCGAGCCGCTGCCGGCACCTGTCGACTTCTGAGCATGGCGCCGGGCCGGGAGCACGCCGCCCCGGAGCAGAATGCGGTCCGCGTCGTCCGGCTCGACGGAATCGGCACCGGCGACGGTGTGAATGCTCCCGTCGCCCGGCTGGACGCCACGGATTCGTCCGCCCCGGCCGGTGGTCCGGCCGCTGACCTCGACCGCCTCGACTGCCTCGCCGCCGAGGCAGCTCCGGTCGCCTCTTTCCCGCTGGACGACGGGCGGGGCGCAGCGGCCGTCGAGGTCTCCGCGTCCGGTGGCGCGCGCAGTGACGAGGGCGCGGCGCCGGTTGCTTTGTTCGCCGCCGAGGAGCTCACGGCCGCGCGCGGTGGCGCACCTGTGGCCGAGCTGGGCACCGCTGCTCGGAACGGCCCTGCCCGGCGCCGGGGGCGATCGCCGAGCGGGGGTGACGCCCGTGCCGACCGGGCCGCTCCGTCGCCCGACGACCAGGGGGTAGGGCACACCGGAGACAGGGCAGCGGACCGTGCCGGCGATCGGGCAGGACGCCGCACAGCACGCCGGGCAGCGGGCCGGAGAGCGGAGGCGGCAGCCAACGAGGGAGTTGACCGGAGGGCAGACCAGGCAGCAGCAGGTGGGACCGGGGATCGGTCAGCGGAGTGGACGGCGAACCGGGCAACGGGCCGGAGGGCAGCCCGAGCAGCAGACAGGGCCGAAGGTCGGTCGGGCGGCGACTCGGGGCACGACACCGATCCCGCCGCCAGGGCGCGCGAGATCTGCCTGCGGTTGCTCACCGACCGCGCTCGCACGCGGCAGGAGCTTGCGCAGGCGTTGCACCGCAAGGGCATCCCCGACACCGTGGCCGGCTCGGTGCTCGAGCGGTTCGACGAGGTCGGCCTGATCGACGACGCCGCCTTCGCGGGCCAGTGGGTCCGCTCACGGCACGCGCACCGCGGCCTCGCCCGGCGTGCGATCGCGGTCGAGCTGCGCCGCAAGGGCGTCGCCGACGAGGTTGCCGGGGAGGCGCTGGCCGAGGTGGACGGTGAGTCCGAGGAGCGGCGGGCCCGCCAGCTCGTCGACCGCAAGCTCCGCTCCCTCACGGTCGCCTCCACCGAGCAGCGCGCGGCCGCCGGGCGCCGGCTGGTCGGGATGCTGGCCCGCAAGGGCTACGGCGCCGGCGTGGCCTACCGGGTGGTGCGGGAGGCCCTGGCCGAGCTGGGCGCCGACGTCGAGGAGCTCGACGCGGCGGAACCACCCGACGACTGAGCCGCACTGTCGGCACCCCGGGATCTGCGCGCTGGTCGACCTGGCGGATCGCGCAGAGTGCGCCCTCGCCGCTACTTCTTCTGCCGGCGACTGCCGCCGTGCCAGTCCTCCTGCACGCCCACCGCATCCTCGCGAACGCCGAAGGAACGCAACTGGGGCTGCTCGCGCAGGCTCCGCTTCAGCTCGGAGAACCCGGGAAAGCGAGCCAGGGCAATGACGTGGTCCCACAGCTCGGCGGCCTGGTCGCGGGACGGGAGCCTGCTGATCACCGGACCGAAGAACGCGACGCCGGTCGGTGGCTCGAAATGCAGGATCGGGGTGCCGACGTCCTTGCCCGTCAGGGTGAGCGCTTCGTCGGTCTCGCTCTGGATCTCGGGGTCCCAGGTCGGGTCGTCGAGGGCGTCGGCCAGAGTGGTCGGTAAGCCGATCCCGGCGAGCACCGGTTCGACGAACGCCCTGGTTCCGCGGCGCTCACGTTCGGCTGCGTCGTTCCGCGCCCCGTCGCGGTCGAAGATCTGCGCGCCCAGCGCGGCGTAGAGCGGGCCGACAGCGTCGCGCCCGAGCTCGGATCGGGTGCGCGCCGCCACGCGCAGCAACCGCAGGCCCGCTGTGTGGCCTGCCTTGTACTCCGGCGGGAAGTGCGCGTCGTAGTCGACATGGGAGTTGAGCAGTCGCAGTGAGATGAATCGCCAGTCCACCCGGTAGTCCCGCTCGGCCTGGACCATGCGCACCCATTTGCTGGTCATCCAGGCGAACGGGCAGACGGGATCGAAGTAGAAGTGGATGTCCGCATCGGCCACCTCACCGAGGCTAACCCGCCGTTCCGGGCGGCGCTGCCTCACGTGTCTGGACGGCGCAGGACCTGCACGTCTCCCGGGAACCCGTCGCCTGCCGACAGGACGGAGAGGAAGGACAGCAGGGTGTCGCGGAACGCACGCACGGCGTGAGTCGGGGTGAGGTCGGCGCGCCGGGCCAGCGCGACGGTGCGGTAGAGCGGCGGCGTGAGCATGGTGCGGCGCAGCCGCGGCCTGCCCGCGAACACCAGGTCCGGCACCACCGCCACGCCGGTGCCCGCCTCCACGAGCCTGAGCACGGCGTCCATCTCCCCGCCCTCCACCGCGAACCGCGGCGTCTCCCCGGCATCGGCATAGGCCTGCAGGGTCGCCTCCCGCACGTCGTAGCCCTGCCGTGGCACCACCAACGGCCGCCGGGCCAGCTCCCGCACCGTCATCGAGCCCCGCGACGACGGCGACCGGTCGGAGGTCGGTGAGGCCACCGACAGGCGCTCCCGCAGCACCGGCGTCGTGTGCAGGGCCGGGTCGATCCCCGCCGGCGGCACGATCACCAGCGCGACGTCGAGCTCACCGCGCACCAGTGACCGCACCAGCGGCTGCGACCCGCCCTCCACCAGCTCCAGCCGGATGTCGGGATACTTGTCGTGGAACACCCGCAGCACGTCGGCCAGCACGCCGATGCAGAGCGACGGCGTCGCCCCGACGCGTACCCGGCCGCTGCGCAGCCCGACGATCTCGGCGACCGCGGTGCGAGCGCTCTCCGAGTCGGCGAGCATGCGCCGGGCGAGCGGCAGTACGGCCTCGCCGGCCGGTGTCAGCACGGGTCCGTCCCGGCCTCCGCGGTCCACGAGCGGAGCACCGAGCTCGTCCTCCAGCGCCCTCAGCTGGCGGGACAGCGTGGGCTGCGCCACGCCGAGGGACTCGGCCGCCCGAGTGAAGCTGCGCACGTCGGCCACGGCCACAAAGTACGCGAGCTGCTGAAGCGTCACGCCTATAGCGTACGTGCATCGGTAACAAGGCTTCGATGCATTGGACGTTCGCGGGGCCGGTACGCACCCTTGGCGCATGGTGACTCTGGGAGAGCGCCCGGCGGCTCGCGTCCGGCACACGCCGCGACCGTCGTCGGTCCAGCTGAAGATCGTGATGGCGGTGTCCGGCGCTCTCGCGCTGCTCTACCTGGTGGCCCACATGATCGGCAACCTGAAGATCTTCCTCGGCGCCGATGCCATCAACACCTACGCTGCGTGGTTGCGCACCGTCGGGGAGCCCGCCCTTCCGGCGCAGACGCTGCTGTGGATCGTGCGCGCGGTCCTCACCGTCGCGATCGTGGCCCACATCGTGTCGGCCGTGATCCTCACGCGCCGCGCCCACCGGGCCCGGCCGATCAAGTATGCCCACCGGCCGCCCGTGCAGGGCAGCTACGCAGCCCGCACGATGCGCTGGGGCGGGGTGATCATCGTGCTGTTCATCGTCTACCACCTCCTCGACCTCACCACCGGCACGCTGAACCCCAACGGCGTCTCCGGTGACGTCCACGCGAACGTGGTGGCCGACTTCGCGCCGCACCGGTGGTACGTCACGCTCTTCTACGCGATCGCGGTCGTGGCGGTGGGCTTCCACGTCCGGCACGGCCTGTGGAGCGGCCTGCAGACGCTCGGCCGCTCCAGTGCCGCCGCCCAGAACACCCTCAAGGGAGTCGCCCTCGTGGTCGCGGTGGCGCTCACCGTCGGCTTCCTGTCCGTCCCGTTCGCGGTCCTGACCGGATTGGTGCGATGACCATGACCAGCTACACCGACTTCACCATCGGTGCCCCCGTGGCCGACACCGCCGCGCCCGCGGGCCCGGTCGAGGAGCGCTGGGAGCGCAGGCGCTTCGGCGTCAAGCTGGTGAACCCGGCCAACAAGCGCAAGATGAAGATCATCGTGGTCGGCACCGGCCTCGCCGGCGGGAGCGCCGCCGCGAGCCTGGCGGAGCTGGGCTACCAGGTCAGCTCGTTCTGCTACCAGGACAGCCCACGCCGCGCCCACAGCATCGCCGCACAGGGCGGCATCAACGCCGCGAAGAACTACCGCAACGACGGCGACAGCGTGCACCGGCTGTTCTACGACACCGTCAAGGGCGGCGACTTCCGGTCCCGGGAGTCCAACGTCCACCGGCTGGCCGAGATCAGCCTCCAGATCATCGATCAGTGCGTGGCGCAGGGTGTGCCGTTCGCCCGTGAGTACGGCGGGCTCCTCGACACCCGCTCCTTCGGCGGTGCGCAGGTCTCCCGCACCTTCTACGCCCGCGGGCAGACGGGCCAGCAGCTGCTGCTCGGCGCCTACCAGGCACTGGAGCGCCAGATCGACGCGGGCGGCGTGATGATGTACCCGCGCCACGAGATGCTCGACCTCATCGTGGTCGACGGCCGCGCCCGCGGCATCGTCGCCCGCGACCTGGTGACGGGGGAGACCCGCAGCCATCTCGCCGACGCCGTGGTGCTCGCCTCCGGCGGCTACGGCAACGTCTTCTACCTCTCCACCAACGCCAAGGGCTGCAACGTCACGGCGAGCTGGCGGGCACACCGGCGGGGGGCTCTGTTCGCCAACCCGTGCTACACGCAGATCCACCCCACGTGCATCCCCGTCACCGGCGACTACCAGTCGAAGCTCACCCTCATGTCGGAGTCGCTGCGCAACGACGGCCGGGTGTGGGTGCCCAGGGCGGGAGGCGACAAGCGCCCGCCGGCGGAGGTCCCCGAGGCCGAGCGCGACTACTTCCTGGAGCGGAAGTATCCGAGTTTCGG
>DASRSC010000096.1:0-5418 GCA_035695525.1 Pseudonocardia sp. | reverse complement strand
GAGGCGAGCGACCGGGTCGGGGACGACGTGGAGCTGCTGTGGGCGGAGGAGTCCTGGGTGCTCGCGACGGCGCCGCTCGGCTCCAGCGCGGAGCGGGTGCAGGAGCTGCTCGCCGACCTCGCGGACGTGGCCACCGTGCTCGAGCAGTCGCTCGGCGTGGGGCCGGGCGTGGACCGCTGACCTTCTCGGACGCGCCCGTCCGGCCGCGAGGTGGCGGGCGGATGTTCGTCACTAGGCTCGCGCCGTGCCCACCGCGCTGATCACAGGAGCCACCGCAGGCATCGGGGCCGCGTTCGCGTCCCGACTCGCACGCGATGGCCGGGACCTCGTGCTCGTCGCTCGTGACAAGGATCGGCTGGAGGCCGCCGCGGCGCGGTATCGGGCCGCCGGTGTCGCCGTCGAGGTGCTGCCCGCCGACCTCTCCGTCACGGAGGAGCGGGACCGGGTGGCCGCTCGGTTGTCCGACGTGGACGTCGCACCGGTCGACCTCCTGATCAACAACGCCGGCTTCGTGCTTTCCCAGGGTCTCATCAAGGCGGATGCCGCTGCGTTGCAGCGCCAGCACGACGTCAACGTGACGTCGGTGCTGCAACTGACCACGGCCGCACTGCCGAGCATGATCGGCAGGGGGCGTGGTGCGGTGATCAACGTATCGAGCGTGAGCGCCTTCCTCCCGGGCCGCGACTCGGCCTACACCGCCGACAAGGCGTGGGTCACCGCCTACTCCGAGGCCGTGGCGGGCGCGCTCGCCGGCACCGGCGTGCGGGTGATCGCGCTCTGTCCCGGTTTCGTCCGCACCGAGTTCCACGAGCGTGCCGGTCTCGACGTCGGCAGGCGGAGGGGACCGCTCTGGCTCGCCGCGGACCGCGTCGTCGAGGAGTGCCTGGCCGACCTGGCGAGGGGAAAGGTGGTGTCGGTGCCGAGCCCGCAGTACAAGGCGATCGTCGCCCTGCTTGACGTGCTGCCGCGACGGCTGCTCTGGCGGCTCATGGCCGCCGCCGAGCGGGACCGCACATGAACGCCCGGCAACCGCTTTGTGAGGATGACGGCATGAACGCTGACACCGAGCGCGATGAGCTCGCGGCGCTGGTTCGCGACCTGGGTGTGGTGCACGGGCGCGTCACGCTGTCGTCGGGCGCCGAGGCCGACTACTACATCGACCTACGCCGCGTCACCCTCGAACACCGCGCCGCGCCGCTGGTCGGCAGGCTGCTGCGGGTGCTCACCGCAGACTGGGACTACTCCGCCGTCGGGGGCCTGACCCTCGGCGCCGACCCGGTGGCCGACGCGGTCCTGCACGCCGCGGCGGCAGAACGCGCGGCCCTGCCCGACACCCCTCCGGTCGATGCGTTCGTCGTGCGGAAGGACACCAAGCAGCACGGCATGCAGCGGCTCATCGAAGGGCCGGACATCGCGGGCCGCCACGTCCTCGTGGTCGAGGACACCTCGACGACCGGTGCGTCCGTGCTCACCGCCGTCCGGGCGGTGCGCGCCGCGGGGGCCACGGTCGCCGGTGTGGCCACAGTGGTGGATCGCGACACCGGCGCCCGCGAGGCGATCGAGGCCGAGGACGCCCCGTACCGGGCGTTGCTCGGATTGGCCGACCTCGGCCTCACCTGAGGCCGGAGAGCGCCGCCGGGTTACTTGACGTCGATGCGAACCGCGTCGAAGGCCGGGGTCTGGTCCGCCCGCTGCATCATCGGCATGCGGTGGGAGCCGTCGCCTGCCCACACCGCGCACTGAGCGGTTCCTGCGGTCGGCATGCCGGTGACGGTGATGGTCACGGTGTCGGGCTCCGCACCGCCGCCGTTGTCCTGCGTGGCCAGGAAGAACTCCGGTGCGGGTGCCGCGTCGGGCGCGACGTCCGTGGAGTCGAGCATCCGGCAGGCGGTGTGGAAGTGCCCGCGCTGGAGGCCGTCCTTGTTGAGGAAGGAGCTCTCGAGGTAGTAACCGCCGGCGGCGGCACCGAGGAACCGGTCGCGCACGAGGTTGCGCGTGCTCACCTTGATCGTGAACTTCTCGTTGACGTCGACCTTGCGCGGCGAGTCCGTGATGAGCAGCGACGGGCTCTTGTCCTCGGCGGCCACCTCGCCGAACGAGGTGCTCACGCAGCGCGGCGCGAGCTGAAAGCCGTCGTGGGGCGGGAGGTCGCTGTTGGAGCAGTCCGTGCCGAGGACGTCGAGTCCGTTGTTCACCGGCGCCTGCTGCTGGTCGGACCCGTTCCCGTCGCCGGACCCCTTCTGGTCGCCGGATCCGTTCGAGTCTCCCGATCCGTTCGAGTCTCCCGATCCGTTCGAGTCGCCGGATCCGTTCGACTTCTCGCCCTGCGAGTCTGCCTCCTTGTTCCCCCCGGACGGTTCGTCTGTGTTGCCAGCAGGAACGACGGTGCCCGCACGCGTCGAGGCGCTCTCGTCGTGGCTGCCGTGGCTGCTGTGGCCGCCCACCGAGGGTGCTGTGGACGCCTTCTTCCCCTCGCTCAGGGAATCGGCGTACGCGGCGGAGCCGCAGGCGGTGGGGAGGACGGTCACCACCAGGGCGGCGGCGGAGATCGCCAGCTTACGAGCCGTACTCCGGCGTCGTTCGGTACTGGAGGGGGACATGCTGCTCCGTTCGGGGTCGGGGAGCGGGAACGGGAGGGCCAGGTGGCACTACCGGTGGTCAGGCGGAGATGCGGGGAGCGGAGAGCTACCGCCGGATGGAATGGCGGGAACGGGGGCGGCCCGTGAGGCGGTGGGATCCGGTGTCCGAGACGGCCCGGTGGGAGCCGGTGTCGGAGACCGTCCGGTGCGAGCCGGTGTCGGAGACCGGGTGCGAGCCGGTGTCGGAGACCGGGTGGAACCCGGTGTCGGAGACGCTGCGGTAGGGCCCCGTGTCGGTGGCGGCCTGGTAGGAGCCCGTGTCGGTGGCGGCGTGGTAGGAGCCCGAGTCGGAGACTGTGGGGAGCGGGCCGCTGTCGGACGACGTCCAACGGGGGGACCTCGTGTCGGAGACAGAGCTGTAGGAACCGCTGTCGGGGTCGGCGCGCGATGTCGACCGGGGAGCGGGGATCGCCGCGATGGCGGTGAGCTCGGGGAGATGCGTGGCCGGGGCGCGCTGGGGGACGGTGACCCGGTTGCGGCGCGCGGCGTTCCGCCCGCGCAGGGCCGCGAATATGGCGATGGCGGCGAGGAGCGCGGCGACGAACACCAGGATCGGCACGACGAGGTCGCCCGGCCCGGTACCACCCGACAGCAGGCCCGGTGACGACTGCGGGAGCGCCGCGTAGTCCACCAGCCCCGTGTCCTCGAGGTACTTGATGTGCCGGCTGACGTACTGCTCGGCCGTGTCGGCGAACTGCCGCATCAGCTCGTTTTGAGTGGTGGCCCGCACCTGCGCGATGACGGGCAGGACCGCGCCATGCGCCGCACGCAGCCGCTGGACGAACATCCGGTCGTACGCGGAGCCCGTCTGCTGCGAGATCTCGTTCATCCAGGCCACCTGCTGGGCGGTGGGACTGCTGGGCAGCAGGACGCCGAGTTGGTTGGCGACCTTGCGCACCTCCTCGTCGAGCGAGCCGTGCTCGCTGGAGATGTCCAGCCCGGCATTCTTCACCTCGGGTGAACTCGCCTGCTGCTCTGCCTGCTGGCCCGTCGGCTGCTCCCAGAGACCGGCCAGCCGGACCTTGACGAGCAGGTCACGGTCGGCAGGGCCGAGCGGGCCCCACTGGGTCTGAACCCAGCCACCCGTGCCGGGGGACCCCGAGGCCCACGACTGGTACACCGTCGCGGACACGGCGAGGATCACGGCGACGACCACGGCGCGTCGGAGCAATCGCGGGATACTGCGGAGCATTGGTGCCTTCCTGTTCACACGAAGTCGAACTGTTCGGTGTGCACGCGGGCCGGTGCCACACCGAGGACGTCGAGGGCGCTCAGGACATCCGTGACCAGCGATGACGGGCCACAGATGAAGTAGTCGACCTCGTCGAGGTGCCCTGCGTCCGCGAGCACCATCGAGAGCAGGCCCGCATTGATGTCGCCGGTGTGCCCGTACCAGCCGTCGAGCGGCCGGCGCAGGACCTCGGTGACCACGAGGTCGATCTGGAACCGCAGCTCCGCGAGCTCGTCGCGGAACAGCAGGTCCTCCGGCGACCCGGCCACGACGACCAGCCGGTACGGCCGCGGATCCCCGCGGTGCGCGGCCGTGCGCAGCATGCTCATCATCGGCGTCACCCCGACGCCGCCGGCGATCATGACGAAGCCGGCCCCCGCGCCGACATCGTTGGTGAAAGCACCGTGCGGACCGTCCACCCAAACCGGGGCGCCCGGCGGGAGGCGGCGCAGCGCGCGCGTGAAGTCGCCGGCGTGGCGGATCGTGAACTCGGTGGTGTCCAGGTGTGCGCTGGAGGCGATGGTGAACGGGTGCTCCTCGGCGGTCACCGACCTGTCCAGCCGGATCCAGGCGAACTGACCGGGGGCGAAGGCCCACGTGTTCACCCGACCGTGTCGGCGGCGCGGCTCCAGCACGAGCGTGCTCACCGTCGCGTTCTCCCGCCTGACCTCGCGGACCAGGAACTCGGTCGACGCATCGAACATCGGCCGCCAGGCCCAGCGGTATCCGAAGGTCCCCACCACGAGGGCCGCGAGCAGCCCGAAGAGCGTGCCCAGCGTGGGTTCGGCCACAAGGTGGTCGAGCCACCACACGTGCAGCGCCGACAGCACGAGCACGATGACCGCGAGGACCACGTGGAGCCACCGCCAGAGCTCATAGGTGAGCCGTGTCCGCCCGCGCAGGACGGCGAGCACGGCGAGCACGGCGAGCGCGACGGTCGCGCCGGTGGCGGCCTGTGCCCGCTTCGGAGCGGTCTCGAAGTCCAGCAGCGCGACGTTGGCCGGGTCGGCGGCGATTACGCAGGCGAGATGGACGAACACCAGCGCCGCCGCGACGATACCGAGGAAGCGGTGGACGTCGATCACGCTCTCGATGCCGAAGGCACGGTTCAGGGAGCGGAGTCGGGACGGCAGCACCGCTGCGCAGACGAGCGCGGAGAGCGCCAGCAACCCGGTGACGACCGAGAGGTGGTCCCAGAGCGGCTCGACGGGAGCGATCGTGAGCCACGCGAGCGAGGGTGCGCCGACGATCAGGCCGAAAGCACTCAGCCACGCCGCGCGCAACAACCGCTGATCCATGGCCCGGACCGTAGGAGGCGACCTCCCGTACAGGTTGCGAAGCTGAGAGCCCTGTGGGCCAGAAGTGGCTGCGGACGCGACGAGCGGTCTGAGATTGCCCCACTTGTCCGGTTAATTAGGCCGAATGCCACGTAACAGCCTCAGGATCTTGCCGCGGCGAGCACAGGTCCGCACGCGCAACTTGTACCCGGCCACTCGCCGACAGCCTCGGACCGTACGAGGACAGGGCCCCGGGCGGACGGGGCCGCCG
>DASRSC010000095.1:0-2164 GCA_035695525.1 Pseudonocardia sp. | reverse complement strand
ATGGGCTCACTGCCACCCGTGAGCTGCTCGCCGAGCCCGTCGAGTCGCCCACCCGGGTGCTCGTGCTGACCACGTTCGACATCGACGACTAATACGACGCCCTCCGCGCGAGCGGCTTCCTGCTCAAGACGCCCCCACCGCTGAGCTCGCTGCCGCGGTCCGGGTGGTCGCCGCCGGCGACGCGCTGCTCGCCCCGTCGGTGACCAGGCGGCTGATCGCCGACGTCACCAGGCGCGGGCGCATCGACCCCGCCGCGAAAGAGCGGCTGCTTCGTCTCACCACGCGCGAGCGGGAAGTCTTGGAGCTGGTGGCCCGCGGCCTGGCCAACCGGGAGTAGTGCCTGGCGCTACAGCCAGGTGACCAGCACGAACAGGAGCGCGTCCCCCACCAGGTAGGCCGCCACGGCGAGCAACAGCAGGACCACCAGCACGGCCGCCCAGCGCCGCTCGCCCTCGGCCCGGTTGGCGGAGTCGGCGAAGTCGCGGACACCGTCGAGGTAGCCCTCCACCGTGTAGGCGGGCCGATCGCACTGCATGCGATCGAGGTGGGCGGCGAACGCCTGAGCCTCCGGGTCGTCGGGATCCAACCCGACCAGCTCGTCGTCGAACTGCCGGGACCGGGCCGATGACCGGTCCGGCTCGTGGAGTTCGGGCATCCAACGAGGGTAGCCGGTAGCGTGCGCCAGCGTGGCGAGCAAGAACGCGGTGCTGCTCACCGTCCCCGGGCCGCACGGCGCCCGTGAGGTGCGGTTGACCAGCGCGGACAAGGTGTACTTCCCGGAGCGGGGGATCACCAAGGGCGAGGTCGTGGAGTACTACCGCGCCGTGGCAGAGCCGCTGCTCGGGGTGCTGCGCGAGCGCCCCACCAACCTCAAGCGCTATCCGGACGGGGTCGACGGTGAGCCGTTCTACTCCAAGCGCCTGCCCAAGGGGGCCCCGGACTACGCGGAGACGGCGCGGGTGACCTTCCCGAGCGGCCGGGTCGCCGAGTCGCTCTGCCCCACCGAGCCCGCGGTGCTGCTGTGGGCAGCAAACATGGGCACGTTCGACTTCCACCCGTGGCCCGTCCGCCGGGCCAATCCCGACCGCCCCGACGAGCTGCGCGTCGACCTCGACCCGCAGCCGGGTACCGACTTCGCCGACGCCGTGGCGGTGGCCGCCGTGCTGCACGAGGTGCTCGACGAGGCCGGGCTCGTCGGCTGGCCCAAGACCTCGGGCGGTCGGGGCATCCACGTGTTCGCCCGGATCCGGCCGGAGTGGGACTTCATCGCCGTGCGGCACGCGGTGATCGCGATCGCCCGCCGGGTGGCCGAGCGCCTGCCCGAGAAAGCCACCGTCGACTGGTGGAAGGAGGAGCGCGGCGAACGCGTGTTCCTCGACTTCAACCAGGCGGCAAGGGACCGGACGGTTGCATCGGCCTGGTCGGTGCGGGGGCGCCCGCGCGCCACCGTGTCGATGCCGCTCAGCTGGGAGACGCTGCCGGACGTCGAGCCGGAGGACTTCGACGTGCGGACGGTGCCCGGGCTCTTCGCCGAGCGGGGTGACCCGCACGCGGGGATGGACGCGGCAATCGGCGGGATCGAGACGGCACTGGACTGGTACGCCGCCGACGAGCGGGACCGCGGGCTGGGGGAGATGCCGTACCCGCCCGAGTACCCCAAGATGCCGGGCGAGCCAATGCGGGTCCAGCCGTCCCGCGCTAGGGCCTCTACCAGCGAAAACAAGTCGTAGAGCAGTCCGCGCCGATGGTATAGAGCAAAGCTCGCAGGATAACCGACCCCGGTGGACGATCAGATCGCGGACCTCTCTGCGAGCTTCGCGCGGAGCCTCTGTGCCGAGATGAGGGCCGCGCGCACCGTCAAGCTCTACGGGATGTCGACGCGGATTTTCGCCGACTGGCTCGTCACGCAGGGCCAACCCACCACCCTGGACCAGTTCACCCGCGACAACATCCGCGAGTTGCTCGCGCATCTGGCGGTCGACCGCGAGGCCTCCACCGTCCGGATCCGGTTCAAGGGTCTACATCGTTTCTGTGGGTGGCTGGTCGCCGAGGGCGAGATCGACGTCCACCCGATGGCAGGGATGGCGCCACCCGAGTCGGCCCCCAAAGCCGGTCCGGTACTACAGGACGACGAACACGCGGCGCTGCTGAGGGTGTGCGGAGG
>DASRSC010000094.1:0-3430 GCA_035695525.1 Pseudonocardia sp. | reverse complement strand
TTGACCTCGAGCTTCACGAGGATCGACCGGATGTGGGTGCGCACTGTGCTCATCGCCACCATGGCGTCGACGGCGATGTCCGCCGCCTTCTGACCACGTTCCAGGCGCCGCAGCACCTCGAACTCGCGGTCGGTCAGGAGGTCGAGGTGGCGCCGGCGCGTGTCGACCTCGGCCCGCGCCGTTCGGTGCAGCTCGAGCCAGGCCTTCCGCTCCCCGGTCAACATCACCGGTCGACCGGAGATGATGGACATCACCGCCCGGACCAGCACGTCCACCGGGGCACTGCGCGGGACGTACGCCGCTGCCCCGGCGGCCACGGCTGCAGCCGCCCGTTCGCGATCGTTCTGCTTGCCCATGGCGAGCGTGTGCCAGCCCGCCCTGACGGCTTGGGCCACCAGCCCGACGCTCTCGGGGAGGTCGAGGTTCACCACGACGATCCCGCCGCCCCTGTCGGGCCGGGGAAATCCCGGACCAGGCCCGTTGAGGTCGCGCTTCTCTGCGGCGAACCCGTTGGCCTTCAGCGCGATGACGAGGGACGTGGTGACCATGTCGTGCGGACCGACAACCAGCACGGGAACGGTCGCCATTGATCCCCGCCCCCCTGCTGGTCCAAGGTCGTGACGAGAAAGGGGTCGTCGGGACGTCACTCGGCGTTAGCGGCGTTAGATCACGTTTCGGGTGTTATGCAGCTACTCCGAGCCACGGCTCCCACGCCGGGGGCGGCTCCACGGCCAGCACCAGAATCCCGCCCGCCGCGCGGTCGGGCGCCCGGGGCACGAAGTCGAGGTTCCAGCCGAGCTCGACGAGCATCTTGTCGGCCTTGCGGGAGTTGCAGGTGCGGCAGGCCGCGACGCAGTTGTCCCACGTGTGCGTGCCGCCGCGGCTGCGGGGGATCACGTGGTCGATGGTGTCGGCGCGTCTGCCGCAGTAGCCGCAGCGGCGCCCGTCGCGGCGCAGGACACCGGCTCTCGTCATCGGGATGGCGCGGCGGTAGGGCACGCGGACGTAGCGGGACAGCCGCATCACCGACGGGGCCGGGAGGGTGAGGTTCTCCGAGTGGAACACCTCATCCAGGGCGGCCTCGATACATTCGGCCTTGCCAGTGAGCATCAGGACGACGGCACGCTTCGCTGTGACCACAGCGAGCGGCTCGAACGTCGCGTTGAGAAGCAGGACCCGGGACCCCTTCGGGACCACGCTCGGGTGCGGCGTGATCCCCGGTACCTCCCCTGGCTCGGGGTCGGCGCCGTTGGGGTCGGGTTGTCGATGCTTCACGCGACCACCTCCTCGCAGATCAGACCATAACCTGAGGGGATTACGCACGTGTGATATGGGTCCTTCTTCACATCGGACGAGGCCGATGTCGACCAACACGGTGCCGTCTCCCGGCTGGGACCCGGCGCGTGGGCAACGACGAGCCCGCGGTGTGCGCGCACCCGAACAGAACGCCCAGCACAGAGGCGCCGGGCACCGGGTGGTCCCACCGGCGTTCGCACGCGTTCACGAGCGCCGGTGGCCGGTGGCCCGGTCGACGGCGGCGACGACGGACATCGCGACGGCGGCCACCTCGTGCGGCACCTCGCGGTAGCCGCGTCCGATTGCCTCGACGAGCGCGGCCAAGCTCGCGCTGACGTCGCCCCGCCGTGCGTCCACGTGGCCGTCGTGGCGCGCCACCTGCCGAAGAAGATCAGCGGTCTCGGCGAGCGCTCCGCTGTCGACGCGGGCGCGGGCGGCCCGCTGCTCGGCGAGCGTGTATGGCGTGGTCATGGTGGCGAGCTCCCCTGACTGGTACGTGCTGGTCGCGGCTCGCCGGGCGCTTCCCGCCCGGCCGCCGCCCAGAAGACGCTAACAGCGTTCGAACATTTGTTCTATCAGGGTCACCTCGCAGAGGGACGGCCGTGGGAGACCTCATCCAAGAACTGCGCGCCGCTCAGGCGCCGACGGCGTCCAGGGCGGCGAGGACGTCCGCGACGAGGTCCTGCTCGTCCTCGCAGCCTGCGGAAAAACGCACCAGCCCGGGCGCGACGTCGTCGCCCCAGCGCTCCCGCCGGTCGGCGCTGCTGCGCAGACCGCCGAAGCTGGTGGCCGACGCGACGAGCCGCGACGCCGCCAGGAACTGCCCCACGGCCGTCTCGCAGGGCAGGGTGAACCGCAGGACGCCGTTCCAGCGTCGCATCTGCCGCGCGGCCACGGCGTGGGCGGGATCGTGCGGCAGCCCCGGCCAGCGGACGTCGGACACCACGGGGTGCGACGCGATCGCCGTTGCCACCGCGGCGGCGTTGGCGGCCTGCCGGGCTAGCCGGAGGTCGAGGGTGCCCAGCCCGCGGTGGGCGAGCCAGGCCTCCATCGGCCCGGGCACGGCACCGCCGCGGGCACGGGCCTCGCGCAGCCGCTGCGCGAGCGCCGGGTTCCGGACGCTGATGTGTCCCAGCACGACGTCGCCGTGCCCGGCCAAAGCCTTGGTGTCGCTCGCGACCGCGAGGTCGGCGCCGAGCGCCAGCGGCTGCTGCCCCAGCGGGGTCGCCGTCGTGTTGTCCACGGCCAGCAGGGCACCGGCGGCGTGGGCGGCGGCTGCAACGGCGGCGATGTCGGCCACGTCCAGCCCGGGGTTGGAGGGCGTCTCCAGCAGCACCAGCGCCGCGCCGTCGAGCACCCCGGCGGGGCACTCGCCCACCGTCGGCACCTCGCGCACCTCCACGCCGAGCGGCGCCAGCTCGCCGTGCGCGAGGGAACGCGCGAGGTAGTAGCCGTCCGACGGCAGGACCAGCGCGCCGTCGCGGCCTGCGAGCCGCAGCACCGCCGCGATCGCAGCCATCCCCGACGCGAACAGCACGCACTCGCCGCCGTCGAGCTCGCCGATGGCGTCCTCGAGCGCGCGCCACGTCGGGTTGCCGGCGCGGCCGTAGAAGTCCGCCGCCGGCGGGTCGTCGGGGCCGCCGAGGTGGAACGTCGCCGACAGCACGGGCCCGGGATGCAGGGGGTCCCCCACCACATGGCCCGCGTGGCCGCCGTGCACGCAGCGCGTCCCGTCCCCCGTCACGTCGTCACCCTAAGTGGCAGTCTCAGGGGGGCGTCACCCGGTGAGCTGCTCAGCACGGCGACCGGGCTCGCTCAGTACATCCGCAACTGGTCGCGGAGGGTCCGGGCAACGTGCGCCATCAGCGCTTCCACACCCGGTTGCACGACCGCCTGGCTCATCCCGAACCAGAGACCTAGTACGTCAACGGCAGGCGCCAACCCGGCCCCCCTCGTGATCGAACCCGCAAGACCGGTGCCCGGCCCGGCTACCCTCGAAACCGCGATGACCATTCACTCCGCGGCCGTGCTCGACCTGATGTCGGCCCGTACGGGCCACTTCCGCCTGGAGTCCGGCCACCACGGCGAGCTGTGGCTGGAGCTGGACGGGATGTTCTTCTCGCCCGCTGCGCTC
>DASRSC010000093.1:0-5583 GCA_035695525.1 Pseudonocardia sp. | reverse complement strand
GCATCCGCGAGGACGGCGCCGGCATCGTCACCCGATACGTCGACGGCGGAGAGGCGTGGCCCGGCTGGGAGGACGCCGCGGTGCCGCCGGAGCGGTTCGGTGCCTACCTGCGTGAGTTCGACGCGCTGCTCACCCGGCACCGGCGGCGCGGCGCCTACTACGGCCACTTCGGTGATGGCTGCCTGCACGTGCGGATCGACTTCGACCTGCTCACCCGATCCGGTATCGCCGACTTCCGCAGCTTCATGGAGGACGCGGCGGACCTCGCGGTGGCGCACGGCGGCTCGCTGTCGGGCGAGCACGGCGACGGCGCCGCCCGGGCGGAGCTGCTGCCCCGGATGTACCCGCCGGAGATCATCGCGGCGTTCGAGGAGTTCATGGGGATCTGGGATCCCGACGACCGGATGAACCCCGGTCGGGTCGTCCGGCCCGCGAAGCTGGACGAGGACCTCCGCGTGTTCGTCGGCATGCCGACGCTGCCGGACGAGCCGGAGCTCGCGTTCGCCCACGACCGCGGCTCGTTCACCCGTGCCACCCGCCGCTGCCTGGGGGTGGGCAAGTGCGTCACCGCGGACGGCGGCGTCATGTGCCCGAGCTACCGCGCCACCGGCGAGGAGATGCACTCGACGCGCGGCCGGGCCCGCCTCCTGTTCGAGATGGCGGCAGGTGACGTCATCACGGGCGGCTGGCAGTCGCCGGAGGTGGCCGAGGCGCTGGACCTGTGCCTGTCCTGCAAGGGCTGCAAGCGCGACTGCCCGGTGGGCGTGGACATGGCCGCGTACAAGACCGAGTTCCTGGCGCAGCGCTACCGGCGGAAGGTACGCCCGGCGTCGCACTACTCCATGGGCGCCTTGCCGCGGTGGATGCGACTGGTGGGACGGCTCCCCGCGCGGATGGTGGACGCGCTGAACGCGGCAGCCCGAGGCCGGCTCGGGGCGTATGCGAAGAAGGCAGGCGGTATCACGCCGGAGCGGCCGATTCCCGCGATCGCCCGCCGCCCGTTCACGGCCGTCCGAAGCCCTCGCGGGCCGGAGACCGGCGCGCCGCGGGGGCGGGTGCTGCTGTGGCCCGACACGTTCACCAACCACTTCGACCCCGGCATCGCGGACGCGGCCGTGGCGGTGCTGGAGGGGCTGGGCTATGCCGTCGAACTTCCACCTCGCGCCGTCTGCTGCGGGCTGACCTGGACGTCCACCGGTCAGGTCGACGCCGCCCGCCGGGTGCTGCGCCGCAGCCTGCGCACGATCGAGCCATGGTTGGCGGCCGGCGTGCCC
Organism: Pseudonocardia sp.; assembly: GCA_035695525.1. Classification (GTDB taxonomy): domain Bacteria; phylum Actinomycetota; class Actinomycetes; order Mycobacteriales; family Pseudonocardiaceae; genus Pseudonocardia. The sequence goes on along the minus strand of DASRSC010000093.1, from coordinate 4,309 downwards.
GTGGTGGGGCTGGAGCCCTCGTGCACCGCCGCGCTGCGCTCCGACGGGCCCGAGTTGCTGCCCGACGAGCCGCTCGCCGCAGCGTTGTCGAGTGGTGTGCGGACGTTCGCCGAAGTCCTCGCGCAGCACGCCGACGAGCTGCGCGACCGGGTCGTGGAGCGCGGCAGGCGAGCGCTGGTGCAGGTGCACTGTCACCAGCACGCCGAGCTCGGCACGGACGACGACCGCGCGGTGCTGACAGCGCTGGGCGTCGACGCCGAGGTGCTCGACTCCGGCTGCTGCGGGCTGGCCGGCAACTTCGGGTTCGAGAAGGGGCACTACGAGGTGTCGATGGCATGCGCGGAGCGGGTGCTGCTGCCCGCGGTGCGCGCGGCCGACCCCGACGTGGCAGTCCTGGCCGACGGCTTCAGCTGTCGCACCCAGCTCCGCCAGGCCGGCACTCGGGAGCCCATGCACCTGGCCCAACTGGCAGCCCAAGCCCTGGGCCTCACCCCCACCCCCTAACCCGCGAGTCGCCCGAAATCCGCCCGCGAGTCGCCCGAAATCGGCCCGCGAGTCGCCCGAAATCTGTCCGCGAGTCGCCGGGAATCGGCCCCCGAGTCGCCTGGAATCCGTCCGCGAGTCGCCGCGAGTTCCGCCCGCGAGTCGCGCGGGAATGTGTCGGCGAGTCGCCCGAAAACCGCCCGCAAGTCGCTCGGAATCGGCTCGCGAGTCACCCGGGTTCCGCCCGAGAGCGTGCGGGGGCCCTTATGGCCCGGCGGCCCCATGATCGGAGCGAGCCGGACTTCAGGGCCGCAGTGAGGGCGTTATTATCCGGTTCGCGCGAATCTCCCGCCCTCGCCGAGGTGCCGTGTGAGGAACGTCTCCTCGCTGGCAGTCGTTGACCTCCTGACCCCGTGCTCCCCAGGAGGATGTCCGTGCCCGGTACTGCGCTGCCCGATCCCGCGGTGACGAGGACGTTGGCGGTGCTCGGGCTGGTGGGCGCGGGCCTCGCGGTGGTGCTGGTGGGGATGCTGCACGTCGTCGCGGCGGATCAGGTGAACCCGGTTCGGCGCACGATCAGCGAGTACGCCCTCGGCGAGTCCGACTGGATGTTCGACGCCGGTGTGCTGGGCCTCTCGGTGGGCTCGGCGCTCGTGCTCCTCGCGCTGGTGCGTGCAGGGATCCTGCGTCCGTGGTCCGGCGCAGCAGTCCTGCTGGCGGTCTGGGCGGTGGCGCTGGTGATCGTCGTCGCGTTCGACAAGGCGAACTGGTCCGTGGGGCCGAGCATGAGCGGCTACGTGCACCGCTACGCGAGCCTGGCTGCGTTCGCGAGCCTGCCCGTGGCGGCGCTGGCGCTCGGCAGGCGTTGGCGCGGCGACACGCTGTGGGGCTCGTTCGCCGCCTGGTCGCGGTGGGCGGGGGTACTCGCGCTGCTGTGGCTCGGCTCGATCCTGCTGGCTGTCGCCGTGCGCCCGCTGACCGGCGCGCCGTGGTGGCAGCTCCTACCGCTCGGACTGGTGGAACGAGGGTTGGCGATCACGGAGGTCGCCGTTCTCGTGGTGCTCGGACGGTGGGCTGTGCGCGCGGCCGCGGTGCCCCAGCCGGCTGAGATGATTTCTGCATGACTGATCGGGCGCTCGTCCTGGGTGGCGGCGGCATCACAGGGATCGCGTGGGAGCTGGGGCTGATCGCAGGTCTGGCCGAGCGAGGCCTCGACCTCACCGGTGCAGATCTGCTCGTCGGGACGTCGGCCGGGTCCGTGGTCGGCGCCCAGATCGCGACCGGCGTCGACGTGGAGGAGCGGTACGCCGCCCAGCTCGTGCCACCCACCGGCGAGATCGCGGCCGCGTTGGGCCGGGGCACGATAGTGCGGTTCGGGCTCGCGATGATCGGGTCCCGGGACCCGCAGCGGGTGCGCGCCCGGATCGGCAGGCTGGCGTTGAAGGCCCGCACTGTTCCGGAGGCCGAGCGGATCAGGGTGATCGGGGAGCGGCTGCCGGTGCACGAATGGCCGGAGCGGGCGTTGCGCATCGCGACGGTGGACGCGCACACCGGCGAGTTCGTCATTCTCGACCGCGACGCCGGGGTGCCGCTGGTGGAGGCCGTGGCAGCGAGCTGTGCGGTGCCGGGGGTCTGGCCCCCGGTGAGCACCGGCGGTCGCCGCTTCATCGACGGCGGCGTGCGCTCGCCCACCAACGCCGACCTCGCCGCCGGGTTCTCCCGGGTCGTCGTGATAGCACCCATCGTGCGGGGGATCGGGCCGCTGGTCGGCGTCGACGCACAGGTGGCGGCATTGCGAGCGGACGGTTCGCTGGTCACGGTGGTGAGCCCCGACGCGGCGGCGGTGGCGGCGATCGGCCGCAACGTGCTCGACCCCGTGCGCAGGGCGGGGTCGGCGCGAGCCGGGCGTGCGCAGGCCGCTGCAGCTGCCGACGCGGTGGGCGCGGTCTGGAGCAGTTAACGCCTGCGACGTGGTGGGTAGCCTCGCGGTCATGTCGCGCGTACCGAAGATTCGTCTGAACAACGGCGTCGGGATCCCGCAGCTGGGATTCGGCGTTTTCCAGATCGAGCCGGACCGGACGGCGGAAGCCGTCCTGACGGCGTTCGAGGCCGGCTATCGGCACATTGACACGGCACAGGGCTACAACAACGAGGAAGGCGTCGGGGAGGCGATCCGGGCCTCCGGGTTGCGGCGCGGCGAGATCTTCGTCACCACCAAGCTGGCCAACGACCGCCACGGCTACGACGAGGCGATCAGCGCCCTCGACGAGAGCCTCCAGCGGCTCGGGCTCGACCACGTCGACCTCTACCTGATCCACTGGCCCCGGCCGGCTCAGAACCGCTACGTGGAGACGTGGAAGGCATTCGAGAAGATCGCGTCGGACGGCAAGGCGCGTGCGATCGGCGTCTCCAATTTTCATATCCCGCACCTCGAGCGCCTTGCCCAAGAGACGGCCACGGTGCCCGCGGTGAACCAGATCGAGCTGCACCCGTGGCTCCCGCAGACCGAGCTCCGCGCCTACCACCAGAGGCACGGGATCGCGACCGAGGCGTGGAGCCCGCTCGCCAAGGGTGGCGAGCTGCTGGCCGACGAGCTGATCGTCGGACTCGCCCAGAAGTACGGCAAGACCCCGGCCCAGATCGTGCTGCGCTGGCATCTTCAGCTCGGCAACATCGCGATCCCGAAGTCGGTGACGCCATCGCGCGTCCGTGAGAACGCCGACGTCTTCGATTTCGAGCTGTCCGACGACGACGTAGCGAGCATCAGCGAGCTCGGGAACGGCAGGCGGCTGGGCCCGGACCCCGACAACTTCGGCTGATCACTACCCATGGTCGGCGGCTCCACGCTGCGGGCGCGGCCTCGCGCCCCTAGCGTTGCGCCGCATGTTGGCAATCACCGATAACGCGGCCGAAGCCATCAAGACCCTGACGACGGACGCGGAACTTCCCGACGGGGGTGGCCTGCGAATTTCCGCCCCCGACCCGGATCAGGGCCTTGAGCTGTCGCTCGCCGGTCAGCCGGACGTCGACGACGTCGTCCTCGCCGGTGAGGGTGTGAGCGTGTTCCTCGAGCCGGTGGCGGCGGAGGTCCTCGACGACAAGGTGCTCGACGTCCAGCCGGTTCCGGGCGCGGACGGCGAGCAGGAACTCCGCTTCGCCATCGGGCTGCAACAGCCGGAGGCCTGACCCCCGCCCCACCAGCTACCGGGTGGCACGGCCGACACTGGAGTCGGTGGTGCCACCCATCGTCTTTCCGGGCACGGGCGAGCGGTGCCGAGTCGCCGCGGCAGCTCACGAACCGGTGTGACCAGGAACCCGCGAACCGGTGGCGGCGGGCTCCTGTCCGGCATCTACAGTCGAACTGTGGAATTTCGTTATCTGGGTGACTCCGGCCTGAAGATCTCCGAGATCACGTACGGCAACTGGCTCACGCACGGCTCACAGGTCGAGAACGACGCCGCCACGGCCTGCGTCCGCGCGGCTCTGGACGCCGGGATCACAACGTTCGACACCGCCGACGCCTACGCGAACGGAGCTGCCGAGACCGTGCTCGGCGAGGCGCTGAAGGGCCAGCGCAGGGCGTCGCTGGAGATTCTGACGAAGGTCTACTGGCCCACCGGCCCGAAGGGGCCCAATGACAGCGGGTTGTCCCGCAAACACATCATGGAGTCGATCGACGGGAGCTTGTCCCGGCTGCAGACCGACTACGTCGACCTCTACCAGGCGCACCGCTACGACTCCGAGACGCCGCTCGAGGAGACGATGCAGGCCTTCGCGGACGTCGTGCGCGCCGGCAAGGCGCTCTACATCGGCGTCAGCGAGTGGA
>DASRSC010000092.1:0-8723 GCA_035695525.1 Pseudonocardia sp. | reverse complement strand
AGCCGCTGCGCGCGGCCATCGCCGAGGACCTGATCGTCGCGCACCCCGACGACTTCGCTTTCCGGCACGACCTCGTCCGCGAGGCGGTCGTCGCGAACCTGCCCGCCGATCTGGTCCGGGGGCTGCGCCGACAGGTCGTCGACGCGGACCTGCGGACGGGTCGACCGCTGCCGGAGGCCGCTGCCCTGCTCGCCGCGGTGGCCCTGCCCGGCGACACCGAAGCGGTGTCGCTGCTGCGGCAGGCCGCATCGATGGTCGCAGCATCGGACCCGACGGCCGCGGCGGACCTCAGCGTGCGGGCCCTCGAGCTCACGCCGCCCCGCGCGGCGGAGTGGGCCGACCTGGTGACCGAGACCGTCCAGCTGCTGCTCCGCGCCGGCCGTGCAGCTCCGGCCGCTGCGCTCGCGGAGCAGGCGCTCGAGATCCCGCTCGGGCCGCGGGCCGAGGCTCGGGTACGGCTGGGCAATGCACTGGTCGGCCTGCAGTTCGCGTTCGCGGACGCGGTCCGGCACTGCCGGATCGCCCTGGAGCTGCCGCAGCTGCCACCGTCGCTGCGGGCCGACCTCCTCGCCGTGCTGTCGCTGGCCACCGCGCTCGACGGAGATCCGGAGGCTGCCGGCGAGGTCATCGGCCAGGCGATGACCTCTGCCCGCGAGTCGGGCAACGCGCGAGCCGAGGCGCTCACGGTGTGCGTCGGGTCCATCGTCGACTTCCACCGGACGGACTGGCGCACGGCGCTCGCCGGGGCCGACATGGCGGCCGCTTTGACGAAGCGGGTGGAGGTGCCGCAGCGCCTGTGCGAGCCGGAGGTGTGGCGCGTGCTGGCGCTGGCCGGCGTCGGAAGGCTCGACGAGGCGCTGGCCGTCGCGGACCAGCATCAGGCCGGCGTGGGGGTCGGCCTGTCGCTGGGGCGGTTGTGGAGCGCGACCCGCTCGCGGCTGCTGCTGGACGCCGGCCGGCCTGCCGAGGCACGCGCTGCGGCCGAGACGGCGCTCAGCGCGGTCGACGAGCTCGGTCATGGGGACTTCGCCGCGGTCACCGCGATCACGACGCTCGGCCGGGTGGCGGTGCTCACGGGCGACGAGCAGGCGCTGGCCGCAGCGGAACGGGACGCACACAAGATGCAGGCGAGCAGGTCGGCGTCCGTACGCAGTGCAGGCGCCTGGCTGGCTGCTCTCATCGCCGACTCCGGCGGTGACCCGGGTCGGGCCATGGCGGTCCTCGCCGAGGGGGCCAGCCGATTCGACGACGCGGGCCCGTGGTCCGGAAGCCCGCTCGACCTCGCCGACGTGCCGTGGTTCGTGCGGGTCGCGCTACGGGCCGGCCACCGGGACCGCGCCGAACGGGCGGCCGCCGCCGCGGGACGTCGGGCCGAGGCGAACCCGGACGTGCCTCTGTTCGTCGCTGCCCACGCGCACGCCCGCGGGCTGCTCCTGCAGGACGGCGAGGAGCTGGTCAGGGCGGCGTCGCTGTTCGAGGCCGGGCAACGGCCCCTGGCGCGTGCCTCCGCGCTGGAGGACGCAGGCCACGTCGCGGCCGGACGGGACCGCGAGGAGGCCGTTCGGTTGTTCGAGACCGCGATGCGCGTCAACGACGAGGCGGGCGCGCAGCGCGACGCCGCGCGCGTCCGATCGGCGCTGCGCGAGCTGGGTGTACATCGCCGTCGCTGCACGCGGCCGGGCACCGGCCAGGGATGGCAGGCGCTGACGGCGAGCGAGCTGGAGGTGGTGCGGCTCATCGCGCAGGGCGCCACCAACCGGGCCGCCGCCGAGCGGCTGTATGTCTCGCCGCACACCGTGAGCACCCACCTCAAGCACGCATTCACCAAGCTCGGCGTCACGTCGCGGCTCGAGCTCGCCCGCATCGCCCTGACCCGCACGCAGTGAACGGGGTCGGTGGCTCCCTGCCCTGTGGCCCAGGGGCGGGCTGGGGGGTGCAGGGCTCACGGCGGTCGCATCGTGGCGGTGGCCTAGCGCTCGAGCCGCGGGGCGGCCAACATCACGTGTTGGGGGACCCACCCTCATCGTGACGTGGTTGCGGTGATGGATCGTTGAGGTAATGGATCTCCGACAGTCAGCCGGAGTCCCCGCCTGGTTGACGCGACAGCTCGGGCGACGCCGTGTCGAGCGGCACGGCAGCCGAGCGCACCAGCCCGAGCTGGACGGACTGGCGACCCACGGCGAGGTCGAGGATCCAATCGATCGCCGTGCGGATGCGGTTGCCTGGCATGGCCATCAGGTGGTAGCCGCGGGTGACGACCTTGGCGGGCCACCCGGACAGCGGGATGTGCAGCGGGTTGGCCGCGGCCTGCGTTCCGCCGAGGTCGACCACGAAACCGAGATCGTGGTGCTTGTAGCGGCGGATGCTGCCGTACCCGAGCGACGCAGCGACGTTCCGGCCGGCGAGCGTGCCTTGACGGGTGGCGTGCTGCGCGGTCATCGCGGTCACCGCGCCGGGCCGCGTCAGGTCAGGCACCGCAGCGGCATCCCCGCAGGCGAAGACATCGGGATGGCCCGGCACGACGAGCGTGGGCTCCACCACCAACCGGCCCTTCTCCGTCGGGAGACCCGTCTCCTCGATCAGCGGATCGGGCCGGACCCCCACGCACCAGATGAGGGACCGCGTCGGGACGAACTCGCCGTCGGTGAGACGGACGCCCTCGGTGGTCGCCTCCTGCACGGAGGTGCCCATCCGCACCTCCACGCCGCGCTGCCGGAGGACCCGGTCCGCTGCCCGGGAGAGGCGCGGGTCCAGCTCCGGGAGCACCTTTGGTGCGAGGTCGAGCAGGAGCCAGCGCACCTTCTGGTCCTGCAGCTCCCGGTGGCGGTCGGCGATGGCGGCAGTGAACAGCGGACCCTGCGCGGCCACCTCGGTGCCGGTGTAGCCCGCCCCGACCACGACGAACGTGCACCGGGCGTCGCGCTCATCGGCGTCGTCGGTGGAAGCGGCGAGCTCGAGCTGCCTGATGATGTGGTCACGCAGATAGAGCGCCTCGGCCACCCCACGGAAGCCGTGGGCGTGCTCGGCGACACCGGGGATCGGCATCAGCTTGTTCACGCTGCCGGCGGCGAGGACCAGCCGGTCGTAGCCGAGGCTGCGGTTGCGGCCCTCGGGGTCGGTGTAGGAGATCCGGTGCTCCTCGAGGGACACCGACCGCACGTCGCCCAGTGCGAGACGCACCCCGGGCAGGGCGGCCGGCAGCGGCACCGTCAGGCGCCGCGGATCCAGGATCGCTGTGGCGACCTCCGGCAGCAGAGGCAGGTAGAGGAAGTAGTCCGTGGGGTTCACCAGCACGATCTCCGTGCCCGAGTGCGGCGGGAGTGCACGGGTGAGCGAGCGGGCCGCGTGGAACCCGGCGAATCCACCGCCGACGATCACGATGCGAGTAGTCCTGCTCATCTCCGGCATCCTTCCGTCAGGCGCGTCCGACGCGGGGCCGGACGACCGCCGATCTCCGTCGCGACAATTCTGGCCCCCCTCCGCTTCCACCGGCCCCTCGACGAGCTCTCCGTCGGCCAGTCCCACGAGGTCAGGTTCGCCACCGCCGACGGCGCAGAGGTGCGGTTCGAGCTGATCCGGGAGGTCGTCGGGGCTGGGTTGGACCACTACACGGCATGCTGACGCCGGCAGGCTCTGCCGAACGTGCTGTTGATCAGGCTAGTCTTCCGCCGCGAACATCGACGACGGGACTCGGCCAGTGGGTGACCGGCCCGCAAGGGAGGATTCCGTGGCGCGTGATCAGCGACGATCGGTGCCGCCCGACGGCGAGCGCAGCGGCGCGCGCCGCGACCTGAATTTCACCAGGCCCTCGCTCGCGCGCGTCTACGACTACGTTCTCGGCGGGCGGGAGCACTTCGAGATCGACCGGCGGGCCGCCCACGGCTTCCTGAACGTGGCGCCGGAGTCGGCACAGGTCGCCAAGGACAGCCGGAACTTCCTGCGCCGAGGCGTGCGCTATCTGGTGGGCGAGGCGGGCATCCGGCAGATCATCGACATCGGCTCCGGCCTGCCGACAACGGGGAACGTGCACGAGATCGCGCACGAGATCGACCCCACCGTGCACGTCGTCTACGTCGACAAAGATCCGATGGTGCTGACGCACGCCCGGGCCATGCTCGGCGACGACGACACGACCACCGTGATCAGCGGCGACCTGCGGGCCCCCGAGACGATCTTCGACGACCCGCAGACCCGCGCGCTCATCGACATGGACCGGCCGTTCGCCGTTCTCCTTTCGGGCATCCTGCACCACGTCTCCGACAAGGCCGATCCCTTCCGCGCCGCGGCGGAGGTCAGCGCCACGCTGTCCCCTGACAGCTACCTCCTGATCAGTAATTTCCTCGACGAGGACCCGCGCGCGAAGGACCTCGAGCGCGCCTTCTTGGACAGCGTCGGCTCGGGGCGCTTCCGGACATGGGACGAGAACCGGCGCTTCTTCGAAGGACTCGAGATGGTCGAGCCGGGCCTGGTGTACGCCAACAGGTGGCGGCCGGACGCTGACACGCCCGTCGGCAACCAGGTCGAGACCCTCTACGTGGGCGGGGTCGGCCGGAAGGTCTGACGCGGGCAGCGCAGCTACCTTGCTGCGCCGGTGGCGCGACGGTGCTGCAGAAGCGGGCTCACCGCTCGGCCGGGATGACTCCGGCGCGGCGCAGCAGAGGTTCGCTGACGCGGTCTGCAAGAGGGGAGAGCAGGAGCAGCAGGAGCGCGAAGTAGCGCACACCCGGAACCAGGGCCGCCAGCACGAACGCGATCACCAGCAGTCCCGTCGTGCTCACCGCGCCGCTCACGTCCACCCCGCGGCGGATGATGAACGCGAGCACGGTCAGGCAGATGCTGCTCGCGAGGATCGTCCCGATGTAGAGGATTGGCGTGAACGGGTCCTCGCCGTACGCGCCGATCATCTGGGTCGGGAAGGGCAGCACCACGATCGTGAGCAGCCAGAGCATGTTCCAGAGCAACAGCCCGCGGCTGTCGACGTCCACGTGGTCGAACATGCGGCGGTGGCCGATCCAGAGGCGCGCGATGACGGCAAAGCTCAACAGGAAGCTGTAGATCTGCGGCTGGTTGTCCGTGATCACGTCCACCGAGGGCACCCGAGCGGCGACCGACGTCCCCACTGCGTCGACCAGCGGCAGCACGAGCAGCGTGATCGCGATCGCGGCCACGGCATCGGTGAACAGGACGAGCCGTTCCAGCGGCTTGGGCGCGCTCACGCTGTCAACATAGAGTTCTGCACGTAACCCTCGGCGGTCGGGAGCTGGACCGTCATCGCCTCTCCGAGGCGGAAAGCGCGGTTGTCCCACCCGTGGACATCGACCGGACGACCGGCACGTCAGCCCACTCGGGGAACTGCGCGGCGCGAGCTGCATCGGTCCGGCGGGCGGTCGGCGGTTTCCGCGCCGCGCTCCTCCAGTTGGGTGCCGCAGGGTGATGGACATCAAGTTGCTCGGGCCGTCCAGCTCCAGGGGCGCGCGGAACGACGACGAGCCTGCCGGCAGGTACCGGGGACTATTAGTGCCACGATCACGGCAACGACCAGCAGAGCGCCGGAGATCGTGAGCCCGAGTGCGTACCCGTCGGTCAGGGCAACGGGGTCCGTGCCCGTGCGGTGGCGGCGACGGTCGTGAGCGCGGGAGAGGCCACGCGGAACGGTGTGACGTCAGATCATCTCGGCGGCGTCGAATGTCGTAACGCTCGAGCGCACCTCGCGGATCGCCGTCCTCAGCCGTCAGTCAGGTTCGGGCCGGTTTCTCAGCGTCGCTACAGGCTGCCGTCCCTACGTTTGACCCATGCCCACCGCACTAGTCACCGGAGCCAGCCGCGGCCTCGGCGCCGTCTTCGCCGAACGCCTCGCCCGTGACGGCTTCGACCTCGTTCTCGTCGCGCGCGACCGGATCGGGCTGGAGCACACTGCAGCAGCGGTGCGTGGGAATGGCATGAGGGCCGACGTCCTCGTCGCAGACCTCGCCGATCCGGCGGCCAGGGCGACCGTGGAGCACCGGCTCGCCGATGCGAGCCGGCCCGTCGACGTGCTGGTGAACAACGCCGGCGTCGAGAACGGCAACGGGTTCATCCAGGCCGACCTGCGCGACCTCCAGGCCCAGATCGACACGAACATCACGGCGGTCATGTCGCTGACCCACGCCGCTCTCCCCGGCATGATCGCCCGCGCCGGCGGATCCGTGATCAACGTCGCGAGCTTCGCCGGCTACCTCTCCTCGCCGGGCAACACGTACGCGTCGACGAAGGCCTGGGTCCTGGCGTTCACCGACACCATGGCGGCGTCGCTGCCCGGCACCGGGGTCAGCATGATCGCCCTCTGCCCGGGTCGGATGCGCACCGGCAAGCACGACGCCCCCAAGACGCCGTCGCCTCTCTGGCTGCAGCCCGCGGCCGTGGTGGACCAGTGCCTCCGCGACCTCGCCCGCGGCCGCAGCCTCTGCACGCCCGGGGTGGTCTACCGCACCGTGGTCGGCACGCTGGAGATGCCGCGCCGCACGCTGCGTCGGCTGGCGCGGCTCGCGGGCCGCGGCCGCGCACAACGACGCGGACGCGCCGCGCAGACGCACGTCCGGTCGGCGGCCGTCCGCATCGCGGCCTGAACCCCAGCCGGCACGCCTACCCCGCACTCGTCACTGCGCAGGAGGCGCACGGTCCACGACGTCGCCACCGTCGCCACCGTGCTGCCGATCATCCATCCGCGCGAGCTGCTGCTCGAGCTCGGCGATGCGCTTCCGCGCGGTGTCGAGGCCGTCCTGGAGCTCGACGATCCGGGCGGCCGCGTCGAGGGTCAGCCCCTCGTCGAACAGGGTTCGCATCCGCGCGGCGAGCACGAGCTGCCGGCGCGAATACCGACGGTGCCCGCCACCCGAGCGCTGCGGCTGCAGCACCCCGGCCGCGTCGAGACTGCGCAGGAACGCCGGCTGCACGTCGAGCAGCTCCGCAGCCTGGCCCATCGCCACCGCGGGATAGTCCTCGTCGTCGAGCCGGCCCACGCCCATCGAGAGCCCCCTGCCAAGTTTCAGTCAGCGGTACAAATCCTATCAACTCGGCGCCACAATTCGTTGCGTCCGCGCTGGTCGGACCGTTGCGGGCGGGTCGTTCCCGTCCTACGATCCGCCTCGGTTGAGCCACAGCCGTGACCAGCCCCTGCGCGGCCAGACCATCGCGTACAGGGACCCTCGCGGAGGGAGCGCGCCCGTGACCGAGCTGGACAACCCGCGGCCGAGGACATGGTCCTGGCATTCGCCGACCCTGCGCGTCGTTGTCTCGGCCCACAGGAACGGTGCCTCCCTGCGCTACAACGTCCGCCTCGTCGGAGAGCTCGACCTGGCCAGCGTCGGCTCGCTCACCGACGCGCTCGCCGCGCTCCGCGACGCGCAGCCCGAGCTGGTCGTGATCGACCTGTCCGAACTGCAGTTCGTCGATGCACGCGGGCTCGGCGCCCTGGTCGAGGCCGACCGTGACCTGCGTGCAGGCGGTGGCAGCCTCGTCCTCGCCCGCCCGGATCCGCACGTGAGGCGGGTCCTGACCCTCACAGCGGTCGACACCCAGATAGAGGTGCGCTGATCTCCCCTACGTGTTAAACGGCGCCGCCACGGGAACAACACAGTCGGTGACTGTTTTCAGAGGTGACGGGGCTCGTGCCGGCCCAGCGGGCCGGCGGAGAGCTCTGGCGCCAGCCGAGAACAGGCTCTCCCTGCGCCTGATCGCCGAACCAGCCGCTCCCTCCGTGGTACGGGGCCGCATCCGCAGTTGGCTGGAGGGGCACGGCTGGCCAGAGGACGCCATCGATGACGTCGTCCTCGCCGTGCACGAGGCCGTGGCCAACGTCGTCGATCACGCGTACCCCCCCGGCGCCACGGGTAAGGTCGCCATCAGCGCGTCCGTGCTCCCCGACGGCCGGCGCCGACGGCGGGCCCGGGTGGTGGTCAAGGACGGGGGCAACTGGCGGCCGCCGCCCGCCGACCCCGGCTACCGCGGGCGCGGTCTCCAGATGGTGCGCGGCTGCATGGACGTCGTGGACATCCATCCGGGTACCGACGGGCGCAACGGCACCAAGCTCACCATGCTCACCGCCGCCGTCGGGACCACGCCTGCGGACGCGGGCCGCCATCCGCGCCTCCGGCGGCTGCACCACGATCTCCTCGACGGCGTCCACCGCGCGCAGCAACGGACCCTGATCCTCGCCTGCGCAGCCCGTCGCCTGGTGGACAGGGTCCACCGCCGCCTGACCGGCTGGGGCGTCGGGCCCGGCCGGCAGCCGCTACGCCGGGAGGACGGCACGCATCGCGTGCGGTACGTGCGGATGCCCTGACGGTGCGGTCGCTCGAGGCTGATCGCCACGGTCCTGCAGGTCCCTGACCACTCGCACAGTGCTGCTACAACGTCGGCAGCCGCTGGTCCCGTCCGATCAAGGAAGCGAGCGGATCGCCCTCCCGCTCCACCCGGTCGATCACGGTCCGGATCGTCCAGCGATCGGGACGCAGATCCGGGTCGTCCAGCTCCTCCCAGCGGAGCGGCACGGACACCGGCGCCCCTGGTGCCGGCCGCGCGCTGAACGGCGCGATCAGCGTCTTGTTGATGGCGTTCTGGGTGTAGTCGAGACGCGCGAGCCCGTCGCGCCGGTCCTTGTGCCATTCCCAGCTGACCAGCTCGGGCACCGTCCTGCCGATCGCGCGCGACACCCTCTCCACCCACACCCTGGTGTCGGCGAAGGT